>CAKTPC010000137.1 GCA_934590505.1 uncultured Oscillospiraceae bacterium
ACAGGCAAGACCACCGTCGCGCGCATCATCGCCCAGCGCACCAACCGCTCGCTGCGCAAGCTCAACGCGACGACCGCAGGCATCGCCGATATAAAAAAGATCATCGATGAACTTGATACCTTCCTCGCCCCCGGCGGTGTGCTTCTCTATCTCGATGAGATACAGTATTTCAACAAAAAACAGCAGCAGTCGCTGCTTGAGTTTATCGAGGACGGGCGCATCACGCTCATCGCCTCCACGACCGAGAACCCTTATTTCTGCGTGTTCAACGCTATACTCAGCCGCTCGACGGTGTTTGAGTTCAAACCCGTCTCCGCCGGGGACGTGAAGCAGGCTGTCTTTCGTGCGGTGGATATAATGAACGCGCGGCGGGATACCCCGCTCACGCTTGAAAACGGCGCTGCCGAACGCATTTCCTCCGCCTGCGGCGGGGACGTGCGCAAGGCGATAAACTCGGTCGAGCTTCTCTTCTCCGCCGCGGGGGATCGCAGCGTTATTACCGCCGAGGACGCCGCTGCAATAACTCAGCGCAGCGCCATGCGCTATGACCGCGACGGGGACGATCATTATGACATTCTTTCCGCGCTCATGAAGTCGCTGCGCGGCTCCGACCCGGACGCGGCTCTGCATTACCTTGCAAGGCTCCTTGAGGTCGGCGACCTTGTCGGCGCATGCCGGCGCATCCTCTGCTCGGCGAGCGAGGACATCGGCCTTGCCTACCCGCTGGCCGTACCGATCGTCAAAGCCTGTGTGGACTCCGCCCTCCAACTCGGTCTGCCCGAGGCAAAGCTCCCCTTGGCCGAGGCATGCATCCTTCTTGCGACCGCGCCGAAGTCAAACTCCGCCTGCATGGGTATCGACGCTGCGATCGCCGACGTCCGCGCCGGGCACACCGGCAGCATCCCGCGCGAGCTCCAGAACGTCCACGCCGACGGCACGGGCTTCGAGCGCGAGCAGGGCTACAAGTACCCGCACAGCTATCCCGGCCACTGGGTACATCAGCAGTACCTGCCCTATGAGCTGCGCGGCGCGCACTATTACGACTACGGCGACAACAAGACCGAACAGGCTGCAAAGCGCTACTGGGAGGAGATCAAGAAGTAATGGACATTCAGGTCGGCGATATCCTCACAATGAAAAAGGCCCATCCCTGCGGCAGCAAGCAATGGCAGGTGCTGCGCACGGGGGCGGATTTCAAGCTGCGCTGCTGCGGCTGCGGGCATGAGCTTATGGGCGCGCGCAGCAAGTTTGAAAAGAACATCCGCCAGGTGCAGCGTTGAACTGGGTCTATATTCTCCGCTGCGGCGACGGCTCACTTTACACCGGCTGGACAAACGACCTTGATGCGCGTGTCTCGCTGCACTCAGCCGGTAAGGGCTGCAAATACACGCGCTCGCATCTGCCGGTGGAGCTTGTCTACGCCGAGGAATGCGACAGCGAGCACGACGCGCGCAGCCGCGAATGGCACATCAAGCGCCTTACCCGCAAAGAAAAATTATCCCTCATCGAGCGAAAGGAAACTCCCCCTGATGTCCAGAAGATATGAACTCGATATATGCAGAATAACGGCCTGCATAATGGTTATCATTATCCATGCTGGCTCTGCGCTTTATCATAGCTGTCCGCTGTATGAACCGGTCTTCGTTCCGCTCTCTTTCATCAGCACCGCCGTGCGCGGCAGTGTTCCCGTCTTTTTCATGCTGACGGGGCTGCTGATACTCTCACGCGAAAGGCTTGAGCTTGGGAACTTTTTCAGGCGGCACATTCTCCGACTTGCGGGGCTGTTCCTCCTGTGGTCGGCGCTCTACGCCATTGGCAGCCGCGTTTCGTCCGGCAGCTTCGGCAGCGCTTATGACTTTTTCTATTCTGTCATGGCCGGGCACTATCATATGTGGTTCATCTCCGCGATGGTGACATGCTGTCTCTTCATCCCGATACTGCACGCAGCCATACACGGTGCAAAGCTCGACATGCGCTGGCTTCTCGGCGTGTTTCTGTTCCTTGTTCTGCTGATGCAGAACTGCAACCTCACGCCCGATCCCGCGTATATCCTCAACCGCTTCACGATGAATTTTGGCTTTGACTATTTGCCGTATCTGCTTTATATTATATGGGGCTGGTATCTGGGGCAGCTCGAGTATGGCAGGCGGACGCTCTGGATTGCGCCGCTCGTCTTTCTGCTGACCGCTGTGCTCACAACCGCCGGGAATATTTGGTACTCCAATTACTGCGGCTATGCCGACGGCTGGCTGTTCAGCTATTTCTCCCTGCCGAACTTCATCATGGCAAGCGCGATGTTCTGTTTCTTCCTCGCTCTCAAAGGCCATGACTTTAGGCGTGGAGGACTTATACATCAGCTCTCCGACTGCACTCTCGGCGTCTATCTGCTGCATCCGCTTATACTCAATGTACTTGAGCGCGTCGGCATCGCTGCCAGCCTTGAGCACCCCATCGTTTCTCTTCTTGGCGTCGCAGCGCTGTGTGCCGCAGTGTGCTTTGCCGTGAGCTTTGTTGCAAAGAAGATACCCGTTATAAAAAATCTGCTGTAGGAACATAATGCTCCCGCGTACGTCCATATATATACGTTGTTTTCTGAGGTTTAGAAATGAAAAAGATACTCAAACTGATCTGCTTTCTGCTGCTGTGCGGCATACTTGCCATCACCATAATGCTCCGGCTCGATTCACCAGAGATGCCTGTCGCGAGTGCCGAACCCGTCATCGCGCCGCTCGACGCTTCGCCCACGCCTACCCCGTCGCCGACTCCGGTGCCGACTCCGACGCCGACTCCGACGCCCGAGACCTACACGCTCTCCGTCATTGGTGACTGCACGCTCTGGTCGAACGCGAACTATGCCCAGCACCCCGCGGGCTACGCCGGGGTCATAAACGGGGATTATTCCTATCCATTCTCGAACACCATTCAGTATTTCGAGAATGACGATTTCACCATCGCGAACTTCGAGTGCATCCTCTCCGACAAGAACCTCACATATGACTACACGCAGGTATACTTCCCGTTCATCGCGCCGACCGAGTATGCCAACATCATAATCGACGGCGGCGTTGACTTCGTCACCACAGCAAACAACCATATCATGGATTGCTATGAAGCCGGTGAGACCAGCACCTATGACACCCTTGAAGCCTACGGCATTCCCTTCGGCAAGGAGGGACAGGCACAGCTCTATACTACTGACAGCGGTCTGGTTATTGGTATCTACTGCTCCGGCAAGGACCTCGCTCCGAACAAGGACAAGGCTCTTAATGCGATCCAGCAGCTCATTGATGACGGCGCGGAGTATATAATCTGTGCTTTCCATTGGGGGCAGGAACTGTACTATGAGCCCAACAAAGCACAGATCGATCTTGCCCACGCATGCATCGACGCAGGAGCCGACCTCATCTATGGCAGTCACACTCACTGCCTTCAGCCTATTGAGGAATACGGCGACGGGCTGATCCTCTACAGCATGGGAAACTGGACCTTCGGCGGCAGCACTATGCCGAGCGATCCGGATACGGCAATCGTCCAGGTCGAGCTGACGAGGAATGACGATGGCAGCATATCTCGCACCGGTATGGACGTCATCCCCTGTTGTGTCAGCAGTAAGATCGATGCTGCGATGGCAAAGGAGCAAAATTACAACGACTATAAGCCGACCCCGTATGAGGAGGGCTCCGAGGGCTATAACCGTGTACTGAGCAAGCTCACCGGCGAGTTTGAGGCCACCTCTCAAGGCGCTGACTACTCCGGCTGGCTCGCGAGCCGTGCTGGCGGCTGAACCTAAATAAGCGAAAATGCACAGGCAATTTTGCCTGTGCATTTTTCATATCCGATTATCAAAGCAGTTCTATCAGCCTCTCGACGTCCTCCATGCGCGTTGCCCAGCTAGTGGCAAAGCGTATGACGGTGTGTTCCGCATCGTAGGTCTCCATGAATCCGTAGGCGACCTGTTTTCCGAGCTCTTTGAGCTTCACCGTCTCGATGACGATAAACTGCTGGTTCGTTGGAGAATCGAGATACATATGATAGCCCTTGGCGATAAGCCCGGCCTTGAGACGCTCCGCGCAGTCTATCGCGTTCCTGCCGCACTTCAGATACAGCTCGTCCGTGAACAGCTCGTCGAACTGTACGCCGAGCATCCAGCCCTTGGCCAGCAGTGCGCCGCTCTGCTTAATGATTGAGAAAAAGCCCTCAGGCGCTTTTCCGGTAAACACGATTGCCTCGCCGAACATCGCGCCGACCTTCGTCCCGCCGATGTAAAACACGTCGCAGTTATCCGCGATTGCCCCAAGCGTCACGTCCGTATCCGTCGCAGCAAGGCCATAGCCAAGGCGTGCGCCGTCAAGGAACAACGGGATATCATACTTTGCGCACACGCCGTGCAGCGCTTCAAGCTCCGCCTTTGTGTATAGCGTGCCATACTCAGTCGGGTGCGAGATATATACCATACCAGGCTTGACCATGTGCTCGTGGTTTGCGTCCTTGTAGAAGGTCGCAATATATTCTTCGACCTCCGCGGCGTCGAGCTTGCCGTTATGCTCCGGCAGCGTCAGCACCTTGTGGCCTCCAGCTTCGATAGCACCGGCTTCATGCACCGCAACGTGTCCCGTTGCAGCAGCAACCACGCCCTCATAGGAGCGCAGCATTGCTCTTATAACCGTCGCGTTCGTCTGTGTCCCGCCGACGAGGAAATATACCTCCGCATCTGGTTTGCCGCAGGCAGCACGTATCTTATTTTTTGCGCTCTCGCATATCGCGTCCGTGCCGTAGCCGGGGTTCTTGTCCATGTTTATCTCGCTGAGCCGCCGAAGAATATTCGGATGGCAACCCTCCATGTAGTCGCTCGAAAAGTAAAGCATATCTGTCTCCTCGCTTATTTGTTGTGCTTTTGGATTTTACCATCTTCGTCTGTTTCTTGCAAGTATCGAAGTATATAACAAAAAATCACAGCCGCGATTTCTCGAAGCTGTGATCAAATGTTGGCGTTGACCTATCTTTCCAGTCCGTCTCCAGACAAGTATTGTCGGCACTGGTGAGCTTAACTTCTGTGTTCGGAATGGGAACAGGTGGACCCTCACCGTTAAAAACACCAACTATTTATTTAGGACTTACGCCCTGAAAACTGAACAGAGTGAAGCAAAAGCAAGGAGTTTGCCTGCATACTGTAGGTCAAGCCCTCGGGTTATTAGTACCAGTAGGCTGAACACATCACTGT
>CAKTPC010000138.1 GCA_934590505.1 uncultured Oscillospiraceae bacterium
AAAGGCAAGTCCGGCGAGCATTTGACGACCATTCCGCCCTATGGGTATATGAAAAGCCCGGAGGACAAAAAGAAATGGATCGTCGATGAAGAAGCCGCAGCCGTCGTACAGAAGATATTCTCCCTGTGCGCGTCTGGCAAGGGTCCCACGCAGATTGCTAAATGGCTCAAACAGCAGCAAATCTTGAACCCAACCGCCTATTGCCGTGCGAAAGGTCTGCCGACCAGCAACAAGCCGACAGCAGACCCGTACAAATGGACAAATGAAACGGTTTCCCGCATTTTGGAGCGTGTAGATTATCTGGGGCATACCGTAAACTTCAAGACTACAAAACAGTCCTACAAGAGCAAGAAGAAAATCTGGAATGACCCTGAGAATTGGGTGATCTTCGAGAACACCCAGCCGCCGATCATTGAGGAAAGCGTGTTTCTGATTGTTCAGAACATTCGCAAGGCGCGTCGCCGTCCTACCAAGATGGGTGAAATGGGTATGTTTTCCGGGCTTTTGTATTGCGCAGAGTGCGGCGGCAAAATGTATCAATGCCGCGCTACCAACTTTGCGGAGAACCAGAAATACTTCATCTGCTCCACCTACCGCAAGGGCAAGGATCTCTGCACGACCCATTCTATCAAGAATGTCGTGCTGCATGAAATTGTTCTGCGAAATCTGCGGGAAGCAATCTCCTATGTTTCAGAGCATGAAGCGGAGTTCATTCAGGACGCTGCCGAGAGCGATATGCGGGACAGAGATGCAGAGTTTGTTCGGAAGCGTGAAACGCTGGCAAAGGCAGACACGCGGATTGCCGAGCTTGACCGCATTATCTCCCGACTGTATGAGGACAATGTGATTGGCAAGCTGTCAGACGAACGGTTTATCAAAATGTCCCATGACTACGAGTTGGAACAAAGCAACCTGAAATCAATGGCAGATGTCTTGCGCAAAGACCTGAAGCAGCAGGAGCAGCAGAAAACCAATGTCAAGGCGTTTATCGCTGCCGTAAAGAAGTACACGGATTTGCAGGAGCTTGACGCGGCTGTTCTCCGTGCTTTCATTGACAGGATCGAAGTTTCCCATGTTGACAAGAAATCCAGAACGCGGGAAATCACCATCGTCTATAACTTCATCGGTGCATTTGACTTCACACGGGCAATCGAAAATGCCCGCAACACAAGTAAAAAAGAGCAAAGAACGGCATAGCCGTTAAGCTACACCGTTCCTTGCTTCAATGTTTTCCTAAGTCACCGCCGCATTAGGGCGGCATTCAGATATAGATTTGTTTTTACTTCTCAGCTCTTCCAATGCCGAACTCAGCCGCGGCGATTGCCGTGCTGCCATCCATGCCGGAGAAGTTCATGACAATGCGGTATCTGCCGTCGCCAAGCTTGTCATAGTGGTTTGCAAAGTTGAAGGTCACCTCATCAGTCGCATTGGCCGGGAGCGTGAACAGCTGCATGGTGACGAAGTCCTGCTTGTCCGGAATCACGCACCAGTGCCCATCCTGCCATATTTCGAGCCGCTGAGCCGCGCCGTAGGTATAATCCTCGTCCGTGAGGTTTTCAATCGTCAGCGCCGCTTCTTCGGTCTCGTCGGTCACCGTGCGCTGCTTTATGAACATCTGTACCAGATCGTTCGTCGCCGCCGTGTCATACTCGCTGACCTCATACTTCACGTTGCCGCAGCCTGCGAAAGAAAGCACAACGGCGAGCACCGTGATAACAGTAAACAGTTTTTTCATTTTTTCCTCCGTATGTTTCCGTATATTTCAAAAAGATAGATGCAGGTCTATTTCCGCCTGCATCTATTTGACGTCCTTATTTTGGCTATGTTCCGCATAGTTTATTAAAAATCTATAAACAAACCGTGCCGCTGCACTGCTGTTACAGCAGAACGATGCCTGCCTTCTCGCATTTCTCGACGGTTTCTGCGTTCCATATCGAAGCCTGGACCTCGCCTATGTGCGCTTTACCGAGCAGGAGCATCGAAAGCCGCGACTGCCCTATGCCGCCGCCGATCGTCAGCGGAAGCTCCCCGGCAAGCAGCGCCTTGTGATACGGCAGCTCGCGACGGTTATTGCAGCCGGAAATCGTAAGCTGTCTGTCAAGCGCGGCGGGGTCGACGCGGATACCCATGGATGATACCTCCATTGCGCAGCCGAGCACATCGTCCCAGAACATGATATCCCCGTTGAGTGACCAGTCGTCATAGTCGGGAGCACGCCCGTCGTGCGGTCTGCCTGACTTGAGCTTCCCGCCAATGCCCATAATGAAAGCGGTCTTATGCTCCTTCACGTAGGCATTCTCGCGCTGCTTCGGTGTAAGCTCAGGGTACATGTCCTCAAGCTCCTGCGCGTCTATAAAGCTGACACGGCGCTCAAGCTTCGGCAGAACAGTCAGCTGCGGATATATTGCCCGCATCGTATCCTGCGTGTCGCATATCGCGGCGACGATATCCATGACCGTAAGCTTGAGATAGTCCATTGTGCGGTTCTCCGGGAGTATGACCTTCTCCCAGTCCCACTGGTCAACATAGACCGAGTGCAGGTTATCAAGTTCGTCCTCATCGCGTCGAACGGCATTCATGTCAGTATACAGTCCCTTGCCGGGGAAGAAGCCGTAGCGCTTGAGCGCAAGACGCTTCCACTTTGCCAGCGACTGCACGACCTGCGCCTTTGTCTCCGTGCGCAGAATATCGAACGACACCGGGCGCTCATAGCCGTTGAGGTCGTCGTTCAGGCCGGACTTTTCATCGACGAACAGAGGCGCGGAAACGCGGTACAGATTAAGCTTTGCTCCGAGATTCTCTTCGAAAAGACGCTTGAGCAGGCTTATCGCCTTCTGCGTATCATATATCGTAAGCAGGCTTTTGTAGTTTTCAGGTATGTACGTTGACATTGCAGCTCCAATCTCCGCACTTTGCGGATGTTTTATTTCTTGCTGAGCATTTCAGCAATCTCCTGATACAGGCTCTCAGCGTTGAGGCGGAAGTTTTTCTCCATGAGCTTTGCCTGCTCTTCATCGCCGCACAGCAGGTGCAGGTGAATTATCTCACCCTTGCCGTCTGACATCGCAAGTTCGACCATGCAGCCGTTCTCGCCGACCTCGTGGCGCGCCGTTATCATCGCCGCGCGGCGCAGCCGCTCCTCAACGGGAGCAAGCAGCTTGAGTGCCTTCATGCGCACGGAATACGGCAGGCTGCTCTCTACAGCCTCCGCATTCTTCGCGCCCTTGTCGGTGATCGTATACCCCGTCGGGGTTTCTTTTATATGCTCCGTCTCGATAAGGTCGGAAAGGCAGTCCGAATAGTCAAAGTAGTCTATCCCGCCGTCGCACTGGCACAGCTCGCACAGCGTTTCCGGCTCGACCTCTCCGGGCAGGCGGCGCAGGATAAAGAGGATCAGGATCTTGATATCCAGCTTTTCATGTATGAATCCAAGACGTGCCATAACTGTCTCCTTCCATGATTGCTTTATATGTCATTATATACTTTCCGTCCATGCTTTTTCAAGAGTTTTTTACACATATGCGGAACTTGCGCATAGACTGTACTGAAGTGTTCTTCAATCCAGACAACAGGAGGTATATCTATGGCCGACAGAGTAGTGCCGGGGCCCGTTGAGAACTCGGCTAGCATTCGAGAAGCCGTATGCGTCAATACTAGAAAGATATTCGATAGCTGCAGAGACAAGGACTGTGTGGATGATCTGCGTGTCTACCCCACCGTGAGTTCCCAGTCCTACATAGAAAACGCGCTCAGCATCCGCCCCAAGCGGGCAGAGCTGCTCTATGTAGATGTAAGCGTTGAACCGGTCGGCTTTAACCGCGGCTATTTCACCGTCGACTGCACGTACTTCTACCGTGTCACCGGCGAGACCTTCCCCGGCGGCCAGACCTGCACGGGTCTGTGCGTGTTCGATAAGCGGGTCATGCTTTTCGGCAGCATCGCAAGCGTGAAGTCCTATTCCTCGGACAGTGCGCTGCCTCTCTCGACGGTCGACGAACTGCCCATCGCCGTTGTCAATTCCGTCGATCCTATCTGTCTGCACTGCAAGCTCTGCGATTCTGAGTGTCTGCTGCCGACTGAACTTGAGCAGCGCAGCATCCCTGCAGCGATCACAGCAGCCTTCGACGAGAGTCTTGTCCTCACCGACACCGCCCGCCGCTGGTTCGCGACGATCGGACAGTTCAGCATCATCAGGCTCGAGCGTGATACCCAGCTGCTCATTCCCGCCTATGACTACTGCCTGCCCGATAAGGAGTGCCCCGGCACGATCACCGAGGATGATCCCTGCACGCTCTTCAGCCGCATCCGCTTCCCGGTCGAGGAATTCTTCCCGCCCGACAGCATCTGCGACTGTGAGGATTACCGCAGCATGAAATAAGGCTGCGCGCATAAGGCATGATATTGTATTAAAAGGGCTGCGGCGTTGCGCCGCAGCCCTCAGACTTGCCATTATTTTTTATACATTGCGAGAACGGTTATGTTGTCGTTCCTGACGGCTCTGCCGCTTGCCATTGCGGCATGTACGAGCACCCATGGCAGATGCTGCCCGTTCCCAGCATGACGGCTCATGAGCTCTCGCATATCCTCTTCCGGCAATGACTTATACAGCCCGTCGGAGCAGAGCACTATCATGTCGTTCTCCGCTTCACCTAGTTCGATCGCGCCCGTATCGATCAGCAGGCCGCCGCCCTTGCCGACATAGCTTATGAGCGCCTCTCTCTGCCTGTCGTTGTCGACATCCTCCTGTGTGATACATCCGGCGTCGCACTGCTCTTGAAGCAGCAGGCGGAAATTATGGTCGCGCGTGAGCTGTTCAAGCTGTCCGTTATGTGCATAATAAATACGGCTGTCTCCAACGGAGACCCAGTATGCTTTACCATCGCGAATTACAGCGGCAGCGACCGTCGTACCGCTGATGAGCCTTCTGCCGTTGTGATCGGTAAGCTCGGCTACCTCGGCGTCCGCCGCCGTGACAAGCTCCCTGAGAGTCTGACACACATCATCGGCTTTGCCCATATGATAGTAGCCGTTATATATATGCTCCGCGCACACGCGGCTTGCGGTCTCGCCGCCCTCCATGCCTCCCATGCCGTCGCACACGATCGCGAGCAGTCCGCATTCCTTTACCGCGGTGCATTCCGTATCGGACGCGAACATGAAAAAGTCCTGCTG
>CAKTPC010000139.1 GCA_934590505.1 uncultured Oscillospiraceae bacterium
AAACTGAAAGGTGGCACAGCATGCTTAAAATTCTTGTATGCGTCAAGCAGGTCCCGGACGTTGACCAGATGCGCATGGACCCTGAGACGGGCAACCTCATCCGCTCCGGCGTACCCGCTATACTCAACCCTCTGGACGCGAACGCCCTTTCCGCGGCGGTGAAGGTCAAGGAGACCTACGGCGCGGAGATCACGCTTATCACTATGGGGCCCCCAGCCGCAGAAACAGTGCTGCGCGAATGCCTCGCCGTCGGCGCGGACAAGGCTATCCTTGTTACCGACCGCGCCTTCGGCAACGCCGATACCCTCGCAACGAGCTATTCCATCGTCTCCGCCGCGAACACCGCGGGCGAGTTTGACCTGATCTTCTGCGGCAAGGAAACGCTCGACGGTGCGACCGGCCAGATGGGCAGCCAGCTTGCAGAGCGCTTTGACGCGGCGCAGATAACCAGCGCCTCTCTCATAAAGGATATCGATCTTGAAAACAAAAAGCTCACTGTTGAGCGTGAGGTTGAAGAGGGAACGGAGACTCTAGAGGTCACCATGCCCTGCCTCTTCACCATGGAAAAGAAGAACTATCCCCTCCGCCTTCCGAGTCTCAAGAACTGGATGGCCTCCAAGAAAGCCGTCATAACGACGCTCACCTCCAAGGACATCCCCGGCCTTGACCTTGACCGCATTGGCGACCCCGGCTCTCCTACAAAGGTGCCTCGCATGTTCCCGCCGGTCATGCCGGAGCCCGGCGTCATGCTCGACGAGGGCAGCACGGAAGCGACCGTCACAAAGCTCATTTCGCTTATCAAGGACTGAGAGGGGGAGCAGCTATGGATAAGAAGAACTTCAAAAACATGTGGGTATATATAGAGCATGACGGACAGCAGGCACACCCCGTCGCGCTCGAGCTGTGCTGCGAGGCGCGCAGGCTCTGCGACGAATCCGGTGATAAGCTCATCGCCGTCATTGCCGGCACTCTCCCCGAAAGCGAGATCGACAGGGTGAAGGACTGCGGTGTGGACGGCGTCATCTACGTCTCCGGCACCGGCTACGACAGATACAATACCGAGGCATACACTAACCTCTTCACCGTTCTCTGCCGCAAGTACAATCCCTCTGTTGTCTTTGTCGGCGGCACGACCAACGGGCGCGACTTTGCCCCGCGTTTTGCAGCCCGCCTTGAGACCGGCTGCACCAGCGACGCGACCGAGCTCATCTATAACCCCGAGACTACCGACATCGAGTTTGTTGAGCCCGCTGCCGGCGGCAAGATCATGGCCGTCATAACCATTCCCGTGCTCCGCCCGCAGGTCGGCACCATCCGTCCCGGCACCTTCAAGTATGCTCCTGTTGGCAGAAAGACTGAGATAGAGGAGATACACGAGGAGGTTTCCTTCCCCGTAAGCGAGATACGCACGAAGTTCCTCGGCTTCACCGCCGATTCCTTTGACCCTGAGCTTGACATCGCAAACTGCGAGACCATTGTCTGCGTCGGCGCGGGTATGAAGAACGAGAGCCTGCCGAAGTACCGCGAACTCGCATCACTGCTCGGCGGCAAGATCGCCTGCACCCGTCCGATCGTTGACCGTGAGCTTCTGCCCTATAAGCTTCAGGTCGGCCAGTCCGGCGTCATGATAAAGCCCAAGCTCTATATCGGCTTCGGCATCTCGGGCGCGGTGAACCATGTCACAGGCGTCGACGCGGGCAAGTTCATCGCCGTCAATAAGGACCCCCACGCCCCCATCTTCAACTACTGTGACTACGGCATAGTCGGAGACATGGACGAGGTCTGCGACGAGATGATCCGCCAGCTCAAGAAGTAAAATAATAAACGCAAAAAATCGGGACAACACCCATCACATTGGGCGTTGTCCCGGTTTTTCACAATATCAGAGCTGCCCGAGCAGGGCGGCGACGGCGCTGTCTGAGACCCCGTTCAGTATCTTACGCTCTTCCAAATGACGGCGGGGTACTCTGCCTTCAGCTCCTTCTCGGCCTTTGCAACGGTGCTCCCGCCGGAGGCGGCAAAGCAGACGGCGGTCTTACCGGAGAGGTCGCAGGCGTCAAGAAAAGTCTCTATAATGCGCGGCGCGGTGTACCACCAGATCGGAAAACCGATGAACACGGTGTCATACCCGCTAATCTCCTGCGGCAGCGCAGCGATTTCCGGACGGGAAGCCGCATCGTTCATTTCCTTGCTGCTGCGGCTGTTCTTATCCATCCAGTTGAGGTCTGCGCGGGTATAGGGGACGGTGGGTCTTATTTCAAAAATATCCGCGCCCGGAGCTTGTGGAAATGTCGCTGACGTGGTGATATGAAAAAACAGAACACCGGATACAGCCGATCATATGACGGATGTATCCGGTGTTTGCCCTAAATTCAGCTATGCCTTATACATTTCCCACATGCGCGGCTCGTACTTTTTGTACATATACACCGCGAGTGAGAATGCCAGCAGGTCGGAGATGCTCTGGCTTATCTGCACGCCGAGCAGACCGAACAGCAGCGGCAGCAGTAGGACCGCGGGGATGAAGAACAGACCCTGCCGTGCGGCTGCGAGGAGACTTGCGGGGCTGGTGTAGCCGCAGGTCTGGAACATCATGTTGTTCATGATGACCCAGCCGACGAGCGGGAGCGTCACGCACTGGCAGCGCAGGGCGAAGGAGCCGATGGCAATGACCTCGGTGTCACCCTGACGGAACAGGGCAATGAGCCTGTCGGAGAGGGCAAAGCCCACGACTGACGTCACTAGAAGGACGACCGACGCAACCTTGACACCGAACCAGAACGCCTTCTCCACACGCTCACGCTTGCCCGCACCGTAGTTGAAGCCGCAGACCGGTTGGAAGCCCTGACCGAAGCCTATTACTGCCGAGCCCGCGAATTGGCTTATGCGCCCGACGATGGACATCGCCGCAATGGCCGCGTCACCGTAAGGCCCGGCAGCGCGGTTGAGCATTATTACCGAAAGGCTCGCAAGCCCCTGACGCACAAGCGAGGGCAGTCCGCCGCCGAAAATCTGTCCTATTACGGACGGCATACAGCGCACGTATCTGAAACGGAGCGGCACGCAGCCCGCGCGTTTAAGCGCCCAGAGCAATATCACAAAGCTCACAAGCTGGCTGAGCGCGGTAGCTGCCGCGGCGCCCGAGACGCCCATATTAAAGGTGAAGATGAACAGCGGGTCCAGCGCGACGTTCAGCACCGCCCCCGAAGTGATGCCGATCATGGCAAAGCTCGCGTTGCCTTGGAGACGGAGCTGGTTGTTAAGCACGAGTGCCGCCGTCATATATGGCGCAGCGAAAAGTATATAGCGCATGTACTCTTTGGCATAGGGCAGTATCGTTGCCGTCGAGCCGAGGAGCCGCGCGAGAGGTTCAAGGAGCAGCTGACCGAGGACGCATATTATAATCCCCGCGCCTATGGCTCCCGAAAAGCCGCAGACGGCCAGCTTCTCCGCGTCCTCCACATCTCCCGCGCCAAGGTGCCGGGAGATGGAGTTTCCGGAGCCGTGGCCGAAGAAAAAGCCCGTCGCCTGGATAATTGCCATCAGCGGCAGCGCGACGCCCACCGCGCCCGTCGCGGCGTTCGAGTCGAGCTTGCCTACAAAGTAGGTATCGGCCATGTTATACAGCGCCGTTATGAGCATGCTTATCATCGTCGGCACGGCCATGCGGCAAATAAGCCCCTCGACCGGAGCCGTGAGCATCATCTTCTGTTTTTCCGTCTGCGTCATCTGTGCGTACTCTTTCTCTTTGTTTATAAATATTTTAGCACATAAGTATATGCCTGCGCAAGCAAAAGACTTTTTGACACAGGAGCACGGCAGTGATATTATTAAGTCAATCTTATCGTAAAGAAAAGAGGGAAAGCAAATGGGTATTCTTTCGCTGCTCAACAGCGCCCCGATGTATGCCATATGCGGCGGGATAATCGCCTTTGTTGCCGCTGTGTGCATCGTGTTCATGGTCCGCGCCTACCGCGCCGGTATCGCCATGGGGATGGACCCGGTGAAGCTCAAGCGCGCTATCACCTCCAGCGCCACGTTCTCCGTCCTGCCAAGCGTCGGCATCCTTCTGGGCGTCATCGCACTCTCCGGGAGCCTCGGCACACCGTGGCCGTGGCTGCGCCTGTCAGTCATCGGTGCGCTGCATTATGAGACGCAGGTCGCGCAGGCAGCGGCTGAGGCCGTTGGAATAGGTGGGCTCTCCGCGGCGGACATGACCGCGCAGGCCTTTTCCACCATTGCGCTGCTGATGAGCGTGTGCATCATGTGGGGCATGGTGCTGTCGGTGTTCTTCAATAAACGCTATCTCGGCCGGCTCGGCAGCGGCAAAAAAACCGGCACCGGCGGCGCAGGCTTCGGCGATATTGCTATGACCGCGATGTTCATCGGCCTTGTCTCGGCGTACATAGGCAGCTATATCGGCACCATAGTCTCGGGCAACGGCCTGTTTACCTTTACAGGCAGCGTTATGCCGCTTATCGTGGCCATTGTCTCGGGAGCTGCGATGGCGCTTTTCGTCTACCTTGCGGAAAAGAAAAAGCAGGGCTGGGTCGACAGCTTCTCCGTTGCCGGCAGCATGCTCATAGGCATGGCGACTGCCGTGCTCATAAAGCTTTAAGGAGGTGCGGATATGGATAAAAATTACTTTGAGCGCTACAATTCACGCACTCATACCATAGGACGCGTAAGCTCCGTTATCGTTCTCATAATGCTCGTCGGCGCTCCGTTTCTCATCGGCGCGTACCTCGGCGCGATGCCCGACCTCGGCGCGGCGGCCAAGGCCTTTATCTCCGTCGGCCTTGTATGGACGGTGAGCAGCATTGTGGAGTTTCTCGTCTACACGCCGATGCTCGGCGCGGGCGGCGGCTACCTCGCGTTCATTACCGGCAACCTCATAAATATGAAGATACCCTGCGCCGTCAACGCGCGCGATATCGTCGGCGCAAAGACCGGCACACCCGAGAATGAGATCATCTCAACGCTATCGATCGCGACTTCCTCGCTCGTGACGATAGTCGTGCTCGCGCTCGGCGTGCTGCTGCTCGTGCCGCTGCAGCCGGTGCTCCAGAGCCCGGCGCTCCAGCCCGCGTTTGAAAACGTCGTCCCCGCGCTCTTCGGCGCGATGGCGTATAA
>CAKTPC010000140.1 GCA_934590505.1 uncultured Oscillospiraceae bacterium
ACCGCTGACACCGTCCGTCCCGCGCTCCAGCTCGTCAAGACCAAGAAGGGCGCAAACCTCGTCAGCTCCTGCTTCATTCTGACCCGCGGCGATGAGATGCTCTGCATGGGTGACTGCGCAATAAACATCTCCTATGAGGACAGACTCGACAAGGAGGGCAATGTCGTTCTCTCCGCTGCCGATCAGCTCGCCGAGGTCGCCATCGAGACTGCAAAGACCGCGAAGGTTTTCGGCATGGACCCGAAGGTCGCCATGCTGTCCTACTCCACCAAGGGCTCCGGCAAGGGCGCATCCGTCGACCTCGTCCGCAACGCCACTGCGATAGTCAAGGAAAAGGCTCCCGAGCTTGCGGTCGACGGCGAGATGCAGTTTGACGCCGCTGTCTCTCCCACGGTCGGCCAGCTCAAGTTCCCCGGCAGCAAGGTCGCAGGCTATGCCAACACCTTTATCTTCCCGGAGATTCAGTCCGGCAACATCGGCTATAAGATCGCTCAGCGGCTCGGCGGCTTCGCGGCCTACGGCCCGATTCTCCAGGGTCTGAACGCTCCTATCAACGACCTCAGCCGCGGCTGCAACGCCGAAGAGGTCTACCTGATGAGCATTATAACCGCCGCCCTCGTCTGAGCGTCAGAATAACACCGCAAGGTCATGCCGCGCCGCAGGCGGCACGGCATCGACCGGCGATATTATTCTTCCTTTTCGATTTGAACCCACTTCGTTGGGCTTCAAATCGAGTTACAAGGGAACGGGAACGCTGCAACATAACGAAAGGCGCACCGCTGTGCGGTGCGCCGTTTTTATTCCGGAGGCTTCGCCATGACGAATGAAGAATACATGTCCCTCGCCCTTGATCTTGCGCGCGAGGCGGCGGAGCATGGCGAGGTTCCTGTCGGCTGCGTGATCGCCGACGCCGAAGGCCGTGTCATAGGCCGCGGGCGCAACCGCCGCGAGGAGCTCTGCGATGCGGCCGCCCATGCCGAGGTCGAGGCCATCCGCGAGGCCGGGGCTGCGCTCGGCAGCTGGCGGCTCGAGGGCTGCACGATGTATGTGACGCTCGAGCCTTGCCCGATGTGTACCGGCGCGATAATAAACTCCCGCATCCCCTGCCTTGTATTCGGCGCGCGCGACGCCGTCACAGGCTCCTGCGGCAGCGTCATTGACCTGTTCTTTGAAAACTACGGGCACCACCCGAAGGTCTACGCCGGCGTCCTCGGAGACGAGAGCGCGGCGCTTCTTCGCAATTTCTTCAAGGGGCTGCGCTGAATATTTGCTTTAATATGTTAAACACCCACGAACAGCTGTTCGTGGGTGTTTAACATATGTCGTCTCGCTCAATTACTTTGCGTTCTTTGCGAGGTCGCAGAGAGCGGTGAAAGCGGCGGGATCGTGGATAGCGGTCTCGGAGAGCATCTTGCGGTTCATATCGATACCGGCGAGCTTCAAGCCGTGCATGAAGGTGGAGTAGTTCATGCCGTTCATCTTGCAGCCTGCGCTGATACGGGTAATCCACAGCTTGCGGAAGTCTCTCTTCTTCTGCTTACGGCCAACGTAAGCATAGCGGCCGGACTTCATCAGCTGCTCGTTTGCCATCTTATAGTGACGGGACTTGTTGCCCCAGTAACCCTTAGCAAGACCAAGAATCTTACTTCTGTGCTTGCGGGTCATCATTGCGCCTTTAACTCTTGCCATTTGATTATCCTCCTATATAGCGTCTGCCCTTATTTGTAAGGGATCATTTTCTTGATGGTTGCTTCGTTGGTTGCGTCGGCATAAGCCTCGGAACGCAGACGACGGCAGCGCTTGGTGTCCTTCTTGGTGAGGATATGGCTCTTGAATGCATGAGCGCGCTTGACCTTGCCGCTCTTGGTGAGATTGAATCTCTTCTTTGCACCGCTATGGGTCTTAAGTTTTGGCATGATATTTTCTCCTTCCGTGACTGGGTTAAAATACAGGGAGCTTCCCTCTGTATACTGATGAATTATTCCTCCGCTGCGGGAGCATCGGCGGTCTCTTCCTTGGGCTGCTTGGGCTTTGCCGGCTTTTTCGGCGGGGTCTGCGGCTTCGGCGAGAGGAACATAGACATGCTCCTGCCCTCAAGCTTGGGCGTCTTGTCAAGGTTTGCTATCTCCGCGCACTTAGCCGCGAAGTCCTTCAGCAGCGTCTCGCCGATCTCGGTGTGCGCCATCTCTCTGCCTCTGAAGCGCACGGAGACCTTGAGACGGTTGCCTTCGTTAAGGAACTTCTGGCCGTTTTTCAGCTTGGTGTTGAAGTCGTTCGTGTCGATGCCGGGGGACATGCGTATCTCCTTGACCTCGATAACGCGCTGGTTCTTCTTGGCTTCCTTCTCCTTCTTGGTCTGCTCGAAGCGGAATTTGCCGTAGTCCATCACTTTGCAGACGGGGGGATTGGAGCCCGGAGCGATCTTGACCAGATCGAGGTCATGCTCGGCGGCTACCTTCAGAGCTTCCTCTGCGGACATGATACCGAGCTGTTCGCCCTGAGCACCTATCAGGCGCACTTCCTTGTCAAGTATCTCTTCGTTAATCTGATGAGCAGCGTTTGCGATTGTTAACACCTCCGGAAAAAATAAAAAGCGCGGAGCATCGGCATCCGCGCGTAAAAACACATCTGGGGCTCCATAGAGCCGTGCTTTTATTGACCTCGGCAAGCCTTTTGCTGCCGGGTGAGGACGGCGGACACCGCACCTACTTTGTTTTAGCTTAGATAATATAACAGCTTTTGCCCGTAATGTCAAGGCTTTTTTAAAGCTGCCGGGCAGTTTTTGCAGATGAGATCAGCCGGTCCGTCAGGCGTGTGGCTCTGTCTGCAATAATATGAAGCAGCCAGCCAGCAAGTGTGAATACCGCGA
Source organism: uncultured Oscillospiraceae bacterium (assembly GCA_934590505.1). GTDB lineage: Bacteria > Bacillota > Clostridia > Oscillospirales > Oscillospiraceae > Limivicinus. The sequence continues at coordinate 2,870 of CAKTPC010000140.1, forward strand.
TCTCGATAAGGTTCACCGCGAGGCCGACGATACCGGCATTCCACAGCGCTTGCACCAGGATCGGAGCGATATATTCATGCGTGCAGTATAGGTCAAGACTCATCTTCCCGTAAAAGCCGAAAAATTTGTTGATGGCACGCGTCGCCCTGCCTGCCCGGTCAAGCAGGCCGAACAGCTCCGCGAGAAGCGTCGTGAGACCGAAAGCGACAAGGATCCCCGGAATAAAGCCGTTCGGCAGGAACCTGAAGAAGCTTATGTTGTGGATCGCAGCCAGCCAGCCGAGCGGTATACCCACCGCGGCTGAAAGCAGCGCAACGGTGTTGAATGTCCGGCGGCTCAGCTTTAGTCCCCCGTTCTGCTGCTGCCAGCCAAGAAGAACCCCCAGCACGAAGGTCGGCACCCGGGTTATGGCCATGAAAACGACAGGCCTGAAAACCTTGAGCATCGGTATTGAGCACAGGTACCATACCACGATGAACAGCGCCGTAAAGCGCGGCTTGCTGCGGCTGCGGGAGAAGAAGCGCCAGTATATCGGAAAAAGCAAATATGTAGCGGTAATCGCCGAAATAAACCACAGGAAGAATATATGCAGGGGTCTATACTTGATAAAGAATCCTACGCCGGACACAGCGAGCAGATAATGCGGAAAGCTCCAGCCGTCCATGATCGCCTGAATTGCCGCAGCTATCAGCACGGGGTAGGCAAGGCGCCTGAACCTGCGCAGCAGGTACTGCTTTGTACCGTGCCTGACTATTGCATAGCTCAGTCCGATACCGGAAAGCAGGAAAAATATATCCACGCCGAAATAGCCCATCTTTGAGATCGCAAGCTCTATGTAATACAGAAGCTTTGGTGAGGTCTCCGGCACGGCCAGGCGGTACCACGTATGGTAAACGATGACCCAGAGTGCGGAGAAGCCCATTATCTGTCCGCGGTATTTGTTTATCAGTGCGATCGATTCTGTGTTGTTCATAAAAACTCCATCGGGACAATATTAAATCCGGATAATCCGGAGAAACTATAAGCGGAAAGTGAGGAGATACCGTGCAATACGTGCTTATTTATGCCGCGGGCGGGCTGCTCTACGGCCTTATAGAGATACTCTGGCGCGGCTGGACGCATTGGAGCATGGTGCTCTGCGGCGGGCTGTGCTTTCTCATGATGTACCTGATTTCCGATCTGCCGCTGTGCCTTATGAAAAAGTGCGTGCTGAGCTCCGCCGCGATATGCACGGCGGAGTTCTATACCGGCTGCCTTGTGAACCTGCGTCTCGGCTGGAACGTGTGGGATTACTCCGCCGAGGGGCTGAACCTCCTCGGCCAGATATGCCCGCGCTTTGCGCTGCTGTGGCTGCTGCTGTCCGTGCCCGGACTCTGGCTGTGCAGCCGTATCAGGAAAATGTTATCTCAGTAGTTCTCGTTTGGCGCACCAGCCTCGTTCTCGAGCTCCATCGCAAGCTTTACTATGCGGCTCGTTCCGAGGCGCTCCGCGCCGAGCTCGATGAAGTCCTCCGCATCCTTGAGGGAGGAGATGCCGCCGGCTGCCTTGACCTTGACGGAAGCCGGGCAGTTCTCGCGCATGAGCTTCACGTCCTCGCGCGTCGCGCCGCCCTTGGAAAAGCCGGTGGAGGTCTTGATGAAGTCCGCGCCGCAGTCGGTAACTATGCGACACATGTGTATCTTCTCCTCGTCCGTCAGCAGGCAGCACTCGATTATGACCTTGAGGATCTTACCGCGCGTCGCCTCGCGCACGGCGCGTATGTCGTTTGCCACGTCGACCCAGCAGCCGTCCTTGACCATAGAGAGGTTTATGACCATGTCTATCTCGTCCGCGCCGTTCTTTATTGCGTCGGCAGCCTCGAAGGCCTTGACGGCGGTAGTCATATAGCCGTTCGGGAAGCCGATGACCGTGCATATCTTCAGCTTATCGCCAACGTAGCGCTTCGCGCCCGCAACATGGCAGGGCGGGATGCACACACTCGCGCAGTTATACTTTATCGCCTGGTCGCAGAGCTTTTTGATCTCCTCGCTCGTGCAGTCGACGCGCAGGAGGGTATGGTCGCATTTTTCCAGTATTTCTTTAATGTCCATAATATGGCTCCTTTTCAATGTTACTGCCCGTATTATATACGTTTCGCGGGGCATAATCAAGTGCGCGTCCGGAATATGATTGACTATCTCAACGAAAAGGACGGCTC
>CAKTPC010000141.1 GCA_934590505.1 uncultured Oscillospiraceae bacterium
GGCGAATATCTCCGGTATCGTTATCCCCGCGCGCTGCACGATCATCGTGTCCACATCCTGCACGGGGCGGCCTGTCATTCTGCCGATCATCTCCGCGACGGTCGTCTTGCCGCATCCGGGCATGCCGACAAGCACGATGTTCATCATCCGGTGCATAAGCGCCCGCTCGACGCGGTCTATCTCGGCATCGTCAATGCGCGTGCCGGTGAACAGCTCACTGCTCCTCTTCGCCTGCGCAACGAGCATATGCAGCCCGCCCGCATGCTTTATTCCGAGCTCCTCCGCTTGAAGCAGCAGCGCCGTGCGCGCCGGGTTATATACGATGTCCAGCACCGCGCGGCAGTCCGGGTATGCCGTCAGGTCGACCGCCTGCGCGCCGTTATTCGGGTACATGCCCAGCGGCGTGGTGTTCACGATAAGCCCCGCGTCGCGGTGGCGCTCAAGGTTATTGTAATTGTCCTCCCCGCGGCGGCTTATGACTACGGTCTGCGCGCCGAGGCTTTTGAGCACGGCGCGCACTGAGGCGCAGGCTCCACCGCTGCCGAGCACGAGCGCCTTCGTCCCGGCGGGGTCTATCCCGTTCACATGCAGCAGGCTCTCAAAGCCGAACATGTCCGTGTTGTCGCCGTAGATGCTGCCGTCCGCGCGGCGTACAAGCGTGTTCACGCTGCCCGAGAGCCGCGCCCGCTCGCCCAGCTCATCGCAGAACGGGATCACGGCCTTTTTATACGGCATCGTCACGTTCAGCCCGTCCCACTCGCCGTCTTTTATGAAGCCCTCAAGCTCCTCCGCGCGGCGCTCATAGAGCCGGTATTCATACCCGGCGAGCATTTTGTGTATTTCCGGGGAATAGCTGTGCCCCAGCTTCTCCCCAAGCAGTCCGCATCTGAGCATCAGCCGCGCTCCTTTCCGATAAGCTCCCGCTGGTAATCCCGGCTCAGCTCGAAGAGCATCGTATAAAGCCTGCGCGTATACTCCCGCAGCTCCTCGGGCAACTGCTCCGCGACTCTGTCCAGCTTCTCTTTCTCACGCGAAGCATCGAGCACCGGCAGGCCGTTTTCTTTCTTATATTCCGCAATAGCATGCGAGAGCTCCATCCGCTCGGCAAAGAGCGCAACGAGCTTTTCATCGACCGTGTCTATTTTCTCTCTGTATTCTTCAAGCTTCATGTCCGTTCCGTCTCTCCTCTGCGTGCAAGCCACGCATCGTATATCGCTATCGCCGCCGCGGCCTCCACGCACGGCACGGCGCGCGGCACTATGCACGCATCGTGCCGTCCGTGTATCTCTATCGTCGTCTCCTCAAGTGTACTCAAGTCGACGCTCCGCTGCGGCTTTGCTATCGAGGGCGTAGGCTTCACCGCCGCGCGGAACACGAGCGGCATGCCGTCCGTAATACCGCCGAGGATGCCGCCGCAGTTGTTGCCGCGCGTCTCTATCCTGCCGTCATTGATGCAGAACTCATCGTTATTCTCGCTGCCGCGCAGGTGCGTCGCGGCAAAGCCTGCGCCGAATTCTATTCCCTTTACCGCCGGGATACCGAATACTGCGGCGGATATCCTGCTCTCCATGCCGCCGAACAGCGCACCGCCGAGCCCTGCCGGGACTCCCTCCGCTGTGCACTCGATCACGCCGCCGACGGAGTCTCCCTCCGCCTTGGCCTGTATGATCTTATCGAGCATCGCGTCCTCATCGCGTGCCCCGCCTATCTCGGCAATGCGCGCATGGATTCTCACGCCCTCAGCTTCAAGCAGCTGCAGGCATATCCCGCCCGCAATGCACAGCGGTGCCGTCATGCGCCCGGAGAACTCCCCGCCGCCCGTGGGTATACTGCCGTACCTGAGCCACGCCGAATAATCCGCGTGTCCCGGGCGCGGCACAGTGCGCAGCGCATCATAATCGTGCGGGCGCACGTCAGTGTTGCGTATGACCGCCGTGATAGGCGTCCCGTCCGTCACGCCGTCACACAGCCCGGAAGTGAACTCCGGTACGTCCGCCTCACGGCGCGCCGTGGCGTATTCGCTCCTCCCCGGCGCGCGGCGCTGCATGAAGCGCAGGAGCGCATCAAGATCCATGCGCGCCCCGGCGGGTACACCCTCAAGCGTCATGCCGATGGACTCCGCGTGCGACTGGCCGAATATTTCAAGGCGCAGGCATTCACCGTAAAAGCCGTTCATGTATCTGCCTCCAATGAGGAAAGATCGTCCCAGAAGCTTGGATAAGATTTGCGGACGCAGTCGGGATCGCTGACCGTGACCACCCCGCGGCACGCGCAGGCCGCAACAGCTGCCGCCATCGCCATGCGGTGGTCGGATTCCGTCTCCGCCGTGCCGCCCGCAAGCTCCGGTCTGCCTCGGAGAATGAGGCTGTCCCCGTCAATGCGCGCGTCCGCGCCGAGTGCGTGGAGCATCCGCGCCGTGCCGCCGAGTCTGTCGGACTCCTTCAGTCTCAGCCGCCCGGCGTTTATGATTTCCGTCTCCCCGTCTGCCACAGCGGCAAGCGCCGCTAGCACAGGGATAATGTCAGGGATCATCGCCGCATCTATCGTCATTCCGCGCAGTACCCCGCGGCGGACGCTCACGCGGTCATCGTGTACCTCGACATTCGCGCCAAGTTTCCGCAGTATCTGTACTACAGCTCTGTCTCCTTGGCCAGATTCTTGGTTCAGCCCTGTCACAGCGATGCCGCCGCGGGACAGCGCACCCATGCACAAAAACGGCGCAGCGTTCGACCAGTCGCCCTCCACGGTCATTATCTCCGGTGCGGCGTAGCTCTGCCCGCCGGGGATATAATAGCCGCCGGCAGTCTCTGTCACGCTTATCCCGCTGAGCCGAAGCGCCTCAAGCGTCATGGCGGCATAAGATGCGGACTGGAGCTGTCCCGTTATATTCAGTGTGCTGTCTCCCGGGAGCATCGGCAGTGCCATCAGCAGCCCCGATATGAACTGGGACGACACGTCTCCCGGCAGCGTGAAAACTCCCGGACGCAGTTTCCCGGTGCAGCGCAGTAGGTTTCCCTGCCGCTCGATGCTCATCCCGTGCGCACACAGCTCATGCGCGAGCGGTTCAATAGGCCTCTCCGGCAAACGCCCGCGCAGTATAAACTCCGCGTCAGCGCCGAGCGCCCCCGCCAGCGGCAGCAGAAAGCGCAGCGTCGTACCGCTCTCGCCGCAGTCAAGGCGGCATGTGCCGCCATCTGTATTGAGCAATACTCTCAAGCACTCCCGTGTCGCGCGTATATCCTGCGCCTCGCCGACGTTCTCCACCCGCACCGGGTGCTCCGTCAGCGCAGCACATATAAGATATCTGTGCGCTTGGGACTTTGACGCGGGCGCTCGGACTTCTCCCCGGTGCGCACCGGGTTCGACGATCCTTGTCATTTTATTCCGCCCGCCTTCAGCCATTCGCAAAGCTCGGCGGCCACGGCGTTCTCTATCCGGCAGCAGCCTATCCGCTCCGGGACTATCAGCGCGACGCCGCTCCCGTCGGACTTTTTGTCCGATAACATCGCGTCTAACATATCGTCCCGCGCGAAATCTATTCCCGTCGGCAGGCCGTAGCGCCTGAGCATCTTCTCTATCCGCTCTGCCGTGCCCTTTTCGCTTATGCCGAAGCTTTCCGCGGCGCGGCTTATCGCGGCCATGCCCATCGCGACGGCGTAGCCGTGCGGCAGCGTGTACCCGCTGCACCGCTCCGCTGCGTGGCCGATGGTGTGCCCGAAGTTCAGGTATCGCCTGTCCCCGCGGTCAAACTCATCGCGCGCAACGAAGTCTCGCTTCATCGATACGCAGCGCTCCACGACCGCCTCATAGCGCGCAGATATCGGCTCTTTGCCGAGCGACTCGAAGAAGCCCTCGTCCCCTATCACGCCATATTTGATAATCTCCGCGCTCCCGCTGCGTACCTCACGCTCGGGCAGTGTGGAAAATGTATCCGTATCGCAGATCACCGCGGCGGGCTGATGGAAGCAGCCAAGCTGATTCTTTCCCGCGCGCAGGTTTATCGCCGTCTTGCCGCCGACGGAGGAATCCACCGCCGCGAGCAGCGTCGTCGGCAGCTGGATATAATCAATGCCGCGCCGATAGGTGGCCGCGGCAAAGCCCGTCAGGTCGCCCGTGACCCCGCCGCCGAGCGCGGCGGCGATATCGCTGCGGCTCAAGCGGCAGCGGCAGATAAACTCCGTAAGCTCCTCATAAGTTGCGAAGGACTTTGACGCCTCGCCGCTTTTGAACACGAAGGTGAACACCTCGGCTCCCGCCCGCTCAAACGCGGCGGCAGCGGCTGAACCGCAGCGCGGAAAGACCTCATCGTCCGAGACGAGCACGACCTTTTTCCCCGCGCAGAACGGACGGACGAGCTCATCGAGCTTACCAAGCAGCCCCGCGCCGATGACGACGTCATAGTCCGCAGACGCGCTCACATGCACCGTTTTCAATTCTCCAAGCCTGTCCGCCATACGCCAACCCTCCGCGAAATCGTATTGCAATACAAAAACAGCACAGGTACGCCCTGTGCCAAAACCGTCAAAAACCTTGCTGTGTGCGGTAAATTATATCAGCTTCATGTACTCAAGTCAATATCGGACGCAGATTTGAGGCCGGTTCAAAAATATTTGAATTGACAACCGGCGCAAAATTTTTTATACTAATTTTTGAAGTATTTCTTCAAAGCAAACTTTCAAACACACAGACTGGAAAGGATTGGTATTATGTCAGACTATATCATCGCCACATCTTCCACCTCTGATCTCACGAGGGACTATCTGGACGCGCACAGCATCCCCTTTGTCAGCTACAGCTACACCATCGGCGACAAGCTGTATGAGGACGACTGCCGCGAGGAATCACGCGACGCAGTATATAAGGGCATGCGCAATAACGGGGATCTGCTCAAGACCTCGATGATAAACGAGTATATATACTGCGACTTCTTCAATTCCCTGCTCGATTCCGGCAAGGACGTTATCTTCCTCGATATGTCGAAGAAGATGTCCGTCTCTTATGAAAA
>CAKTPC010000142.1 GCA_934590505.1 uncultured Oscillospiraceae bacterium
GGGCATCATGGTCGCACTCATCAACGCCGCCGGCGGCTCCGCCGCGTTTGGCCGCTGGGCTGCAAAGCATGTTCACAGCCGCGTCGGCGCGATAATCGCCACCTTTATCCTCGGTGTGCTCATTTTTGTTGACGACTATTTCAACTGCCTGACCGTCGGCTCCGTCATGCGTCCCGTTACCGACAGCCACAATATCTCCCGCGCAAAGCTCGCATATATTATTGACGCGACTGCCGCGCCTATATGCATGATCGCGCCCGTGTCCTCCTGGGCAGCTGCCGTTTCCGCGACCGCGCAGGATCTTGACACCGGCATCTCCGGCATCCAGCTTTTCGTTCAGGCCATCCCCTACAATTTCTATTCCCTGCTGACCATCGTATTCGTCGTTGCGATCACCGTTATGGGCTTTGATTACGGCCCCATGGCCAAGGCCGAGATGAAGGCACTTCAGGGCGAACTTGGCTCCGTCGGCAACGATGAAGAAAACAACGTTGAGAACGCCTGCATCTGGGATATGCTCATTCCCGTTATCGTACTTATAATATTCTGCATCATCGGCATGATGTATGTCGGCGGCTTCTGGGACGGCGCAAGCCTCGTTGATTCCTTTGCCGATACCGACGCCTCTGTTGGCCTTCCCTGGGGCTGCATCATTGCGCTGATCATCACCTTCGTGTACCTGCTTCTGCGCCGCGTTATCACTTTCAAGGACGCTACCGCCTGCATCACCAAGGGCTTTGTCGCAATGGTCCCCGCACTGCTCATCCTCACTTTCGCACTCACCCTCAAGAACATGACCGGTCTCCTCGGCGCTGCCGATTACGTTGCGGGTCTTGTCCAGGGCGCGGCTGACGGCCTGTTCTCCATGCTCCCGGCGATCATCTTCATCGTTGCGGTCGGTCTGGCTTTCGCCACCGGCACCAGCTGGGGCACTTTCGGCATACTGATCCCCATCGTGCTCCCCGTCTTTGCTGAGAATCCCGACCTGCTTATGATCGGTATCTCCGCGTGCCTTGCCGGCGCTGTCTGCGGCGACCACTGCTCCCCCATCTCCGACACGACCATCATGGCCTCTGCCGGTGCAAACTGCAACCACATCGAGCATGTCAGCACTCAGCTGCCCTACGCGCTGACCGTCGCGGCGATCTGCTTTGTGAACTTCATCCTCGCGGGCTTTATCCGCAACGCGGTGATCTGCCTTGCGATCGGCATTGCAATGACCATCGGCACGCTGTTTGTCATCCGCAGTGTCGTCAGAAAGAACACCGCCGAGCAGGCGTAAGAGACAATAACGTAATATTTATGCTGAAACAGCAGAGAGACAATGGCCTCTCTGCTGTTTTTGGTCTTGCGCGAAGGCGGAAGATGTTGTATAATACCTTAGCCGATGCTTAAGCGCAGCATAACCGGGTGTAGCGCAGTTGGTAGCGCGGGTGGTTTGGGAGTGCCGTGCCTGTATCCGAGGCGGGACAGGCCGAAACGCCGGAAAGCCTTGCAGTACCTGCACTTGCGGGATTTGAGCAGCCGGTTAAAACAGGCGGAAAATCAGCATTGACCACATGACTGACCACAGTCGCAGAAAACTTCAACTTCATAGCCGGGTGTAGCGCAGTTGGTAGCGCGGGTGGTTTGGGACCATCAGGTCGGGGGTTCGAGCCCCTCCACTCGGACCATGTAGAGTGTCCTTATAGGATCTGAGTATCCTATAATGGACACTCTATTTTTTGCTTATTTAGAGAATACTAAAAGCTGGAGCGTGTAATGGTTATTTGCCCTCGCACGTACAGCAGCTTGACCTTATGCTTGGCCAGCAGGTAGGTGTGCTTTTTCAAGACTCGAGTATAGTTCCGTGAAACTCAGGTTGCCTACCGGTACTGTATATACATTTGCTGTTTTTCATCTGTAATTCATGGTATAATATCAATGAAATCACTACTTGAAGATTAATCTTAAAACGTGAGGTTTTATAAGAATGAAAGAAGTATTAACTGCCGTAGTAACTTCGCTAATCGCATCTGTTGTTTTTTGGATTATATTTAATTATATTCCTGATAAGCGTCGGTACAACAAAGTTCGTCCCAAAGTTGAATTCGATATTTATGAAATTTTCTTTGGGCTCGGTGGTTATATCCGTATTGCCCTCGAAATAAACGAGTATGGTTGGTCATTTCCAATGAGTCGTGTAGAATCCGGGCAAGTCACTCAGCAAGACTTTGATCTATGGTTGCAAAACAAATGTTTGAATGATAGTTATAAATTTGATGAAATGGCACCATATCTTCTTTCTGTTGGTCAGTCGCTTGCGAAAGAGGCAAATAATCTTCGCGAAAAAATAGAACGAAGCGCGACATATTATGCATTTATGACAGCGGACGAAATTCTCATATTGAGAAAAATTAGCGCTAAACTTTTTGTGGGTACATATGATGAACCAGCAGCTAGTAAAGAGGGAAACAGCATATTACGTCCGGTGGTTTACAACCTTTCCTATATGGCTGAAAATTTCTATGAATTATCAAAGCTATACTTAGCACTACAAAAAATCGTTTGGTCGTACAAAAAAATCGATAAATCAATCAACAAATATGTGGTAGGAGATTTTAGATTTAACAAGGCACGCAAGTGCTATATAAATGGTGACTTTACTGGTTGTGTTCATCAACTCAACAAAGCCAATCAAGTTAGTCCAGAGAGCAAACAAGAACTTTTATTTAGAGTATACTATGCTATGGGAAATTTGGCGAAGGCCAAGGCCGCGCTTAAACGGTATTTTGAAACCGCAACACACAAAAGTATTGCCTTAACCAATATACTTAATGATGAAATCATCAATTGTGACTCTTTAGATGATGACATCTGGGACATGTTTACATGTAACTTCACTGAAATTGAAATAATGGAAGCAATAGCGTATGCAGATAAATCGAAAGCTATACAACAACAGGGCATAAAAAATGCTGAAATGATTAAATCTTACTACACAAAAAAGCTGGAAGAGAATTCACACCAAGCATCTGCTCGAATGACGGCAAGAAGGAAACATCTTGCAGAATGCTTAGAAAAAGCAAAAGATAGTCAGAGCGAACGCAATCATAAGGAAGACGTAGATAAATATAAATAAAGTAGCAATAACGATGCCTATACCTCAGGAAATTTTGCGTTTCCAATTTTACTCAAAGAGAGCGTAAAAACTCTCTTCTTGCGCTATAACGCCTACGGGTAGAGCATTATCTAAAGTCAAAAAGCAAGCCGGGGCGATGCCTCGGCTTGCTTTTCTAAACCCGCTGTTTACTTTCTTGCTAATATTAGATATGATATTAGCAAGAAAGTAGTGACCGCATGACCGCATGGCCACTTTACGAATCAATATGCTTCAAATACCTGCAACTTCAAATCGGATTCCCTTAACAGCACGCGCTTTCCCTTAATTTGCGCCTATATTTAAGGGAAAGCGAATCAGAATGCGGGAAAGCATCTATTCGCAAACAGCTACATTCAAAACTCGGAGGAGCCCATGAGAAAGATACTGGTGATATTGGGCGGCGGACGCCCGAGGGGAAATACACGGCAGCTGGTAGACGCTTTCGCGCGCGGAGCCACAGATGCCGGGCATGAGGTGGAAATCGTTTCCCTGAATGAAGTTCAGGTGAACGGCTGCCTTGGATGCAACGCTTGTCGATACGGCAAACCCTGCATTCAGAAGGACGGCTTCAACGAGCTTGTGCCCAAAATCAAGGCGGCGGACTGCGTCGTCTTTGCCTCGCCGCTGCTGTTCTGGACGATCTCGTCCAAGCTGAAAGCGTTTGTGGAGCGGTTCTACTGCATTGCGGAAGAGGACCCGAATCCGCCGCTGGGCAGGTATGAGAAATACCCGGTCAAGGACTCTGCGCTGCTGATGACGTCGGCGGACAATTTCTTCTGGACCTTTGAGCAGGCGGTGTCCTACTATCAGTTTGCCATTGTGAATTATATCGGCTTCCATGACCGGGGGATGCTTCTGGCTGGCGGCTGCGGAGATACTAACGGCAAACCGCAGATCGACAAAACTAACCATTTGACGGAAGCATACGAGTTCGGCAAGCGGATCTATGAGTAAGGCAAATCAAAATTTGCAAGGGGGCATAGATATGGTCGATAAAAGATATTATGAAAAGCTCGGTGGGTTCTCATTTCTTTTGGGCGAGCTGAGAAAGAAGCTCGGCAAAGAGCGGACCGATGCTCTGGCCAACGACGCGGTGAAGCTCTGCAACGAATTGTGTGACAAATATAAAGGTCTGCCCAAGAAAGAAAAGCTGCATACCGAACAGATGATCTTCCCGCGGGCGGCTATCTATCTGCAAATGATCAAATACATCCCCCACGAAGAGGCCATAGGCCTGATAGAAGAATCCGTAAGAATAGGCGTAGAGCCTGATAGGAACCGTCTGCATATTGCAACGAAGCTCCCGCTTATCCGACCGCTGTTCTTTAAGGTTTTCCACAAGATGATCGGCACTATGTTCAACGGAGACGCGGGTTTCAAATTTGAAGAAATTGAAGCCGACAGCAGGCATTACAGGGTCGATGTTCTGCAATGCCCCTATATGAAGTATTGCGAGTTGCTGGGCTGCAAAGAGCTGACGAGCACTTTCTGCCTGAGCGATGACCGCGTCTACGGAAATATGTGCGGCATCACCTTTGAGCGGCACGGCACGATAGGCCGGGGCAGCGATAAATGTGATTTTTACTTCTACATGAATTAGCGGCGGGTGAACGCTGTGGATCACTCTATTTTTTCAAACAGTCTCATTGCATAAGAGCTATAAATAGGTTACTCTTATGGCGGAGGTGAGCAAAATGGCAAACGAAGATAAAAAAGATTTTAATGCGATGCTGCACGACAACAAGGATATGCCGAAATTTCAAACTATCACAGACCCGGAAAGCATAGAGAAATACGGCGGCAGCA
>CAKTPC010000143.1 GCA_934590505.1 uncultured Oscillospiraceae bacterium
TAACATTTCACTTGCATTTCGTAAAATCCCATATTATTATATATGTAATCAGTTTTTCTCATAGTTACCATCAGTTGACAAGGACAGTGATTTGCAGAATGGACAGCAAAAAAGTAAGCGCGCTTCTGACCGCGATAGACCGCGGCAGTCTCACCGCCGCCGCCGCGGAGCTTGGCTACACCCAGTCCGGGCTCACGCACATGATGAACTCCCTTGAGGATGAGCTCGGCGTATCGCTGCTGATACGCAGCAAGGGCGGAGTGCGGCTCTCCCCCACCGGGCAGGAGCTGCTGCCGAAGCTCAAGGGCTTTGCCGACGCCGCCGCTGCTCTCGAGCGCGAGGCGGATCAGCTGCGGCTCAAAACCGGCTCGGCACTGCGGCTCGGTTCGTTTTCGAGCATCGCGCGCCACTGGATCCCGGATATTCTCTCTGCATTCAGGCTGCTCTGCCCGGACACGCAGGTCTCGCTCACGGTCAACGACATGAACGAGATGGCCACGGCGGTAAGGAACGAGGAGCTTGACTGCGCGATGGTGAGCTATCAGCCGGAGCTGTGCCAAGGACTTACGTGGATACCGCTGATGGAGGATGAGCTCGTCGCCATCCTGCCCGCCGACTGTGATTTTGACGGCGACGCGTACCCGGTCGAGCTTTTCGAGGGGACAGACTTTCTCATGCCCTCTCTCGGCTTCGAGCTGGATATACTGCCGATCTTCACGGCAAACGGGCTGAAGGTCGCGCCGAACATCCTGCGCACGAATCTTGACGATGCGTCCATTGCGTCGATGGTCGAGCACGGGCTTGGCGTGAGCGTCCTGTCAAGGCTCGTGACAAAGGACATGCAGTTCAACATCAAGACCCTGCCGCTCGAACCGCGCTGCCACCGTTCGCTCGGCATACTCATAAACGAGCGCAGCGCGAACGACCGCAGCATCCGCCGCCTCGTCTCATGCAGCAAGGAGCTTGCGGAGAAGAAATACGGTGGAGCTCAATAAGTGGTGTCCCTACTGGACGATCAAAAATTATAAGCGCACTGCATAATGTGCTGCAGTGCGCTTATTTTTCAGCTGTAATTCCCGCTTGTGCCGTTGGGGCGGTCGGACTCGCGCTCCCAGAGGCGGCGATCCGGGCTTTCCCTTTCCGCTTTCTCATCGTGCCCGGTCAGGACTTCCGCCTGACCGGCACGGTTCGTTTTCTTCTTGGCGTGTTTTCCCATGAGCCTCTCCTTTGATATTTCCTATACCGCTCCGAATATCAACAGCAATATGCCGTAGATGACACCGGAGCTTATCCCGTATACGATGACGGGGCCGGAGATGATGAACATTTTGGCGGCGGTGCCGAGGATCATGCCCTCGGTCTTATACTCTATCGCCGGGGCGACGACGGAGTTTGCAAAGCCCGTTATCGGTACGAGCGTGCCCGCACCGGAAAAGCGCGCCATATCGTCATATACGCCGAGCCCCGTCAGCAGCGCGCCGATGAAGATCAGCGTCACGGAGCAGGCCGCGCAGGCACTGTCCATCTCCATGCCGAGAGAAAGGTACAGATCCGTCAGTGCCTGACCGGCGGCGCAGATTGCTCCGCCGCTCACAAAGGCTCGCAGCATGTTTCGCCCCGCCCTTGAGCGTGGCGCGTGCTGCCCGGCAAATTCCTTATACTCGTCGTTCGTCATTTTCACGGCGCTGTCCTCCGCTTTTTTGTCTCAAAATAATCTTTCCCGAAGAATTGAAAAATATTCCTTGACTTTACGGCACATGTGAATTATAATATGCAAGCTGACAAGTTAATACTTTGTTTTCTTGAGCAAACACGGAGATGTCGCGTAGTTGGTCGAGCGCGCACGATTGGAAATCGTGTAAGGGTCAAAAGCTCTTCGAGAGTTCGAATCTCTCCATCTCCGCCATAAAAATAGAACCTCTACATCTGTAGAGGTTCTATTTTTATAATGTGACGTTTCGGAGATTCGAACCCGAGGCAGCCCGCGCTGCGACTCGCTAAGAGCCGCCTACGGCGGTTGCTCGCTTGCATGGCATCTGCGGACGCACACGCAGTACAGGTCGAATCTCGTCGGTGTCAATTTTGAGATGTTCCCGCCATTAACAGGCGCTTTTCTTTATAACTGGTATGTGATACAATATTATCGGCCAACAAGAGTGCGGAGGTTTATAAGCACTATGGAAACTGTAATTCTACTTATATTCTGTGGCGCACTTGGCGCATTTAGTATTTGGTGTTTCAAGATGGTTATAGATTACGATATAGCCCGTGCCAAATATAACAAAAAACTGAAAGAGCAATATAAGAATAAGCAGAAGCAGTATATCATCGTTGAAGAAGATGACGAAGATGATGAATCGGATGTCGACAGGCAAAATCGTGAATACGGCGACTATTATGGCGACAGTTATTATTTTTAATTTCCTTCACTGTTTTGGCTGTTCTTAACGCTGAACGTAAAGGTTCGCGTGTAAAAAAGAAAAGCTGCAAAACTGTAATTCAACGATCCGGCTTGCCAAAAAGGCGCGTGTGTTATATTATATCTCTCAAATGATTTTGGGGAAATCCCCCGCGGAGGGCTCAACATGAAAAACAATTCCGCGCGCTCGACGCTGCTTATCCTGCTGGCCGGTGCGCTCTGGGGCACGATGGGCATATTCGTGCGCAGGTTCAATTCCTTCGGCTTTGATGCGATGCAGGTCGCGTCGCTGCGCCTTACGGCAGGGGCAATTATTTTTATTATTGTGCTGGCGCTGCGGGGCGGCAAAGGCTTTAAGATTGCCGCGCGGGATATCCCGCTGTTTCTCGGGCTGGGGCTCGGGAGCGTACTGTTCTTCACGGTATGCTACTTCAAATCGATCGAGATGATGCCGCTGTCAATTGCGGCAATTTTGCTGTACACCTCGCCGATATGGGTAACGCTGATGTCTGTGCTGTTTTTCAAGGAACGTCTCACGCTCAGACGCGTCGCGGCGCTTATCCTGGCTTTCGGCGGCTGCGTGCTGGTCTCCGGGCTCGGCGGAGGCGGTCTTACCCCGCTGGGGCTGCTCATCGGTCTGTGCTCCGGCATAGGCTACGGGCTGTACAGCATCCTCGGCAGCGTCGCACTGCGTAAATATGAGCCGCTGACAGTCACGACATACGCGTTTCTGTTCTCCGCGGCCGGATCTTGGCTGATATGCCGCCCAGCAGAAATGCTATCCATCGCCTCTTCGCTGCCGCCGCTCGGCTTTGTGCTCGACGTGCTCGGCATAGCGGTGGTAACGGCGGTCGCTCCGTATCTGCTGTACACGCTTGGGCTGAAGAACACACCCGCGAGCAAGGCCGCGATCATGGCGACGATAGAGCCGCTTGTGGCGACAGTGATCGGCATAGTCGTTTTCAGCGAACCGCTCACACCTGCTGCTGCGGCTGGGATCGTGCTGATACTCTCAGCGATAGTCCTGCTCAACGCGCGCGGAAAGGAATAGGCAGCAAATAGGTCCTACGGGATATTGCAAAAGCAATATCCCGTAGGACCTATTTCGCGTCATTTCTCGCTATATATAGTGTATGCTTGCAAGTAACAAAGCACAAAATGAGGAGGTTTTGTGATGCAAGCACTAAGGACGCGCCCCGGTACGCGCAGAGGAGGAATAGTCTATCTGCGCACCGGCGACATTTATCCGAACCCGGTCCAGCCCAGAAAGCAATTTGACAGCGGCGCGCTGGAGGAGCTGAGCCTGAGCATAAAAAATTACGGTATTCTGAACCCGCTGACCGTGCGCTGCCGCGGCGGACGCTATGAGCTTGTCGCGGGAGAGCGGAGACTACGCGCTGCAAAGCTTGCAGGGCTTGACGAGGTCCCGTGCATAATGCTCGATGTGAACATGGAGGACGCGAGTCTTATCGCGCTCATTGAAAATTTGCAGCGGCGCGACCTCGACTTCATTGAGGAGGCCACAGGGATAAGCCAGCTGATACGCATGTTCGGTATGAGCCAGGAGGAGGCGGCTCGGCGGCTCGGAAAATCCCAGTCAGCCGTGGCAAACAAGCTGCGTCTGCTCAGGCTCCCGAGCGACGTGCTTGACGCACTGCGCGCAAACGGCCTGACAGAGCGCCACGGGCGCGCGCTGCTGCGTCTGCCCGACGCGAACGCACAGCGGGCGGCGCTGCAGTACATCATTGAAAACGGCCTGACCGTCGCGGCGACGGACGAGTACATAGAGCTGCTGCTCACAGAACCCGCCGAGGAGCAGCAGGACGCTGCCGAGCCGAAGCGCACCTTCGTGCTCAAGGATGTGCGCATATTCCTGAACAGTCTCTCGAAGAGCCTTGACCTGATGAAGCAGGGCGGGATCGACGCGGGGATGAAGCGCGAGGAGACCGAGGACTCGCTGATACTCACGATATCCATACCGAAGAACAAGGCTGCGGCAGCAGCCTCCACATAAGCAACACCCCCTGCGGCAATGATCCGCAGGGGGTGTGTTTGATTCTTAGTGTCCTCAGTCGAGGAACTTGTCAAGCTCATGCTCGACGGCGGGGTACTTCTTGAGGCCGGAAATATCAACGATCTCGCCGCGGGCGACGACCATGCTGACATTGCGCAGGGCCTTGAGGTCGTCAAGGGGATTGGCCGCGGTGACGATAAGGTCAGCGCACTTGCCGGGGGCGATGGAGCCGATCTCATCCTCCATGCCGAGGATCTCAGCATTGCCGAGGGTCGCGGTATGGAGGGCAAAGGCATTGCTCACGCCGCAGTACTTATGGAAGTAATAGACCTCGCGCCACATATCGTAATGCGTGATATAGGGGCAGCCGGTGTCGGTGCCGAGACCGACGGGGATGCCGTTTTCTAGGCAGGCCTTGGCGCAGTCGATGATGCCGTCAAAGACGATGCGGCCGTTATACTGCTGCACCTCGGTCGCGCCGAT
>CAKTPC010000144.1 GCA_934590505.1 uncultured Oscillospiraceae bacterium
TCGTCTACGGCGGCGAGCGCATCGGCGTCATCTACACCGAGCGCGGCGCTTCCCAGCGTCCGTCCAAGGTCGTGTATGACCGGAAGCACACCTCCATCGCGACCTCTGTCCCGGAGGATTATGACTGGGACAGCATCTTCGATGAAAACGTCGGCTGGTTCCATTTCACAGGCATCACCGCCGCCCTCTCGGACAGCACCGCGCAGGTCTGCCTTGCCGCCTGCAAGGCCGCAAAGGCCAAGGGGATCACCGTCTCCTGCGACCTCAACTACCGGAAAAACCTGTGGAGCGAGGAAAAGGCACACGCTGTCATGGATGAGCTCGTCACATATGTGGACGTGCTCATCGCAAACGAGGAGGACGCCGACAAAGTCCTCGGCATCCGTGCCGCAGATACCGACGTCACCGCCGGCCGGCTCAGCCGCGAGGGCTACAAGGATGTCGCCCGCCGCATCTGTGAGAAATACGGTGTGAAGAAGGTCGGCATCACGCTGCGCAAGAGTCTCAGCGCTTCCGACAACCTCTGGTCGGCGATGCTGTATGACGGCGCTGACTGCTGCTTTTCCAAGGAGTACAGTATACATATCGTAAACCGCGTCGGTGGGGGCGACTCCTTCACCGCAGGGCTGATCTACGGCCTGTGCAATGGCTTTGACACGCAGCGCGCCGTCGAGTTCGCCGCAGCGGCCTCCTGCCTGAAGCACTCCATCGAGCAGGACTTCAACCTCGTCACCGTCGATGAGGTCGAAAAGCTCATGTCCGGAGACGGCTCCGGCAGAGTCCAGAGATAAGCCATATAATCCCAAAACAGCCGCGCCCGTTTAGGCGCGGCTGTCGATTTTTCATTCTTCCTTTTTCTTTCTGAAAACAAAGAGCTTGCTGAGGATATAGTTGCCGAGGAACACGAGCACGGACTTTATGAACCACGTCACATATACGTTTATGCCCAGCACCGTGCCGAGCAGCTGCGTGACCGCCCAGTCCATCCCAAGCGTTGCGAGACGCGAGGCGACAAAGCCGCCCGCCTCGGCAAGGATGTTGGGGTTCTTGCTCTGGAAGACCCATTTGCGGTTCGTGGGGTACGCAAAGGCGACGCCCGCGACCCAGTCGACTATTGCAAGGGCCGTGTTCTGCGCAAAGGTCGGGTGCAGCGTCCCGCCGAAAAACAGGAAGTTGAAGCCGAAGCGCGCGGCGGCGGCGACAAGCGTCGTGAGGCAGCCGACGATGAAATACACCAGAAACTCGCGGTACTTGACGCACAGCGCCTTTATCTTCTCTATCATCCTTATTTGTCCTCTCTGCCGCAGATACGGGAAATGATGTATCTCGGCCTGCCCTTTATCTCGTCATAGATGCGGGCGATATAGTAGCCGATTATGCCGAGGCTTATCATAATTACGCTCGCCGAGAACAGCAAGAGAAGTATGACCGTCGTGAATCCGCCGAGGGCGACGCCGGATATCTTCTGCACCAGCGCGATGATGCCGAGCACGAACGCCACTGCCAGCATGATGAAACCGAGCACCGTCACGATATGCAGCGGCGCGGATGAGAACGAGCTGATGTTCGTCAGCGCGTACTTGATGAGCGACTTTGTCGACCACTTGCTCACGCCCTCGGTGCGCTCCTGCACGCAGTAGCTGACGCTGGTCTTCTTATAGCCGACCCAGAACGAGAGCGCGCGGAAGAACACGTTGCGCTCGGGCAGGCTGTTGAGCGTGTCGACGACCTTGCGGTCAAGGAGCTTGAAGTCCGACGAGGAGGACATATCCATCCCGGTGGCCTTGCTGATAAGCCCATAGAAGCTGTTGGCGGCGAATTTGTGCAGCCCGCTCTCTTCACCGCGGTCCTCCTTGATGCCCTCAACGACCTCATAGCCCTGCTCCCAGAGCCGGTACATCTCGACTATCTTCTCAGGCGGATGCTGAAGGTCGCAGTCGATGACGACGCAGCAGTTGCCCTTCGCCTGTTCGAGCCCCGCGAACATCGCGGCCTCCTTGCCGAAGTTGCGGCTGAAGTGTACGCCGACGACATGACTGTCCTTCGCGGCGGCCTCATTTATCTGCGCCCATGTATTGTCGCGGGAACCGTCGTCAATGAACAGCAGCTCATAGTCGATCTTCTCGGGCTGGAGAATTTCCGCCATGCGCTCCGTCGCCTTGGCGATCATTTTTTCCTCATTATAGGAAGGCAGGATCACGGAAAGCATTTGTTGCACCTCACTTGGAAATCAGATATGTTGCGCTCAGACCGTTCTGGTACAGCAGCTCCGCCTTGTCATAATCGGAGGAGTCTGCGAGCGCGGAGACAATTTTATCGGGGTCGTAGCCGCTTGACCAGAACACGCTTATGTCCACGTAGGCGACGAACTCATCCGCGCCGCCGACATAGTCGAGCGCGCCGGTGAGATCGGTATCGTCGCTCACATAGAAATCGTCAAAGGCCATGAGCTGAAACAGATCCTGAGTGATGGCCTCAAACTTATTATCAGAGAAGTAGACGCACTTATCATCCGAATGTTCCGCGACTATCGCGTCATACTCCGCATATTCCGGATACAGGTAATCCGGCGGGGCACAGCGCGCCTGCCAGAGCGCCATCGCCATGATGCCGAGGAGTACCGCTGTCTTGATAAGCGTCTCACGCTCAAAGCTGCCGAGGCTCTCTTCCAGCAGATAGAGCAGCAGGCTCACAGCCAGCACGAAGGCCGGGATAAGGTTATAGATATACCGCGGCTCGTCCACGGGGGAAATGAGCGCGACGATCACGAACACGATAAACGCCGGGACTATGAGCACGAGTGCGCGCAGGTCGAGCCTTTTGGCTTTTGCCGCCGCCTTGAACTTCTTGGAATATACGCAGAGCGCGATAACCGCCAGCAGCGCTGCAGCTATCGCCGCTTTGAGCCCGTGCGTTATAAAGCTTATAAAGGTCCTGAGCCTGACGGGGTACTGCGCAAAGTTGCGCAGGTTCTCCATGGCGTTTCCGCCGGAGACGAGCTGGTCCGCAAAGAGATGGTCGAGGCAGGCCGGGAACACGAGCAGCAGGCTCAGCGCACCGACGAGCGCGCAGGGAATAAACCACGCCAGCGCCTTATATTCTTTCTTTATAAGCGCGTATATCACATATGCTGCGCAGAGGAAGAAAGCGTAGAATACGAAATAATACTGCGTTAAAAGCCCTGCCAGCAGCGTAAGGCCGGTCAGGACGCAGTACTTCGGCCTGAACTCGCGCATCAGGCAGGCAATCAGATACATCAGCACGACCGTGAGGAGCGTCAGGAGCATGTACATGCGGATCATCACGAAGGTCGACATGCCTATCACGCTCAGCCCATAGAGCACAGCCGCGGCAGTCCCGTTATTGGCGCTCCACCCGAGCTTCCGCACGGTCTTATACAGCACGAACATCGTGAGCATATACAGCACGTAATTGAGTGCAAGCCCCGTCCACTTGGTGAATGTGTTCGGGAACAGTGAGCAGACGGCGTTCAGGAGCCAGTAGTGCAGCGGCGGGTGAACGTCATGCACCTGGTTATAATAGACAGAGCCGACGTCGAAACGCTCCACGTCCGTAACGGCAACATAGTCGAAAAGCTCCTGCCGAGTGAAGGTCTTGCCGACCATCTCCCTGTCCTTTATGTCCGACAGGAAGGGGGCATAGTGACTGTTCGAGAGGCCGTAGGCATATATCTCATCAATGAACATGCCGGATTTGCGCCCGGCAAACAGGAAACACACGCCCGTGACGATTATGAAAACAAGCACCAGCGCCCAACAGCGGCGGAATTTTTCTTTCATTTGAGCTCTCCTGAGTTTATCACATTATAATACAGATTAACAGTATAATCCATTTCCCGCCGTTTCGCAACAGTTTTGGTTTAATAAAAAAGACTGTCTCTGAGAGAGACAGTCTTTTTTGAACTGAATTTGCAATAAACGTCGATCAGCGCTTGCTGAACTGCGGAGCGCGACGAGCGGCTTTGAGGCCGTATTGAATCAGTTTTTCGCCTTTTCCCCTGTATTTTCAAGGGTTTCTTCGTTCTGTCTTGCCGTTTCCCCTATGAGTTGACCCATCAATTAAGCCGATTCTTTTTCACTATTTGTGCTGAAAGCTTGGTTTATCACCGGTGCCAGTTCCCAAGGCTTATTGTACTTCACCTTGGCGTAAATGTCCATAGTCACCTTACTGTTCTCGTGCCCAGCCAAATACTGAACAGTCTTTGGATCGACGCCTTCATGAATCAGATTCGTGATATAGGTGTGCCTGAGAAGATGCGGCGTCACATGAAAATCCAGAGTATAGTAGATGCTCTTGTTCGTTCTGCATCTCTCACCAAGCTTAGGAGGTGTTTCCGGATACATGGACGAGCTCTTGCGGTTCATAATTGCGGAGGTAAGTCAAAAGGTCCATTTCCTTGGCCTTGGCAACATCCTCCGCGGCAATATAGCGCATAGGGCATCACCTCGCTTCACGCCGGTCTCTCCGGAAATCGGCCCGGATGACCGCATTGGCTCGGCACTCGATGGTGTCCCGGATGTTGTCCATGTGGTCGGTCTCCCGCTTTTCGAAGTCCTTGAACACATCTGCAAGAGGACTGGGCGATTTCAGGAGCGCCTTGCACTGCTTATCGGATAGGTCGTATTCCTCCAGCGCCAGCACAATGTCCTCCCGCACCGTGTACTCGTAGCAGTGGTTCAGGATTTCGTCGGGCGGCTGGGAAAGCAGCCACTCCCGGTATTGCTCCTGTTCTGCGAACACCTTCTTATATAGAGCGGTGTTCAGTTCTTCATTTGTCATTTGCATACCCTCCTTCATAAAGATTTAGCCGCCGATGAGGGAATCAGGTCCCGTCAAGATTTATGCGCAAAATTGTTTGCAGGCTCCGGCTGAGTGAAGTCAGCCGGCA
>CAKTPC010000145.1 GCA_934590505.1 uncultured Oscillospiraceae bacterium
AAGTGGGCGGACATAGTCATTTCCTCGAACGGCGGCGCACCGCTGGATCAGAACCTTTACCAGTGCGTAAAGGGCATGACGGCGGCAGAGGCCACCTGCAATGAGGGCGGCGTTATAATAATGTGCGCCGAGTGCGCTGACGGCCACGGCGGCGAGGGCTTCTATGAGTCGCTGAAAAACTGCGAAAGTGCCGAGGCTCTCTATGACGAGTTCATGGCGACACCGCAGGACAAGACCGTGCCCGACCAGTGGGAGAGCCAGATACTTGCGCGCATACTCATGCACCACCCGGTCATCTTTGTCTCCCGCCCGGAGATGAAGGGCATGATCGAGGAGATGAAGATGACCTACGCACCGTCGCTTGAAGCCGCGCTGGGGCTTGCGCATAATATGGGCAAGCACAGCCTGACGGTCATCCCGAACGGAATCTCCGTCATCGTCCGCGACTGAGTAAAAAACAGAACAGAGTAAAAATTGGTGCAGCCATCCGAAAGGATGGCTGCACTTGAGCTTTGTTCTGAAATTATACTATCTCATGCCCGCGCTCAAGGAGCATATTGTCCTTCAGAGCCATGAGCTTCGGCGAAAGATCGACATAGTACTGGTGCGGATAGTCAAAGCGCTTGACCTCGGGCCAGAGCGTGTCTATCTGCTCGGCGCAGCGCTTCTTGATATCGCCGAGGGCGGGCAGGTCATAGACAAGCTTACCGTTTTTGAACACCTGTACCTGAAGCTCCACCGCGCGGAAGTTGCGCATGGTCTTTTTCTTCCAGCGGTCGTGCGGATCGCATATCTCAAGGGGTTGGGAATCGTCAACGACCTCGTCGTGCATGCAGATATAGTCCGCCTCGGCCATGCCGCTATCCAGGTCAAAGAAACGGTACACCTTTTTGAAGCCGGGGTTCGTGATCTTGCCGACGTTTTCACTGAGCTTGATCTTCGGGACGATCTCGCCGTCCGGTTTTTCGACGGCGCAGAGCTTGTAAACCCCGCCGAATACAGGGGAGCTCTTGGCGGTGATGAGCCGCTCGCCGACGCCGAAGGAGTCGATCTTCGCGCCCTGACGGATGAGCTCGGTAATGAGCCGCTCGTCAAGGGAGTTCGAAACGGTGATGGTGCAGCCGGGCCAGCCGGCGTCATCGAGCATTTTGCGCGCGCGCTGAGTGAGATAGGCCATGTCTCCGGAGTCCAGACGGATGCCGCACTTGGTGATGCCCATGGGGCGGAGCACCTCATTGAACGCGCGGATGGCGTTGGGTATGCCGGACTTGAGGGTGTTGAAGGTGTCCACGAGCAGGACGGCGTTGTTGGGATAGGTCTTGCAGTAGCTGACAAAGGCGTCATACTCGGAGTCGAACATCTGCACCCACGAGTGCGCCATCGTGCCTGCGGCGGGGACGCCGTAGACCTGATCGGACACGGTGCAGGCGGTGCCCGCACAGCCGCCGATGAACGCGGCCCTTGCGCCGGTGACGGCGCCCGCGATGCCCTGTGCGCGGCGAGAGCCGAACTCGAGCACGGCGCGGCCTTGGGCTGCGCGGCAGACGCGGCTTGCCTTCGTAGCGATCAGGCTCTGGTGGTTGAACTCAAGCAGCAGATAGGTCTCCAGCAGCTGTGCCTGAATAGCCGGGGCGCGGACGGTGATGACAGGCTCCATCGGGAAGATGGGCGTGCCCTCGGGGATCGCCCAGATATCGCCGGTGAATTTGAAATCACGCAGATAGTCAAGGAAGCCCTCGCTGAAGATACCGCGCGAGCGCAGGTAGGCGATATCGTCCTCATCGAAGTGCAGCTTCTCAACATAGTCGACGATCTGCTCCAGCCCCGCGGCGACAGCGTAGCCGCCGCTGTCGGGGACGTCGCGGTAGAAAATGTCAAAATAGCAGATGCGGTCCTGCATACCGTCGGCAAAGTAGCCGTTGCCCATAGTCAGCTCATAGAAATCGCAGAGCATGGTCAAATTGATGCCGTTAGCGCTTTTCATATCTTACCTCCACGGTGAAAAAAAGTCGTAAAATTTTTCTTAAAACCTATTATATATTCTGCACGTAAATAAGGCAAGGTATTTGTGCAGAGTGTTAAACAATTGTCTTGCTTTGGGCGATATAACGCGGTTTTTATTGACTTAAAGTGAAATTTGGTATATTCTGATATACAGGAAAGAATGAGCAAATGTGCGGAACCGAGGGTGTTTACATATGAAAAAAGAGTTCTTTGTCCCCGGCAGGACTGAGCTTGCCGGCAATCATACCGATCACCAGAACGGGCGGGTGCTCGCCTCGGCGATCGACCTTGGTTTACATGCCGTCTGTGAGACGAACGGCAGCAAAATGATACATGTGCAGTCAGAGGGCTTCAAGAGCTTTGACGTCCGCTGCGACCATCAGCTTGTCAGGACGACCGAGTTCGGCACACCCAAGGCGCTCGTCAGGGGCGTCATGAGCGCATTTGCAGAGCTGGGGCTGAAGGTCGGCGGGTTCAACGCCGTCGTCAAATCCACGCTGCCGATCGGCGCGGGGCTGAGTTCATCCGCGGCGTTCTCGGTGCTGATAGGCAGCGCTTTCAGCGCGCTGTTCAATGACGGCAAGGTCGACCCTGTTGTTATTGCCAGAGCCGGGCAGGAGGCGGAGAACCGCTATTTCGGCAAGCCCTGTGGGCTCATGAGCCAGCTTGTATGCGCTCTTGGACATACGCTGTATGTGGATTTCAAGACCGGCGAGATGACGCCGATAAAGGCTGATTTCAGCTCCATGGGGCTGACGCTGTGCCTGACCGACACGGGCGGCAGCCATGCGGGGCTTGACACCTCATATGCCCGCATCCCGGGCGACATGGTATATATTGCGAACCTTTTCGACAAGGGTGTGCTTGCGGATGTCGACCCGGCGGAGTTTCGCGGCAAGGGCTGGGATCCCTCGGATCGCCCGGTGCGCCGTGCGATGCACTTCTTCGATGAGAATGACCGCGTCCCCAAGATGCGCGATGCGCTCGTCGCGGGGGATGGCGCGGAGTATATGCGCCTGATGAACGAATCGGGCCGCAGCTCGGAGGAGCTGCTCAATAATATCATTACCAGCGCCACAGGAGATACCAAGCTTGCGCAGGGACTTGAGCTTTCAAAGAAGCTGCTGAACGGCAAGGGCGCGTGGCGCGTCCACGGCGGCGGCTTTGCAGGCTGCGTGCAGGCGCTCATGCCGGATGAACACTTCGCGGAATACAAGACCGCGATGGAGAATGTATTCGGCGCGGGCAGCTGCCACAGGGTGTATCTTGTGTAATAAAGCTTAATAAAATAGGCTCCGGCAATCAAAGCTGATTACCGGAGCCTCAGACTATTCCCAAAAGCCTCGCAAACTTTTTTGTCAAAGAACCAAAGGTTCTTTGATAAGCTAAAAAATCGGAGTCCGGCAAATATGCCGGACTCCGGGTTTTACTCTTAGTCTATAAAACTCAGGCGGCGGCGCGCTCTTTCTTTGCGCCGAAGTACTGCCACGCGAAAACTGCCGCAAAGAGCACGATGCCGATAACGTCGGTGATCGCGGTCGGGTCCATCATCAGCAGACCGCCGATGCATATAAGCACTCTGAACGGCCATTCGAGCTTCTTGAACAGGAAGCCGTTCATTGCTGCGGCGACGCCGAAGATGCCGACGAGAGAGGTTATAACGATCTGGATTATGCCGAACGCCGTAACGTCAATGAGCAGCATTGCCGGGTTCAGGCAGAAGATGTACGGCACGATGAATGCGCCGATGGCAAGCTTTGTCGCGTTGATGCCGGTCTTCATCGGGTTCGACTTCGCTATCGCGGAGCCGGCGTAGGCTGCCAGAGCGACAGGCGGGGTGATATCGGCGACGATGCCGAAGTAGAACACGAAGAAGTGCGCGCAAATCTTGGGTACACCCATAGTGATGAGGATGGGGGCGCAGGTGGAGGCCATGATGCAGTAGTTAGCGGTGGTCGGCACGCCCATGCCGAGGATGATGCAGCAGATCATCGTGAGGAACATCGCAATGAACTGGGGGTTCATGAAGGAGACCTGATTGCTGACGGAGACAACGGCGCTGATGAGCTTGGAGGCAAGGCCGGTGGCGGTGATGCAGCCGGCGATAATGCCGGCCATGCAGCATGCGACAGCGACGGTGATGGTGCCCTTGCCGCCGGCTTCGAGAGCCTCGAAGATCTTGGCGGGGGTGATGCGGTTATCCTTATCGAAAAGGCTAACGACGATGGCGACGACGATGGCGACAGTCGCGGAGAACTGCATGGTGCGGGTGTTGGTAGTGACGAGCCAGACGAGCACGACAAGCGGGAGCAGCAGATATATCTTCCCGATAAGCTTGCTCATGACAGGCAGCTCTTCCTTGGGGATGCCGCTCAGGTGGAGCTTCTTTGCCTCAAGGTGCACGGCGATGAATATACCGGTGAAGTACAGCACGGCCGGGAGGATGGCGCGCAGCGCGACTTCGCCGTAAGTGACGTTCATGTACTCAGCCATAAGGAACGCAGCAGCGCCCATGATAGGCGGCATTATCTGACCGCCGGTGGAGGCTGCGGCCTCGACAGCACCGGCAAACTCGGGCTTGTAGCCGGTCTTTTTCATCATCGGGATCGTGACGGAGCCGGTGGTGACGGTGTTGCCGACGGAGGAACCGGAGACCATGCCGCACAGAGCGGAGGAAATGACTGCGACCTTAGCAGGGCCGCCGGAGAAGCGGCCGACGAGGGAGTTTGCAAGGTCAATAAAGAAGGCCGCAATGCCGGTGCGCTCAAGGAACGCGCCGAAGATGATGAA
>CAKTPC010000146.1 GCA_934590505.1 uncultured Oscillospiraceae bacterium
TCAAGACCGACCCGCAGCTCATGGGCGCTCTCGGCGCCGCAGAATACGCCCGTCAGAAGGGCATGGCCAAGAAGTAAATCAACCACTACTACATAACTTAAAAAGCTCCGGGATCGCTCCCGGAGCTTTTGTTTTACAGAATACCGATACAGCAATGAGGCAGCTCTCCATCTCCGGAGAGCTGCCTCATTTTTCGGTTAGGTTTATCAATCCTTCTGGGTAAATACCCACTCACGCTGGATACCGTAGCTGATGAAGAAGAGGAATGCATCCACCGCGAACTTGACGAGCGTGGCAAGGATGGGCACGCTGTTTGCAAGCAGGTGATTTATCAGCGTCACAAGGCCGGCGGAGACAAGCATCTGCGGTATGCAGAGGCAATAATACCTCATAAGCGCGCGCTTATAATTTTTCCTGTTCTCGAACACGACGGCGTTATTGGCGCTGAAGTTTGCAAACGATGAGCAGGCACGCGCCACGGCAGTTGAGACAAGCTCCCTGTACGCGCCGAGCCTGACGCCGAAAAGCCTCATCACCAGATAGAACACACCGAGGTCAATAAGCGTCGATCCCATAGAGCTGAGCAGGAACTTGAACATGACCTTGAAGATGCGCCACGAGTCCTTGACAGCATTATAATGGGAACTGTAACCCTCCGGGTCATACACCGTTGTGATGGGCTGCTCGATAAAGCCTATACCCATGCGCTTCATATTGAGAAGCATATTTGTCTCATACTCAAAGCGTTCACCGGAGATATCGCAGAAGCGCTTGAGATACTTCGCGGGAATCGCACGCAGACCGGTCTGAGTATCCGAGAGCTTTATACCATAGCACAGACGGAACAGGCGTGCAGTTGTTTTATTCCCGGCCACACTCCTCTGGGGTATGCCCGGCTGGTTAAAGTCACGGCAGCCGAGCACTACCTTATCCGGATTTTCAAGCATTTTCTCACCGCAGGCAATGATATCCCGTGTGAGGTGCTGCCCGTCACCGTCGATGGTGATGACGCCCTTGAGTTCCGGCAGCTTTTCCGCAACATAGGCAAAGCCGTCCTTCAGGCCGCGCCCCTTTCCGCGGTTCACCTCATGCGTCAGCACGGTGCACTGCTCATGCGCGGACGCTTCCTCGAACCAGTGCAGATGCTCCGCATCGCTGCCGTCGTTGATAATGACGATATGCTCGAAGCCGCTCGCGATAAGCTCCTCTACAACACCTTTGAACTTTTCATTCGGATCGAGCGATGGCAATATGATCGCCATGCTCTTCAAACATTCAAGCTTTTCAGACATATCCCTTTATCCGTGCGGGGCTGCCCCCGTCCTTCTTAATAAAGTTCCAGAGAGATAGCCCTGATATCGTCATTGTTATCGACAACAATGACCCTCATATTGCTGGTGTCCTCGACCTCGCCCTTACCGGGAACATAGGTCGTTGCATCGGCGGAGATATCGCAGATATAGAAACCGTCGCCGATTGCGGTGGCATTATTCAGAACAGTGGAGTTGATGCGGACAGAGGCAGTATGCGCCCAGCTCAGGCCGTCCATGGCCTCCTGCATGCGTGTGTCAAGATCGGCACCGAGCTTCAGGTATGGCATAAGACGCTGATAGCCGTAACTGGGATCGACCGCACCGGAGGTATAGGTCAGGTAGCGGTCAACGAAGGCCGCAGCAAACTCGCCCAGACGCGCAAGCTCGCTCTCGTCGCAAGGCTTTATAAACTGAGAATCATCCTTATTGGGATCGATCACAAAGTCGTTTCCGTTCTCGTCCTTGATAACGGGCTCAAGCGTGCCGATGCAATGGTCAAATCTGTACTTGACTTTGGTTGGCAGCCCCTCAAACTCGTTATAATAATCCTTCAGGACGTCGTAGCGGATGTTATCCTCAACAATGTACTCATCGCCAAGCTCGACACCGTTGAGCCAGACGGAGAAGGTTCTCGGAACGACCGCCTCGATAGAGCTGTAGAGGCCGGTGAAATCAAACTCCTCATTATAAAGCTTCCACGGCAGCATGCCGAACTCGACCTTGTCCTTATAGCTCTCATCCTCAATAAGGCTTACAGTGCCGAAGGGACTGCCGTTGCACCTGAGAGTATAGGTAACGACCGTGCCGGAATCGGAGCTTCCCTTTCTGGTATAGGTAACGCCGTTCTTGAGCATGTCCTTGACATACTCGGCAACCTCCTCATCCGACTGCACCTCGTGCGGCATGGCGGCGATGGTATCCGCAATGCCGGCACCCCACAGCTTGTCGTTAAGTTCTGCAACATACTTATCCATCGTCCCCGACGGCTGGGCAGCCTCGTACTCCTCGGCATACTTCCACACCTTGGTAAGCCCGAAGGTTGCGGCAGCTATCAGGACGATCGCATATATACCCATGCTTATCCAATACACATGGGAGCTCTTTTTCTTTTTTCTGGCCATCTAACTCACCTCGCCATCACTTGAACATGAACGCATCGGGCAACGGGCGCGGCTGGCCGTTCTCCGCAGAACAGCTATTGACATAGCGCCCCTCGTAGTACATGACTGTTGAGGAGCCGCCGTCCATATTGCAGGCGTTGACTGCGCCGTAATCCATCAGGATATCGATAACATCCTGATACTTCGCGCCGATACTGTGCACCTGACGCCCGTCGATAACAAGCATGATGACTGCGCCGTCAGCTCTCTGCGCAATGGCTGTCCTGGGATTGACGCCGCTCGTAAGATACTCGGATGGAGTGGGATTGCCATTGGAGATAAGGATTGGGCCAAATGAAACACCGTTGACGATCTCATTTGCAACAACATCCTCGTATTCATAATATCCGACGTGGAGGATACCGTTCTTATCAAAACCAGCAAAGCCGTTGAGCGGGCCATCGCCGCCGTTATATATCTCGCCGTTTATGACAGTGATGCCCTCGGGGATACCGCCAAAGCCGCCGCCGCCGTCATCCTTGAAGCCGCCGGCATTGATGCCGCCATCAGCGCCGTACTTCTTTACGAGCTCCTCAAGCGTAAGGCCAACGCCGCCATAGCTGTCGGGCATACCGACAAAGACACGGCTGGGATCAAGAACGGTTATCATGTAGCCGACAAAGCCGTTGCCCTTTATGTCGGTGAAAATGATCCCGTCGCCGTCATCATCGACAAGGCCGTAAGCATCCTTGCCGTCATCGGTCTGCACAGCTTCACCGGCCTGAATGGTAATGAGCGAGGTATCGGTCGAGATATCCTTCTCCATTTCTTCGACAGAGCGGATCTCATTAAGCTCATCGGCGGTGAGAAAGATCTGCGGGATAAACTTGAAGCGGCGTGTTTCATCCATGGTGCTGATGAAGATATCACGCAGCGCTGGAGACGGTCCCTTGACGATTATATACTCAAGCGTAAGGCAGGCGCAGCCGATAATGATGCCTGAAATGATTATAAACCCGGCGATCCTGTCCCAGATGCGCTGGCGCTTTCTGCGCTTAAGCTTTTTCTCACGGAGCGCTTCGGCCTCAGCAGCTTCGTCATAGGTCTCGTCTATATCTACTTTATTGTTTATTTCGGTTTCGCTGATTCTTTTCTTCACTGTTACACCTTCACAGTTCTATTTTATATACGCACAGGTCCGCTGGCAGATACGGACACAATGATCCAAATTACCAAAGTATTTTACCATAATGCAGCCAAGCTTACAAGCAGTATTTAGCTTATTTAATAAAATTGTAAAAGTTTACATAATGTGTGGTTGAGTCAGATGACAAAAGCGCCCCCGTTCATCAGAACGGGGGCGCAGGTTTGCTTTAGTTATCGAGAATTACTCGTTGATGCCGATGACAACACCGGAACCGACGGTACGGCCGCCTTCACGGATAGCGAAGCGGAGGCCCTGCTCGATAGCGATCGGGGTGATCAGCTCAACGTCCATGTCGACGTTGTCGCCAGGCATGCACATCTCAACGCCTTCGGGCAGAGAGATAACGCCGGTAACGTCGGTGGTACGGAAGTAGAACTGAGGACGATAGTTGTTGAAGAACGGGGTGTGACGGCCGCCCTCTTCCTTGGAGAGAACGTAGACCTGACCCTTGAACTTGGTGTGGGGGTGGATGGACTTGGGTGCAGCCAGAACCTGACCACGCTCAACAGCCTTCTTGTCGATACCGCGGAGCAGGCAGCCGACGTTGTCGCCAGCCTCTGCGTACTCGAGGGTCTTGTGGAACATCTCGGTACCGGTAACGGTGGTCTCAGTGCTCTCGTCCTTCAGACCAACGATCTCGACCTTGTCGCCGACCTTGACGCGGCCACGCTCAACACGACCGGTAACAACAGTGCCGCGGCCAGAGATGGTGAAGACGTCCTCGATGGGCATAAGGAAGGGCAGGTCAGCCTTACGATCGGGAGTGGGGATCCAAGTGTCAACAGCGTCCATGAGCTCTGCAATGCACTTATAGTCAGCAGCAGCAGGATCGGTGGACTCGCAGACGAGTGCGTTCAGAGCGCTGCCGCGGATGATGGGGGTGTCATCTCCGGGGAAGCCGTAGAAGTCGAGCAGCTCGCGGACTTCCATCTCGACGAGCTCGAGGAGCTCTTCATCGTCGACCTGGTCGCACTTGTTGAGGAAAACCAGAACGGAAGGAACGTTGACCTGACGGGCGAGCAGGAGGTGCTCACGAGTCTGAGCCATGGGGCCGTCGGAAGCGGCGAT
>CAKTPC010000147.1 GCA_934590505.1 uncultured Oscillospiraceae bacterium
GACCGCGGCGACAGCCCGCATCTGGTGATAGACGAGCTGGAGAAGCAGCGCTATGTCGATATCCAGTGGGGCAACCACGATATCCTCTGGATGGGGGCGGCGGCAGGGAACCGGAGCTGCATTGCGAATGCCGTGCGTATCTGCCTGCGCTACAACAACTACGACTTCCTTGAGGACGGCTACGGGATAAACATCAGGCCGCTGGCGATGTTTGCCATGCGAGTTTATGAGAATGATCCCTGCGAGTGCTTCGCACCGAAGCGCTCGAACCCGGACGCCTATGAGGATCACAGCGACGCGGTCATAGCAAAGATGCACAAGGCGATAAGCATCATGCAGTTCAAGCTCGAGGGGCAGGATATCCTCGCACATCCGGAGTATGAGATGGAGGACAGGCTGCTGCTTGATAAGCTCGATCTCGAGCGCGGTGTACTGAAGCTCGGCGGACAGGAGTATCCGCTCAGGGACACAAACTTCCCGACGGTCGATCCCGCGGCACCCTACGCGCTCAGTCCGGAGGAGGCAAAGGTCATCGAGGGGCTTGTCAGCTCCTTCGTCAACTGCGAGAAGCTTCAGCGGCACATTGAGTTTTTGTATAAAAAAGGCTCGATGTATAAATATTACAACAACTGCCTGATGTTCCATGGCTGCATTCCGATGGAACCGGACGGCAACTTCATGACGCTGGACGTCTACGGTGATACATGCTCGGGCAAGTCGCTGTTCGACTGCTGCGAGCGCCTTGCCCGTCAGGGACGCTACGGTGAGGAGGGCTCGGAGGAGAGACAGCGCGGCTGCAACTTCATGTGGTACCTCTGGTGCGGGGCAAAGTCGCCGCTGTTCGGCAAGGATAAGATGGCGACCTTTGAACGCTATTTCCTCGACGACAAGCAGACGCACAAGGAGGTCTCCGGGGCGTACTTCAAGCTGGCCTACACCCGCGAGATGGCGGATAAGATACTGGAGGAGTTCCAGATAACGGACAAGGACGCCGTGATCGTGAACGGGCATATCCCGGTCAAGATAAAGAAGGGCGAGAGCCCGATAAAGGTCGAGGAGAAGCTGCTCATTATTGACGGCGGACTCTCCAAGGCATACCAGTCCGTCACCGGCATCGCGGGCTATACGCTGGTTTCAAATTCACACCAGATGTATCTTTCAGAACATGAGCCCTTTACATCACTGCGGGAGTCGATATATAATAACCTCGACATGCATTCGCGGATGATACCGGTCAAGACCTACCCCAACCGCGTCAAGATTGCAGACACGGACGACGGACGCGAGATCGCCGCGCAGATAGAGGATCTCGAAAAACTGCTGGAGACCTACCGGACCGGCGCAATCAAGCATGGAGAAGCCTGATTAACGGAGGAAAACCTATGCCAAAGCTCAACGTATGCCTGATAAACGATTCGTTCCCGCCGGAGATAGACGGCGTGGCGAACGCCGTCACGAACTACGCGCAGATAATTACGGAGAAATTCGGCAGCGCCGTAGTCGTCACGCCGGATAACCCGGAGGCGGACGACTCGGTCTACCCCTTCCCTGTGGTGCGCTATCCGAGCGTTGACATGACAAAGCTCGTGGGCTACAGAGCGGGCTTCCCGTTTTCGGCAGCGGTGCAGAAAACCCTTGAGAGCGGACGCTTTGACATTATCCACAGCCACTGCCCGATAACCTCCACAATGCTTGCGCGCTCGCTGCGGGACAGGATAAAGGTCCCGGTGGTGATGACATATCACACGAAGTTCGATATAGACATCGCGAACGCCATACGCGGCAGGCTCCTTCAGGAGGAGGCCAAGGCGCTGCTTGCGGCGAATATCTCTGCCTGCGACGAGGTATGGACGGTGAGCCGCGGCGCGGGTGAAAACCTGCGCGCCATCGGCTACGAGGGTGATTACATCGTCATGCCAAACGGCGTGGATTTCCCGCAGGGAAGAGTAGATGATGCACTCATCGCGCAGGTGACCGAGGGTTATGACCTGCCGGAGAGCGTGCCGGCGTTCCTGTTTGTCGGCAGGATGATGTGGTATAAGGGCATCAGGATAATCCTCGAGGGCCTTGCGAAGCTGCGCGAAAGCGGGCAGGATTTCCGCATGGTATTTGTCGGAGGCGGCAACGACAAGGATGAGATCGTAGCGCTGACTGAGAAGCTTGGTCTGAGCGACAGGGTGTTCTTCTCCCCGCCGATACACGACCGCAATCTCATCCGCGCGTGGTACTGCCGGGCGGATATGTTCCTGTTCCCGTCGACCTTCGACACGAACGGCCTTGTCGTGCGCGAGGCCGCGGCCTGTGCGCTGGGCAGCGTGCTCGTCGCGGGGAGCTGCGCGGCGGAGGACGTGACGGATAACGTCAGCGGTGTGCTGATAGAAGAAAACGCTGACAGCATGGCGGCAAAACTTGAGGAGCTGTGCCGGGAACCGGAGGCGATGAAGCGTATCGGTGAGGCTGCGCAGCGGGATATCTACATCTCATGGGAGGACGCGATCGGCCGCGCATGGGAGCGCTACGCGGTGGTCATAGATAATTACCGCGCAGGGAAGTACCCGGAGCACGAGGGAATGTCGGACGAATTTTTCCACAGCATCGCAAAGGCCATGGATGCCTATAACCGCAGCCGTGAGAAGCAGCAGGCGCGCATCAATGAGCTGCGCCGAGGATACGCCGAGATCAGAGACGAGCTGACGGGGGAGCAGGAGAAGCTGAAGGAGAACCTGCTTGCAGGTCAGGCGAAGATCAAGGACGAGCTTTCGCAGTTCATGGAACGGTTTATGTAATTTAATAGACAAAGTAAGACAGAGCCCGCGGACTGAATTTCCGCGGGCTCTGTCTTTATTCCCCCTTATACTTCCGGCGGGTGGCAAGGCCGCCGCGGATATGCCGCTCGGCCTTGTTTATATCCAAGAGCAGACGCACCTGTTTATAAAGCCCCGGATTGACCCGCGGAAGCCGCTCTGTCAGATCCTTATGTACGGTGGATTTGCTGATCCCGAAGCGCTTGGCGGCGGAGCGGACGGTGGCCCGGTTGTCTATGATGAACACCGCCAGGTCACAGGCGCGCTGCTCGATATTTGTGTACATATGCACCACTCCCCATGCTTTCGTATTTGATGTATATGTGAAAGCATGGGGAGATATGAGAGAGCGCGGGTAAGGCGGTGCTGGGCGGTCTTAGCCTGTTATGGCATCAATTCTGCGCGCCGGCTCCGAGGACGGCTTTTATTATGTCCATCGCCTCGTCGAGCAGCGCTTCGGTGTGCGTCGCCATATAGCTTGTGCGCAGCAGGCACTCCGTCGGCTCCGTTGCCGGGGGGAGGACGGGGTTAACATACACGCCGGCTTCATACAGCTCCTTTGCCCTTCTCAGCGTGTTTTCCGCCTGATAGGTGTATATCGGGATTATCGGCGTGAGCGATTCACGGATGTGCAGACCACGTTCTTTCAGCCCTTTTCTCGCATAGCTCGAGAGCGCGAGAAGACGCTCAGGCAGCTCCGGGTGCGCCTCGATATACCGCAGGGCGGCCAGCGCTGTTGCGCAGGCACTGGGCGGAATGGAGGCGGAGAAAATGAAGGGTCTGGAATTGTGGCGCACATAGTCGCACACCAATTCGCTCGCGGCCATATAGCCACCGAGGCTGGCAAGAGACTTTGAGAACGTGCCCATGATTATATCTACCTCGTCGTCAAGGCAGAAATAGCTTGCGGTGCCGCGGCCGCCCTCGCCGATAACGCCGAGGCCGTGCGCGTCGTCCACCATCACCCTTGCGCCGTACTTCTTGGCGAGGTCGACGATCTCCGGAAGCTTGGCAATGTCGCCGCCCATGGAGAACACGCCGTCCGTTACGATAAGTACGCCGCTCTGCTCCGGTACGCGCTGGAGCTGGGCTTCAAGGTCGGCCATGTCCGCGTGCTTATAGCGCAGCATTTTCCCGTAGGACAGCTTGCAGCCGTCGTATATGCTGGCGTGGTTCTCGCGGTCGCATATAACGTAATCGTTCCGCCCGACTATGGCGCTGATTATGCCGAGGTTTGACTGAAAGCCCGTAGAGAATGTGACCGCGCCCTCCTTATGTACAAAGCTTGCCAGCTCCGCTTCAAGCTCGAGGTGCATTTCAAGCGTGCCGTTGAGAAAGCGCGAGCCCGAGCAGCCTGTGCCGTACCGCTCAAAAGCCTTTATGCCTGCCTCCACGACCTCGGGCTGGGTCGTCAGTCCAAGGTAATTGTTTGAGCCAAGCATTATGCGCCGTTTGCCTTCCATGATGACTTCAACGTCCTGACGCGACTCCAGCGCGTGGAAGTAGGGATATATACCCTTTTCCCTGTAATCGTTTGCGAGAGTAAAGTTTTTGCACTTTGTGAAAATATCCATCGTCAGCAGCTCCTTTCAATAACTTCAAAATTTTTGGTTAAAATATTTGAACTATTGCTTGCATGATAACCGAATGCCGCAGACTTGTCAATATGGTTCATGCGATTTGTGTTCAGCATCTGTTGAATACGGTTTCAATGCGGAGATTGCCAAAATTTATACAATCACGCTCAGATTGTAGTGTACCTGCATCCCCCGGGGGGGCTTAAAATCTCTGCGGCAATCATGTATACTCAATGACAGTAAGCATGAAGCGCTCATGAACTGT
>CAKTPC010000148.1 GCA_934590505.1 uncultured Oscillospiraceae bacterium
CAGGAGCAGCTGACGAACGAGAACCTCACCAAGTGGGCGCAGGAGACGAAGGCTGACCGCGTCGTTATCGAGTATAACGGCATGTGGCTGCTCGATGCGCTCTATGCCGCGATGCCCGAGGGTTGGGTCGTCTATCAGGAGTTCATGTTTGCCGACGCCGGCACCTTCCTGAGCTACAACAGCAACATGCGGCAGCTCGTCTATGATAAGCTTAAGAGCTGCGAGCTCGTTGTGTTTAACCGCTTCAAGCCTGATATGGACAAAATGGAGTTTCACAAGGTCGTGCGCGCCGCCTCCCGCCGCGCCGACATCGCTTATGAGTCCACTGACGGCAAGGTCGTCTATGACGATATCGAGGATCCCCTGCCTTTCGACCTGAACGCGCCGATAATCGAGATAGGCGACGCGGACTTTGCCGAGTGGTACCGCGACCTCGGCGAGACCCCGGCAAACTACGAGGGCAAGACCGTGCGCTTCAAGTGCCGCGCGCTCAAGCGCAGCAAGATGCCGGCAAACACCTTCATCGTCGGCAGGCACGTCATGACCTGCTGCGTCGAGGATATCCAGTTTGCCGCGCTGGTCTGCCAGTGGGACAAGGCCGACTCTGTGCAGGACGACAGCTGGATGATCCTTACGGCGAAGCTGAACTTCAAGTTCAACAAGGCCTACGGCCGCAAGGGCCCCGTGCTCAGCTATGTTTCGCATGAACTGTGCGAGGCTCCGGAGCAGCCTGTCGCAACGTTCTATTGATTTTAATCAGCAATGAGCCGTCGGTTTTTAGATCGACGGCTCGTTTTTTATACTGTTCAAACAGCCCTTGCCATGATATAATGATTCAAAACTCAAAAACGAGAGGTCACATGAAATACAAATGCCTTGTCTTTGACCACGACGACACCGTCGTCAACAGCACCGCGACGATACACCACCCCTGCTTTCAGGAATACCTCAATTCGCGCTATCCCGGGCGTACCTGTTCGCTCGAGGATTATTTCAAGAATAACTTTGCCCCCGGCTTTGTCGAGATGTGCCGCGAGGAATACGGCATGGATGACGCCGCGCTGCAGGACGAGCTTGAATATTGGCGCGCCTACGTGGAAAACCACATCCCGCTCGCCTATCCCGGTATCCGCGAGATAATGGAACGCCAGAAGGCCGAGGGCGGGCTCATCTGCGTCGTGTCCCATTCGCTTGAGCACAACATCCGGCGCGACTATAAGGCCAATTCCCTGCCCGAGCCTGACGCCGTCTACGGCTGGGACTACCCCGCCGAACAGCGCAAGCCCGCGCCGTTCCCGCTTGAGGACATCATGAGACGCTTCGGCCTTTCCGCGGACGATCTGCTCATGATAGACGACCTCAAGCCCGGCTATGACATGGCGCTGCGCTGCGGGGTCGATTTCGCCGCCGTCGGCTGGGCAAACGATATCAAGTCCATCGAGGACTTCATGCGCGCCAACTGCCGCTGGTATTTCAAGTCCGTCCCGGAGCTTGCGGAGTTCCTTGGTGTTTGATACGTATGCCATATTTAATATACTTAATTTGTTAGATGCGCTTGACTTTTAAGCCTCGCATGGTATAGTAGTTTCATATTATGTTCTGATATGAAATGAAAAGGAGCAAGCGTATGGAAACTAAGCTTGAGAAAAAGTTTGGCCTGTTCACCGCGATATGCATGGTCGTCGGTATAGTCATCGGCTCCGGCGTGTTCTTCAAGGCGCAGACCGTTCTCCAAAAGACCGAGGGCAACATGCCGCTCGGCATTCTCGCGTGGATCATCGGCGGCACGATAATGATAATCTGCATCCTGGCCTTTGCCGCCATGGCACAGCGCTATGAAAAGGTCAACGGCATCGTCGACTATGCCGAGGCTACAGTCGGCAAGAAGTACGGGTATTACATCGGCTGGTTTCTGACCACGACCTATTACCCCACGCTCACCTCCGTGCTCTCGTGGCTCTCCGCGCGCTATACCCTCGTGTTCATCACCTCGTGCTGGCCGGATTTCCCGCTGATAATCCCGGCGGCCGAGGGCGGCTGCATCATCGGACCCGAGTGCCTTGCGCTGATGCTGTTCTATCTCGTCTGCGCGTACGTCGTGAACGCCCTCTCCCCCAAGCTTGCTGGCAAGCTCCAGACCTCCACCACCGTTATAAAGCTCATCCCGCTGTTTCTGATGGCCGTCGTCGGCGTCATCGTCGGCCTTGTAAGCCCGGCGCATATGCTAAAGAGCAACTTTGCCACCGGCGCCGTCTCCGGGAACGTCGGCGCGCCGCTGCTGGCCGCCGTCTGCGCGACGTCCTTTGCCTATGAGGGCTGGATAATCGCGACCTCCATCAATGCCGAGCTCAAGGACGCAAAGCGCAATCTGCCCAAGGCGCTTATCATCGGCGGCATAATCATCATCGTCACTTATATCGCCTACTATGTCGGCGTGGCCGGCGGCGCGACTGTCGACGTGCTGATGAACGACGGCGCGACCACCGCCTTCACGAACATCTTCGGCGGCGTGATCGGCAATATCCTCAATCTCTTCATCGCCATCTCCTGTATCGGCACGATGAACGGTCTGATGCTCGGCTGCTGCCGAGGCATGTACTCCCTCGCCGCCCGCAACGAAGGTCCGAAGCCCGAGCTCTTCGGGCAGATAGACAAGGTCTCCAATATGCCAACAAACTCCGCCATCATCGGTCTGCTGTTCTGCGCGATATGGGGCACTTACTTCTATCTGTCGAATCTCGCCGGGACATGGAGCGGAGCCGTCGCCTTCGAGGGCACCGCGCTTGAGAGCGTCCCCTTCCTGTTCGACTCCTCTGAGCTGCCCATCATCACCATTTACGCGATGTATCTGCCCATCTTCATCCAGTGGATGCGCAAGGCCACTGATGAGACGGTCATGCGCCGCTTCGTCATCCCCGCGCTCGCAATAATCGGCTCGCTGTTCATGGTGTACGCCTGCATCGTCGGCCATAAGCTGGCAAACCTCTGGTACCTGATAGTCTTTGCCGTGATAATGTTCATCGGCTACCTGTTCAGAAATAAGAGCCTGAAGTAATTTTGATACATAAATGTCTGCCAGCCCGGACGGTTCTCACCGCCCGGGCTGGCCGTTTTTATACTAAAAATAATATATTTGGAACATTATTCCTTTATCGTGCGTCTTTACCATTGATCGGCAACACCCTGTATGGCAAACCGGCGGAAATCAAACCCCCGGCGATATAAGATACCCCGATAACATTAAACTAAAGGAGGTTCAATTCACATGAGTAAAAAGAAAACACTGACAGTCGTTTTTGTGGTTCTGATCTGCATCCTTGTCGGCGGCGCTGTGCTGCTGCGGTACAAGCGCGCCAACACAACGGAGTGCATCTTAAAGGGGGACGATCACCAGCATTGAGAACAATGTTTTCACTGTCGTGCCCGACACTTCATATTTTGGCAACATGGGGCCGACATACCTCACAGACGCGGATTCCCTATCGTTCCGTCCGAACTCCAAGACCAAAGTATACGGCAGGTACGGCATGACCGAGGTCGACATCAGCGAGCTGCACGTCGGCGATTATGTCCAGGTTCGGTTCCACTCCCCGATATATGGAGAATATGACGGCCGCGTTATTACGATGGACGAGATCAAATACCAGATCAAAAGCACATAACGTAACTCCGGTCGGGCCGCGAACCGCGGCACGACCGGAGTATTTCATCCGACCGCAGGTCGGATTTCATTGGGACTTCGCCCCTTATTCAGTTCTCTCGTCGCCCCAGAAGAACAGCGCGACCGTGCCGGGGCCGGTGTGAGCGCCGATCGTGGTGCCGACGTGGTTAATTTCGACCTTGCCGTTGAGCTTCGGGAAACGTGCCTCGACGAGGTCTGCAACCGCTCTCGCGTCGTCATAGCAGGCGGAGTTTGAAATATAGCACTTGCCGCTGTAGTCAAGGCCGTCTCTCGCATGCTCTTCCATGCGCGCGACGATCTCCTTGATGACCTTCTTCTTGGTGCGGATCTTGCTGCGCGGGATGAGGTGGCCGCCGTTATCCATGTTGAGCAGGGGGCAGATTTCGAGCAGACCGCCGAACACTGCCGCCGCCTTGGAGATACGCCCTCCGCGGACGTAGCTGGAAAGATCGGTGGAGAAGAACCAGTGGTGCAGATGCAGTCTGTTCTCCTCTATCCATGCGGCAAGCTCCTCCGCGGTAAGGCCCTCGTCGCGCTTGGTCGCGGCGGTGTCCATCAGCAGGCCGTAGCCGGAGGACGCGCCGAGAGAATCGACGATGTAGACCTTCCTGTCAGGGAAGCGCTCCTGTACGATGAGCGCGGCGTTGCGCGCGGAGTTGATGGTTCCGGATATGCCGGAGGACAGGCAGACATGCACGATGTCCAGCCCCTTCTCAAGAAACTGCGTGAAGTAGGTCACGTACTCGGATATGTTGACCTGCGAGGTGCGCGTGTCCGCGCCCTTTGCCATTCTCGCGTAGAACTCCTCAAAGGACATGCTCACGCCGAGGTCGTCCATGTATTCCT
>CAKTPC010000149.1 GCA_934590505.1 uncultured Oscillospiraceae bacterium
GACTGGATGACCATCGCGTAGCTCGTGCCGTAGGACGAGGCAAAGGTGGCGGACATGTCGTACTCGGTGAACAGGGCATTGAAGTTCAGTGCGAACACCGCCAGCACGCTCGGCAGGATTATCGGCAGCTTCACGCGCATGAAGGTCGTGAAGCCGTTCGCGCCCATGTTGCGCGCCGCGTCCTCAAGCTCCTCGTCTATCGCGTAGAACGACGCGCGTATCATACGCAGCGAGAACGGCAGCTTCACCACCGTGTAGGCCATTACGATCAGCAGCCGCACATTCTGCGCATAGTAGAGGTTCACATTGCCAACGTACCAGATCGCGTCGGAATTGAAGTAGGTGCGGTAGGAATAGCAGATAAGGATAGTCGGCAGCAGCCATGGGAAGAGCAGGCAGTATTCAAGAATGATGCCGGACTTCTTGTTTTTGTTCTTGAAGATGTAGTTGCATGCGACCACGACGATCAGGCAGGCCAGCGCCGCCGCGATGATCGACAGGACAAAGCTCAGCTTTATGCCGCCGAGGGTCGCGTCGTTTGCGAACAGGCCGGAGATCGAGCCCTCACGCAGCTTGTACTTGCCGCGGTTGGTGAGGTACATGTAGTCCTCTTTACCGAAGTAGTTTATAAGCGTCCACTGGGAGAAGTCGAGCTTCTTCATGCGTATGGCGCTGTAGGTCTGGAACGAGAATATGATTATCATCACGACCGGGATCATGTAGATGATAAACAGCACGTAGGCATAGATATGCGCGAGCACGTTCGCGATGGGGTTCGTGATCTTCTGCTTCTGGAGCTTTGCCTTGGTCTTGGAGACGGACAGGTAATGCCCCTTGCGCTCGTATGCCGAGAGCACCGTCAGCAGGATGATCGTGAACATCGCGAGGATTATGGACAGCAGCGCCGCGCGCGCCTGCGGGAAGGCCTCGTCGGCGACGGAGGAGCCGGCCAGACGGACGATCTCGGGGTTAATGGAGTCATAGCCCAGCAGGGTCGGGGCCGACATTGCGCACAGACCGGTGATAAAGGTCATGACCGTGAGGGAGAACATCGTTGGTATAAGCGTCGGAAATACAACCTTCCAGAGCACCTTGAAGGGCTTTGCGCCCATGTTGCGCGCGGCCTCGACGGTGTTGTAGTCAATGCCGCGGATGGCGTTTCTGAGAAATAGGGCGTGATTGCTGGTGCAGGCGAAGGTCATCGTGAAGAGCACCGCGCGAAAGCCCGTGAACCAGTTCTTGTTCATGCCGGGGAAAGCGTTCACGAGCGCGTCTGTCAGAATGCCGTCAGGCGCGTAGAGGAACAGATAACCAGTGACAAGGGCGACGCCGCTGTAGATAAGCGTCGTCATATAGCCAAGGCGCAGGATGCGCGCGCCCTTGATGTCGAAATACTCCGTCAGCAGGACGATGGAAACGCCGACGACATTCACCGTCACGACAAGGCAAAGCGCAAGCTTCAGCGAGTTCCAGACATATTTGCTCATGCTGCCGGCGAAGAAGAAGCGGATGACCGCAAGCGGATCGCGCTCACCGGCAGCGTTCGTGGTGTTGAAAATGCTCATGAGCGTGTTGAGGCAGGGCAGCAGCATGAAGCCGAAGAACAGGTAGATGAACAGCCCCAGCCCTATTATACGGAACACAAATTCCGGCGAGACGCGCCGGTCAAGGCTCTTTCCCATTACTTCACCTCCGCCTCGGCGGCGGGCTCATAGGCCATGATATCACGCGGGTTGAACACGGCCTTGACCTTCTGACCGGCGTCATAGATATTGACGCCGTCGTTCTTCTCAATGACCTTGATGGTCTGGCCGCAGACGGTTATGTAATACTTGATGTAGAGCCCGTAGTACTCAAGGCTCTCGACCGTGCCATCAAGCGCGATCTCGCCCTCGCGCGGCTGCACATTCACGTGGATGCGCTCAAGGCGGATGTAGTTGTGCTTCGCCGGGTCGACCGGTGCGCCCATATTGATAAGCTCATTGACGATACCCTCGCCGAGGCGGTTGATATCGCCGATGAAGTTGCAGACAAATTCAGTTGCGCTGTGGTTATAGACCTCGTTCGGGGTGCCGACCTGCTCGATGACGCCGCTGTTGAACACGGCGATGCGGTCAGAGAGCGTCAGCGCCTCCTCCTGGTCGTGGGTGACATAGATAGTGGTGATGCCGAAATCCTTCTGCATCTTTTTAAGCTCATTTCTGAGCTGGACGCGCAGCTTCGCGTCGAGGTTGGAAAGCGGCTCGTCCATGCAGATTATCGCCGGGCCCGTGACAAGGGCGCGGGCGATGGCGACGCGCTGCTGCTGGCCGCCGGAGAGCTGCGAGACGGCCTTCTTGAGCTGCTCATCGCTGAGGTCGACCTTCTTTGCGATCTCGCGCACGCGCTTGTCGACCTCCGCCTTCTTCATTTTCTTAATCTTAAGACCGAAAGCGATGTTATCATAAACCGTCATCGTCGGGAACAGAGCGTAGCTCTGGAACACGATGCCGATGTTTCTGTCCTCAATGGGGACATGGGTGATATCCTTGCCGCCGACAATAACGGTGCCTTCCGCGGGCTCAATGAAGCCGGTGAGAGTGCGCAGGGTCGTAGTCTTGCCGCAGCCGGACGGGCCGAGGAAGGTAAAAAACTCTCCCTCTTTCACATGTACGTTGATGCCGTGCAGCGCGGTAAAGTCGCCGAACTTCACGACGATGTCATTGAGCCTTATCATAGCGGTTCTCCTTGATTCCGATAAATTTATTTAGTGATATGGCGAGCCGGAAGGCTCGCCATATCCAAATGCTTTTTTAATTAGATGCAATCAGCCGGCGGACTGAGTCAGAGTCGCCCAGTCGAGGTTGTCCCAATCGGGCTCAGCAA
This sequence comes from uncultured Oscillospiraceae bacterium, assembly GCA_934590505.1. Lineage (GTDB taxonomy): Bacteria > Bacillota > Clostridia > Oscillospirales > Oscillospiraceae > Limivicinus. The sequence goes on from CAKTPC010000149.1 coordinate 2,866, forward strand.
CTGCTGCGCTCTGGTCTGCCCAGTAGAAGCCAAGGTTGGTCATGATGTTGGTCCACTCGCTGGAGTGAGCGGCAACGTACTCGGCATAGTTCATATCGGTGCCTTCAACATTGGTGAGGGCAAAGTTCTTCAGAGTGTAGATAGCAGGAACGCCATCGGGGTAGAGGATGTCGGCAGCGGCGGTGTTGCAGGGATAGGAGTCGAACTCTTCGCCCCATGCAGCCTGGACGTCAGCGGAACCGAACCACTCTGCGAAGGCCTTGACAGCCTCGGTCTCTTCCTCGGTACGGCCGGCCTTGTCAAGAATGCCGATGTACTCTGCGATGTAGTAGGTGCCGTCGTCTATGTCAACAAGCGCCCAGTTCTCAGGCTCCATGGTGCCGAGCAGGGGATTGGCGGAGCTGTCAGCTGCGGAGTCGATCTTGCCGTAGAGGGAGGAGGAGTAGAAGGTGGAGACCTGTACGTCGCCCTTGTTCAGGGGCTGGAAGCCGTACTTGTAGTCGTCATCGGAGGAGTAAACGCCGTCGGCGCAGTACTTCCACAGGGTTTTCCAACCGTCGAGGCTGATGCCGCCGGCTTCGGAAGTGGGATCAACGAAAGCGTAGAGCATTGCGGAGTTGATGTTGGCGTTGGTCGTGCCGCCGACCTTGTTCTGGCGGTACCAGCTGTAGCCGCAGTCAACGATGTCTGCCCAGTGCTGGAAGTGCAGAGCCTCGCCGTTGGTGCCGAGCTCATCGGTACGGTAGAGCATCAGGACGTTCTGGATAACAAGGCCGTAAGCCGCGCCGGGGTATGCGTACTCACCGACTTCGTCTGCCCAGGTGGGAGTCCAGTCGACCAGTTTGAGGTTCTCATAGGTGCCGCCGACGACCTGGCTCCAGCGGGTCTCGTTCAGGCCAAAGAGGATGTCGCCGTCCTTGTTCTCATTTGCGGCCTGGATGGCTGCGGTGTCACCGGAGATGACACTGTTGTCATCGATGGAGATGGTGAAGCCCGCGTCCTTTGCCTCGTTAATGAGCCAAGTGGTACGCTCGGTGGAGTTGGAGTTGGAGTAGATGCGGATGGTGTAGCCGGAATAATCCTTCTCGGCTTCTGCGGGCTCAGCAGCGGTATCAGCCGCGGGAGCCTCGGTCGCAGCAGCGGTGGGAGCAGAGCTCTGGCCGCATGCGCAGAGAGCAAAAACCATTGCAAGCGTGAGGATCAGTGCAAGTGCTTTTTTCATCGTGTAGATCTCCTTCATAAAATTTCAGCTTTTTGTCACTGTGAATATGTGACAAGCTGATATAATTATAAAGGCTTTTGTCCCAAAAAGGGACGGGACAAAACTGCGATAACACCGTGAATTCTGTCCGCGCCCGCTCCCGACGCAACGAAATTTCACTCTCGTTTTTGTGCACATTCAACAGTTTCGGTACATTTCGACCGTACTGCCCATTCTTCGACGATACAAGGTCATCCCGAACTTTTCGCCCGTATTCTCGGCTTTGCAGAGTTCTTCACCCTTACGCATCCCCAGCCTCGCAGAGTTTTTCGCCGCGCACGGCGAAAAATAATTCAGATACATTTTTCGCAAGGGCGTGTACCTTGCGAAAAATACCTCTCGCTCAGAGAGTGTCGAGCGAAGCGAGGCACGGGTCTGAGCGCAAGCTTTCTCGCAA
>CAKTPC010000150.1 GCA_934590505.1 uncultured Oscillospiraceae bacterium
TCAAACGGAAAGTCGCTGTGCTTTTGCAGCTGCTGCATGAGCTTTGCCAGCAGCATGGAGTCCTTGCCGCCGGAGATACACACGGCGATTCTGTCGCCGGGCTGGATCATTTCATACCGCTTTACCGCCTCAATGAACGGATTCCACAGCACCTTGCGGTATTTTGTTATAATACTGCGCTCAACAAGCTGATATGGTTCAAGGGTTCTTGCCATGAGTAAGCCTCACTTATTTGTATATTTCGAGTATGCAGAAGCCGCCGGTTCTCGTTGCGAAAACAAAAAATCAGGATCGTCTTTTGATATGCTTGTGCGGGTAATATCTTTCGTCAAGGTCAGAGCGTTTACAACCTCGCAGCAATACAGAGCGACGGACATAAGGCACCTTCCGCAAATTTTGACTGGGTAGGGATCATTTTATCATAATGTGTTCGGCTGTGCAAGAAAGGACGCCTGATTTTAGGAGTAGAATAAGCTGCCAAAAACAGCTTTGACACACGTGCTGACACGTGCTATAATGCTTCTGCGATATGATTCAGGCTGAAGAGAGAAGAAAGGAAATGCTGAATGGCTAAATATGCTTACCCGGCTATATTTGAAGAAGATGAAGAAAGCATAGCGGTTGTTTTTCCTGATTTGGAAAATTGTTATACTCAAGGCGAAAATATGGTAGATGCCCTGGAAATGGCAAGTGATGTTCTGAGCGGCAAGCTTGTCTTTATGGAGGATAATGGGGAAATGCTTCCGGAGCCTACGCCGGTCAATGAACTGAAAATTGAGAAAGGCCAATACTCAAGTTTGGTAATGACCGATACAATGGCGTACAGAAAAGCCAATTCAACCAAGGCGGTAAAAAAGACTTTAACAATACCGTCATGGCTGAATGATATTGCGGAAAAGCAGTCGGTCAATTTCTCTCAGGTTCTTCAGGAAGCGCTTATAAAAACACTAGGGATCAAATAGAGAAAGAAGTCAGAAAAAAGTCAGAATTTTTCTTCATCTTTTGAAAAAATCTGACTTGAGATTAGATGACTCCAAAAGCAATGGCGGGAGTTGATTTGCCGTGCGTGTGTGCCCGCAGACGCCATGCAAGCGAGTCACGGCACAGCGAACAACACGGCGGCAGTGACCTGCGCTGCGGCGCAGGCCGGGTCGCGGTTCTCCACCTAGCCGCATTTAGCTTTTGCAAGGCTGCATTCGCTTAGCCTTGCAAAAGCTGCGGCTGCGGAAAAAGCACCATGCCTTCATCTGCCACAGGCAGCGGCATGGCGTTTTTCCCCCGGCACTCCATTCATTACCGCTCCCGTTCAACTCCCTACGCATCCATGTATAAACTAAAGCCTCGCCATAAAGGCGAGGCTTTAGTTTATGGTGGAGATGGCGGGAGTTGAACCCGCGTCCGAAAGCACTTTAACAGGAACTTCTCCGGGCGCAGACGGTTATTTGTATTCCCTTGCTTCCGCGGGAGCCGTCACCCTCGAAAGCTCAGTAGCTTCATTGTTCATGGTGCGCTCAAAGCTTTGCGCACGCACGTGCACCACTTGTCGACGCTCCGTTCCGGGCCGTGGTCCTCCCGGAGGGAACGCTCGCTAATTAAGCAGCGAGAAGAACTTCGTTGTCGTTGTTCTTTAATTTATAAAGGTTGCCCATTTTATGGATGGTAGGCGCATCCGCCCGCTATTCCTGCCTCCGCACCCCCGTCGAAACCGTTACATCCCCGCGTCGACCGAACTCAAAGGGTCATTTGGTATCGCGAAGCGAAACCAAATCGACCGGTTGAGTCCGGTCTCCTCTCAAAATTGAAAGCTTTGCTTTCAATTTTGTAAAGAACGAAAGTAATAACAGGGTAGGGCAGGTAGATTATTCTTTTACCGGCTCTGGATAATCGACGCCGAGAGTGTCGACCGTGACCTTCTTCATGACCTGAGGGATGCGCGGCTTGTCATTGTAGTCGGTACGGACGGAGCAGATCCTGTCGACCTCCTCGATGCCCTCAATGACCTTACCGAAGGCCGCGTACTGGCCGTCAAGATGCGGGGCGTCATCATGCATGATGAAGAACTGGCTGCCCGCGGAATTGGGAGCCATGGTGCGCGCCATTGAGAGCACGCCGCGGCTGTGAAGCAAAGTGTTATCAAAGCCGTTTGCCTTGAACTCACCACGGATGCAGTAGCCCGGACCGCCGGAGCCGATGCCATTGGGGTCACCGCCCTGGATCATAAAGCCGGGGATGACGCGGTGGAAAATAAGCCCGTCATAGAAGCCGCTCTTCACAAGGGAGATAAAGTTGTTGACGGTGTTGGGAGCGACTTCGGGATAAAGCTCAGCCTTCATGACTGCACCATCCTCCATTTCAAAGGTGACTATGGGATTGCTCATGAGTAATTCCTCTCTTTCATTGCTCTGTCAATATCGCGCTTGGATTCACGGTCGGCCTCACTGTCACGCTTATCGCGCAGCTTTTTGCCTTTGCACAGACCAAGCTCCACCTTGACGCGGCTGTCCTTGAAATACAGTGACAGCGGGATGAGCGCGACACCGTCCTGCATCACGCGCGCCTGAAGCTTGAGTATCTCGCGCTTATGCATCAGCAGTCGACGCGGCCTGACCGGGTCTTTATTGAAAATGTTGCCATGCTCATAAGGGCTTATGTGCATCCCACGGACAAAAAGCTCACCGTCCTTGATGGTGCAGAAGGAATCCTTGAGGTTTACCTGGCCTGCCCGGATCGACTTGACTTCGGTACCGGCCAGCTCTATGCCGGCCTCGAAGCGCTCCAGCACGAAGTATTCATGAAAGGCCTTCCGGTTTTTGCTGATTTCCTTTATACCGGTCTGCTTCGGCAAAGAGCTCACTTCCTTCCGCGCACATACGCCTGTCTGTTTGCTGGAATATTATAGCACAGGGCACCGAAAAATAAAAGAACATTTTGTTAAAGACAGCATCAATGTCTGCTGCGCCGCCGGTATGTACCGCGCCGCTGGTGCGGGGGACGGGGACGCGCGAGCAGCAGGCATCCGCTGTCGGTCTCAAAAAGCTCAGCTTCCATGTCACCCCACGGATGCAGACCGGCAGAGCGCAGGCACAAGCGTACCATGCCGCGGATATCCCCGGTTTCTCCGTCGTCAAGTGATATGGCCACGCCGTCCGATGACACAAACTCTGTTACCATATTGTAATTTACCATCTCCGTTTATTGAAGCAATTCTGCATTTTTGCCAATTGCAGAGGCCGATTAGTATGATACTTAAACAAAAAATGATTTTCCATGCAAAAATTATGGAAATCCGCCGCGCGGTGTGATATACTTACCGCGGATTATGTAAATCAGATTATTTATCGGATATGGAGATATACATATGGAACTGACAGAAAAGCAGGTAAGCAGCGAGCTTAAATATAAAGGCGTTATCGTCGACGTGTATCTCGATAATGCGGAGCTATGCGACGGAAAGATCGCGAAGCGCGAGGTCGTGAAGCACCCCGGTGGCGTCACGGTGCTCCCAGTCGATGACGACAGGATGTGCTATATGGTCCGTCAGTACCGCTACCCGGCGGGCAAGACTCTGCTGGAGACCCCGGCCGGCAAGCTTGAGTACGGCGAGGAGCATGTCAGCTGCGCAGTGCGCGAGCTTTCGGAGGAGACGGGCTTCTCCGCGGACGAGCTTATAGACCTCGGCTGCTGCTATACCTCTCCCGGTTTCTCGACTGAAATCATCCACGTCTACCTCGCACGCGGGCTTCACGCCGGTAAGTGCCACCCGGACGAGGGGGAGTTCCTGAACGTCGAAAAGTACAGTTTTGATACGCTGACGCAGATGGCCATGGACGGAGAAATAGAGGACGCTAAGACCGTTATCGCCATCCTCAAGGCGGCAAAGTATCTGAAGTAAAACCGGCAGAGAAATATAATTGTTGATATTACAGGACTTTTGTGGTAATATTTAAAATTAGTCGGCCTGTAGTCAGGCCGTATCCGACAGTATCGGAAGGTGCATATATTGGAAAAGTATGTTATTAACGGAGCTACAACGCTGCACGGCGAGGTAGAAATAAGCGGCGCAAAGAACGCGGCAGTGGCTATAATCCCGGCAGCTTTGATGGTGGACGGGGTCTGCTGCATAGAGAATATCCCGCAGATAAGCGATACGGATATGCTCCTTACCATCCTCAAGGAGCTTGGCGCAAAGATCCGCTATATCAATAAGTCTACGATCGAGATAGATGCGAGGAACGCGACCTATAAGGATGCTCCCTATGACCTGATGCGCAAGATCAGGGCGTCGTACTATCTTATCGGCGCAATGCTCGGCCGCTTCGGCAGCGCAAAGACCACCATGCCCGGCGGCTGCAACTTCGGTGTGCGCCCCATAGACCAGCATATCAAAGGCATGACCGCCCTTGGCGCTGACGTTGACGTAAAGAACGGCTTCGTCTA
>CAKTPC010000151.1 GCA_934590505.1 uncultured Oscillospiraceae bacterium
TCGGGATGATCGTAAAATACGCCGAGGTCGCCCTCGCGATATATTACCGCCGCGGCAGCATAGGCAGCGGGCCGATGGACTACATCACCTACGGTCTTGGCAGGCCGCGCCTTGCGCGCGTCTACGGCGTTCTGGTCACGCTCTCCGCCTTATGCATGGGCAATCTTGTGCAGGTCAGCAGCATTGCAGATTCCTTTATACGCGCCGTCGATGCGTGTATAGCCGGGCCGATGCCGAGCCCCGGCGCACTGCGCTTCGCGCTCGGCCTCGTTCTCGCCGCCGTCACGTCGCTGCTGCTATCTGGCGGTGCAGGGCGGGTCGGCACGGCTGCGGAAGCGCTCGTGCCGCTGATGAGCCTGCTGTTCATCGCTGCCTCTATGGCGGTCGTCGCGGTGAACCACAGCCGAGTCGTCAATGTTATGTCAACCGTATTTGTTGAAGCCTTCCGCCCCGGTGCAATCACCGGCGGGATATGCGGCGTCACTACGGCGCAGTGCATACAATGGGGGCTGCGGCGCAGCGCCTTTTCAAACGAAGCCGGTCTCGGCACTGCCGCCATAGCCCACGCCGCGGCTGATACCGACGATCCAGCCGGGCACGGCATGTGGGGCATCTTCGAGGTCTTTGCGGACACGATAGTCATCTGCACCTGCACCGCGCTTGCGATCCTTTGCAGCGGTATCAATATCCCGTGGGGCAGTGTCACCGGGACAGAGGTGTACCAGTCCGCCCTAGCTTCGGTGTTCGGCGCGCGTGTTTCTGCTGTGTTCATGGCTGTCACGATCTGCCTTTTTGCCTACACCAGCGTGATGGGCTGGGCGGTCTACGGCAGCCGCTGCGCCGAGTACATAAGCGGCAGGCGCGGAGCCGCTCTCTACGGTGTTCTGTTCCCGTGCATATGTCTCTGTGGATGCGTTATGTCAATCAAAGGCGTGTGGCAGATCGCCGACCTGATAAACGCGCTGATGTCGCTGCCGAACCTCGCTTCCCTGCTCCTGCTCGCTCCCGTCGCAGGAAAAATATCGCGGAAAATTGACACTTGACGCTTTCTTCCAAAGCCTATATACTTGGCATAGCTAACAAAAAAGCCGCCGATACAGGCGGGCAAATTTCACTTAGGAGGAAATTTTTTGAAAGTAATAATCTGTGACGACTATAAAAGTCAAAGCGCCGCCGGTGCGGATATCATTGAGAAGATAGTCCGCGAGAAGCCTGACTGCTGTCTCGGTCTTGCCACCGGCTCAAGTCCTGTCGGCATGTATCAGGAGCTTGCGCGCCGCTGCCGTGAGGAGGGTCTTGACTTCTCCAATGTGCACACCGTGAACCTTGACGAATACATCGGTCTTGAACCAACGCATGACCAGAGCTACAGATACTTTATGGACTCTAACCTCTTCGACCACATAAACATTGATAAGAAGAACACCTACGTTGCCAAGGGCACAGGCGATATCGACGCAAACATCGCGGAGTTTCAGGCTGTTATCTCTGGCAGCTGTGTTGAGCTTCAGGTGCTCGGCGTCGGCCCGGACGGCCACCTCGCGTTCAACGAGCCGGGCAAGGAGCTGTACTGGCACGCGCACAAGGAAGTCCTTGACGAGAGCACCATTGACGCAAACGCCCGCTTCTTTGCCTCGCGTGACGAAGTCCCCCGCTACGCCGTGACTATGGGCATAGGTGAGATAATGATGGCAAAGCGTCTGCTGATGATCCTCAGCGGCTCAAACAAGGCCGACGCCGCCCGCCAGCTCCTCATGAGCGACGCCGTCACCTGTGCATGCCCCGCAACGCTCATGAAGCTGCACCATGACGCGACCGTCATCATCACCCGCGAGCTTGCCGACTCAATCGGCTATAAAGGCTAAGCTGCTCTAAGCACTACATAAAATACCCCTTACGCTTTTTTCGCGTAAGGGGTATACTCTTGTAATGTCTTATTTATTCCGCTTCCTCTACAAGCGCATACTTATCAAGATACTCGCTTGCAAGCGTCGTCCTGCCGCCGTGAACAAGCGTCTGCAAATAGACCTTTGAAAATTCAAGCGTCGCAGACAACTCGTCCTCCGCGTTCACCAAATACTCCAGCAGCTCCGGATAATCGTTCCTGAGTTCCTGCATGATGAACTCGCACTGGGTCAGCAGGTCGCCCACAGATGTTCCATTCTCCATTGCAAGATCGTACAGATAACCCTTGCGTTCGCCTGTCCACTGGCACAGACCGTAGCCATGGCCGCACTTATCCCTAGGCAGGTATTTTATAAACGCTTCTCTGCTTACAGAGCCGTTATCTATGCTGTCGGTATAGTCCTGCGAGAAATAGAACTGCGAGGTAAAATCGCCCTCGACGCGCGTCGGCTCGCAGGAGCTTTCCGAGTCGATGCAGCCGAGTATAGCCGCTGCGCTGTAGGGGTTATCAAGCTGCTCGACGAAGTAGTTCCAGATGATGCCGGCGTTGCTCGTGTCATAGGTGGTCTGCGCGGCGTATTCCTTCTTCACGGCGGATGCGGCCGGTGCCGCCTCCGTCTGCTGCGTCTGTTCCGGTGCGGCGGTAGTCTCGGGCTGCGCCGCCTCTGTCTGTGTGCTGTTCTGCGCGCCCTCGAGATATACCGTGAACTTCTTTTCTATAAGGACCGTCTCGGCAGTCTCGCCCTTATTTTCCGCCGCGGCAGTAAGCTGATATGTATACTCCCCTGCAGCGAGGTCCGCAAAATGCATTGACGCGTTCACCGTACCCGCAAGGCTGAACTCCTGCGAATACGGCACATAGGCATATTCCTGAACGGTCCCGCCGTTTAGGATGAGCCGCCCCGTGACATTCGTGAGCAGCCCCTTGTCCGTCTTGACAATGCCCGCTATATTCACAATGTTCCCCGCCTTCATATCCGAAGGCTCGGTAGCGTCAACGACCGTAATGACCGGGATATCCGGGTTCGGCGTCGCGGTCGGGGCTGGAGTAGGCTCGGGTGTTGCGGTAGGATCGGGCATAGGCTCCGGTGTCGGCGTGGGCGCTGGCGTCTCCTGCACCGCGGCAGTCGGCGTCGGGACAGCGTCGGGCTTGCCCGTGCAGCCGGCAAGCGTAAGCAGTATTGATACCGCAAGCGCGAGCGCCGCGGCGGACTTCATCGGTTTTATCATGTGTTAAATCTCCGGCATGAATCTTTTTCCATGTTTGGTTATTATACTTCCAATCAGGCAATATTTCAACACCAAAGATTTAACAATTAACACTTTCAGCCCCGGCCAATGTCAAGGCAGCTGATATCCGTCATAGTCGAGCCTCCTTCTTTTTTATTTATCGTTTCATCTATAATACTTTTGACGGGCACAAATTGTTTCATGTTCCGAAAAAATCAAGAAATTCCTGCTATCCATTTACAACATCAAATTTTTGTAGTATTATTTATAAAACCAAAATATCAGGAGCAATTATGGAATATAAATTCTGCGTCCCCTGTCTTTTAGGGCTTGAGGGACCGATATCCGATGAACTGAAGAGACTGGACATGGCAAACGTCGCGTCCGAGAACGGCCGCGTGTACTTTACTGGCGGGGATGAGGCGCTTGCCCGCGCCAATATCTGCCTGCGCATCGGTGAGCGCGTACTCATCGAAATGGGCAGGTTCGACGCTTTCACGTTTGACGAGCTGTTTGAGGGCACCAAGGCCCTGCCTTGGGAGTCCATCATCCCGAAGGACGGCGCTTTTCCCGTCAAGGGCTACAGTCTCAATTCAAAGCTCTTCTCCGTTTCTGACTGCCAGAAGATAATCAAGAAGGCCGTAGTCGAACGGCTCAAAAAGTCCTACGGTCTGGAGTGGTTCCCTGAGACGGGCGCTCTGTATCAGATCCAGTTCTCTATAATGAAGGACCGCGTCTCTCTCTGCATAGATACCTCGGGCGACGGGCTGCATAAGCGCGGCTACCGCCCCGCGCATAACGCCGCACCTCTCAAGGAGACCATGGCCGCTGCGATGGTGAAGCTTTCGCGCTACCGCGGGCGGGACGATTTCTGCGACCCATTCTGCGGCAGCGGGACCATCCCCATCGAGGCCGCGCTTATTGCCAAGAACCGTGCTCCGGGGCTTGACCGCGGATTCACCGCGATGAGCTGGAAGAGCATAGGCCGCCGCGTCTGGGAGCAGGAGCGTGAGGCCGCCAAGGCTAAGGAGTACCACGGGGATTATAACATCGTCGGCGCTGACATTGATCCGAAGGCCATAGAGATCGCCCGCGAAAACGCACAGCGCGCGGGTGTGGATGATGTTGTCCGCTTCGAGGTCGCAGACGCGATGAAGTTTGACCGCAAGACGGAGCGCGGCGTCATCGTCACGAACCCGCCCTACGGCGAACGCATCATGGAAAAGGAGCAGGCGGAGGAGCTTTACCGCGGCTTCGGCAAGGCGTATCTGCAAAGCGAGAACTGGCA
>CAKTPC010000152.1 GCA_934590505.1 uncultured Oscillospiraceae bacterium
GCGCCGCGACGCACATGAGCCGGAGTTTCTGCAGGCTGTGCGCGAGGTTTTCGAGTCTCTTGAGCTTGTTATCGACAAGCACCCCGAATGGGAAAAGGCCGGGCTTATCGAGCGCTTTGTCGAGCCTGAGCGCGTTGTTGAGTTCCGCGTCCCCTGGGTGGACGATCAGGGCGTGACCCGCGTCAACCGCGGCTTCAGGGTGCAGTACAATTCCGCTATAGGCCCCTATAAGGGCGGCCTGCGCTTTCATCCCTCTGTCAATCTCTCCGTTATAAAATTCCTCGGCTTTGAGCAGGTCCTCAAAAACTCCCTGACCACACTCCCCATGGGCGGCGGCAAGGGCGGTTCCGACTTTGACCCCAAGGGCAAGTCCGATGCCGAGGTCATGCGCTTCTGCCAGAGCTTCATGACCGAGCTTTACCGCCACATCGGCCAGTTTACCGACACTCCTGCCGGTGATATCGGCGTCGGCGCGCGTGAGATTGGCTACCTCTTCGGCCAGTATAAGCGCATTGTCGACCGTTTTGACGGCGGTGTGCTCACCGGCAAGGGTCTCAGCTACGGCGGCTCTCTTGCGCGCACCCAGGCCACCGGCTACGGCCTGTGCTACTTCTCCGCCGAGGCTCTCAAGCACCAGCGGAACGACAGCTACGCCGGCAAGACCGTCGTCGTCTCCGGCTCCGGCAACGTCGCTCAGTACGCAGCCGAGAAATGCACCCAGCTCGGCGGCAAGGTCGTCGCGATGAGCGATTCTCAGGGCTATATCTATGATCCCAAGGGCATCAATCTTGAGAAGCTCTTTGACATCAAGCAGAAGCGCCGCGCGCGCATCAGCGTTTATGCGCAGGAGGTCCCCGGTTCCGAGTACCACGAGGGCTGCAAGAACATCTGGAGCGTCAAGTGCGATATCGCCCACCCCTGCGCATCTCAGAACGAGATGGATGCCGAGGGCGCGCAGAAGCTCGTCGATAACGGCTGCATCGCCGTTTTCGAGGGTGCGAACATGCCTCTGACTCCCGAGGCAATAGAGATCATCAAGGCAAACGGCCTGCTCTATTCCCCCGGCAAGGCCTCAAACGCCGGCGGTGTCGCCACCTCCGGGCTCGAAATGAGCCAGAACTCCATCCGTATGTCATGGAGCTTTGACGAGGTCGATGAGAAGCTGCACGGCATCATGCAGGAAATATACAAGGCCTGCTATGACGCCTCTGTTGAGTGCGGCAAGCCCGGCGATCTCATGGTCGGCGCGAACGTCGCGGGCTTCCTCAAGGTCGCGGACGCAATGATGGCTCAGGGCATTGTCTGATAATTCCGTATAAAAACTACGGCAGCGCATAAGCGCTGCCGTAGTTTTTATCGTGTAGCTCTTACAGCTCCTCGATCGCGAGCACATCCTCAATGCCGTTGAGTTCCTTGATGACGTCCTCGTCCATCTGTTTCTTGTTTGCGCGAAGGGTAATAACGGCGCAGTAGTGGTGCTCGTCGTCCTTGCCGGCGATGCGGTTTATCTCAATGCCGCCAAGCTTAATGCCCTTGTCGCGTATAGCGCGCAGAATGTTCTCAATGACCTCCGCGTGGGCGTATTCGACGTAGAGGTTCACGTCATTTATCTTTCCTGCGAAGCGGTATTCTATCTTTATCAGCAGCAGCTCCGCTACCAGCACCATCGCCGTCGCGAATATTGCGCACTCGACATAGCCCGCGCCGCAGACAAGGCCGATTATCGCAGCCGTCCAAAGCCCGGCAGCGGTCGTCAGGCCCTTGACGCGCTGGCGCTTTGTGACGATTATCGTCCCCGCACCGATGAAGCCGATACCGGCAATGACCTGCGCACCGAGACGCGCAACGTCCGTATACAGGTGCATCGTCAGGAACATGTACTGGCTCGTCAGCGTCGTCATCGCCGCGCCGAGGCAGATCAGTATATGCGTGCGGAAGCCCGCCGGGCGGCGCTTGTACTCGCGCTCAATGCCTATGAGCCCGCCGCACAGCACAGCGAGGACAAGACGGAACGCGACCGCAAGAGTATTCATTTCACGCGCAAAATCAAAAATATCAAGCATGTCCTTCGCCTCCTCAGACCTCTTCTATGGATATCACGCCCTCGAGCGTAGACAGTGCCGCCAGAAGCTCGGTGTGCTGGCAGCGCATCGGCAGACGGATCGACAGCAGGGCGTTTATCTGCGAGACATGATCGTTCTGCTGCTTATCCAGCTCCACCTCGTAGATTCGTACCTCCTCGCGCTTGAGGAAGCCCAGCACATTTCCGAGGTTTTCTATGTTGTCGACCTCTACGTATATCGACATGTTCACGGCCTTTGACATGATAAGGCTCTCGATGTACGGCAGGAACTTCATGCTCATTACGATCAGCAGGAAGCTTATCAGCATGCACTCATAGAAGCCCGCGCCGATGGCAAGTCCCATGCAGGCCGAGGCCCACAGCCCCGCGGCGGTCGTCAGGCCCTTGACCTCACGGCGGCCTGTGACGATTATCGTCCCCGCGCCGAGAAAGCCCACGCCGTTGATGACCTGCGCGCCGAGACGGGACACATCCGTCTTTATCCCAAGGCTGTCGCCGGTCTCCTTCCACGGTCCTTCAAACATGAGGTTAAAGTACTGGCTGAGCATGATCGTCAGCGCCGCGCCGAGTGCCACCAGCATATATGTACGGAAGCCCGCCGGACGCCCCTTTCTCTCGCGCTCGAAGCCCACAAGTCCTCCCGCAGCCATCGCACAGAGCACCCTAAGCATCATCGACCAGATATTCAGTTGTCTCAAATAATCAAGCCAGTCAAGCATCAAACGGTTCCCCATTCAAATGTAGTCCTGATACCATCAGTTGGTAATGAAAAACACGCAGAGCGCTGATTCTTTCAACGCTCTGCTGAAATCTCCCTCGACTGAGGGTGTGGTAATTATATCACTTAAAAGTTTTTTTTCAAGCGGTATAAGCGCCAAAAAGCGCTCCGCTTTTTTATTGAATCTTAACAGAAAACTCGCTCAATAAGTTCCGGAATCTGTTGAAGTCGGCGTATCTCGTAGTCAGGCTGCAGCCCGCTCCGGTTCTCCTCGTTTTTGGGGTTGAACCAGCAGGTCTTTATCCCCGCATTTACTCCCCCGCGTATATCCGAGGTCAGGCTGTCGCCTATCATTATCGCGCGCTCTTTTGAGAAATCCGGTATGCATCTGAAGCATGCGTCAAAGTACCGCGCGTCGGGCTTATCATAGCCGATGCGCTCGGAGATGAATATCCCCTCGAAGTATTTCTCTATCCCAGAGCTTGCGAGCCGTCCGTCCTGCACATGCGCGTTGCCGTTCGAGCATATAAATAGCCGGCACTTTCCGTAAAGCGCTTCGAGCATATTCTCCGCCCCCGGCATGAACCAGTGCCCGGTCGAGAGGACTTTTTCATAACGATCCTGCACCTCGGCCGCTGGTGCAGCACAGCCTATCTCGTCGAACAGCTCCTGAAATCGCCCGACGAGCAGCTTTTCCCGGGTCATTTCGCCGCGCTCGAGCATCTCCCAGTATCGCTTGTTAATAACGCTGTAGCGCCGCAGCAGCTCCTCCGTCGGCTCTATTCCGTATTCCCGGAACGCCGTTGTGAGCGCGCTGCGCTCGGCAATGTCGAAATTCAGTATCGTGTTGTCAAGGTCGATGAGCACTATCGGCATATCTTTGTGTTTCTCGGTCATCTGTTTATTATTCTCCTGTCATGGTCTTTATCGCGTCCGCCGCGGGCTCGAGGTGCATCCCGAGCGAGGCTTTGACAAGCACGCTGTCGCCCTTTTTTATGTATTCCGGCAGCGCCGCTATGAGCGCGTCCTTCGTTTCAAAGTACACAGCACGGCTGCCCATCGCCTCCGTCAGATATTTTGACATCGGCCCGTAGGCCATGACGAGGTCAACGCCCTTTTCAAGCACATACCCGCCGAGCTCCCGGTGCATCTGCACTGAGCCCTCGCCCATCTCGCGCATGTCGGACAGCACGCACACATGCCGCCCCGGCAGCTTCATGAGCGAATCCACCGCGCAGCGCATGGAGTCGGGGTTTGCGTTGTAGCAGTCGTCCACCAGCGTCACATAGCCCGTGTCCGTGACCACTCCGCGCCGCCCCACGGTCCTGTACGCCGCGATGCCGCGCTCTATCTCCTCATCGCCCAGCCCCATCACGAAGCCGACCGCCGCCCCCTCGAGCGCCGCATAGACCATGTGCTGCCCGTAGGCCGGGATCTCCGCTCTGATGCTGCGCCCGTTATAGCTTATCCTGCAGCGTATGCGCCCGTCGGGCAGCTGCTCGATATCCGCGGCTCTCACCGCGCAGTCCTCGCCGAGGCCGTAGCTC
>CAKTPC010000153.1 GCA_934590505.1 uncultured Oscillospiraceae bacterium
AACCCTTTTCTGGTGCTTATTTAGCATAAGCTTTTTTCTTACATTGTTCAATTTTCAAGGTACATCTCGCTCCGTCGTTCTCGGCGACAGCTTGTTTATTATAACTCAGCTTTTCGGCTTTGTCAAGAACTTTTTTCAAATTCTTTTGGAATTTTTTAAGTTCTCATTCTCAAGTTGTCTGCCGCTCTCTCGGGCGCTTGACTAATATAGCACTGGAAACGCCTTATGTCAACACTTTTTTTCCAAATTCTGCAATCTTTTTTCGGTTTTCTTCGCCTGTCTAAATATTGTGCTTAGAACCGGTTATAATACCCAATATGTATACACCACGTTCTTTAAACGCCGAGTCTCCGCACCGGCGCTCTTTACCCGAATACAAATCAATACTGTCCTCCGACTCTCTTAAAGCCATCTTTTCAGACTGCGGTGACTTTGAAGCACGCGAGCTGAGCTTCGGCCTGCGCGGCGGAATAAGGATCACCGCCTGCTGGCTCGACGGCATCGTCTCCGGCAGCGAGGTCACCGAGGGGATCATCCGTCCATTTACGGCGCTTCTGCGCTCAGTCGGCGTTCAGACCGAACAGGACTGCATCGCGCAGGTGATGTCCGGCGCGGTGTACAGTCACTCCGCCAATCGGCGCGACACGCTTGACGACGTAGTTGACGATCTCACGCACGGTTTCTGTGCGCTTATATTCGACGACGCGGCGCAGGCCGTGTGCTTTGAGGTCAAGACAGGCAACACCCGCGCCGTGTCGGAGCCGACGCTCGAGAAATCTATCAAGGGTGCGAAGGACTCCTTCGTCGAAACTCTGCGGACCAACACCGCACTTGTCCGGAAGCGGATATGCTCTCCGAAGCTCAAGGTCATTGAGAGCAATATCGGGCGCAAGTCCCATACTAAGCTTGCCATCATGTTCGTCGACGGCGTAGCATCCCCCGATACCGTCCGTGAGCTTGCCTCCCGGCTCGACATGCTCGACGTCGACGCGCTCCTCGCAACAGGCACGCTCGAAGAATATATCGTAGACGCGCCGCGCTCGCCATTCCCGCAGATGCTGCACACCGAGCGCCCGGACCGCTTTGCGATGTACCTGATGGACGGGCGCATCGGCATTCTCATTGACGGGCTGCCAATAGGTCTTGCCCTGCCGGTGACTCTCGCGGAGTTCATGAAGGTGACGGGCGACGCGAGCAATAACTATCTCGTCGCAACAGTGCTCACCGTGCTGCGGTATTTTGCGCTCTTCCTCAGCATCTTTCTACCGGCGCTCTATGTCGCGATCGCGATGTACCACCAAGAGATGATCCCGACGCCGCTGCTGCTGTCGATCATCGAGGCCAAACAGAACGTTCCCTTCTCCACGGCGCTTGAAATTATGGGCATGCTCATTTCCTTTGAGCTGCTTCAGGAGGCGGGCCTGCGCCTGCCGAACCCGATAGGCGACACCGTGTCCATCATCGGTGCGCTGATAGTCGGCCAGTCGGCGGTCGAGGCGCAGGTCGTTTCGCCCATCGCGATAATCGTCGTCGCGGTCTCCGGCATCGCGGGCTATACCTTGCCAAGTCAAGATTTCGGCTCGGCGATACGGCTGCTGCGCTTTGGGCTCGTCATCGCGTCGATACTCGCGGGCTTCTTCGGCGTGGGTGCGGCGCTGTGTCTGCTGACGCTGCATCTTGCGGATATCGACAGCTTCGGCGTGGACTACACTGCCCCACTAAGCGACGGCGAGCCGTCCCCGCTCCGTCGGCTTCTGCTGCGAAAGTCAAAGCCACTCAACAAGTTCCGCGACCCGCACCTCAAAACTCCGGATAAAAGGCGGCAGAAATGAAAAAAGCGATCTGCGTTATCCTCGCGCTTGCGTCCGCATTCACTCTCACGGGCTGCACAAGCGTATATTCAAACTTCAAAGAGATAGAGCAGCTGCTTGTCATTCAGGACATGGGGCTCGATAAGCAGGGCGGGGGTGTGCTGCTGTCTCTGTGCTCAGCGTCTGACGAGAGCACAGGCGATGTGCCCAAGCGGCTCTGCGGCACCGGCGACTCGATCACCACGGCGCTTGAGCATATCTATAACTATTCCTTTGAGGATGTCCTTTTCTGTTCCCATATCAGTCATGTGCTCATCGGCGAAAAAGCCGCCGAGAGCGGAATAGACGACTATCTGTCCTACATCTGCCGCTCCCCGATAATGCGCCTTGATATCCCGCTTTTCATCGTCAAGGGCAGTACGGCGCAGGACGCTGTGCTCAAGGTCGGTGACGGGAACCGCGGCATAGTCGAGATCATGGATTCCGTAGAGGTGAGCGTCGGCCGCCTCGGCAACAGCAGTCTCTATACCGCAGCCGAGACGGTGCGCAACCTCGACCGCTGCGGCAGCTCCCTGATATGCGCGGTAGAGCTTGCCGAGCCGCTCGAAAGCGACAGCGGTGCGCCGGCCGGCGACAGCATGTCCTCCTCCGAGGATGGTGATTCCGCCTCGCAGGATGAGGGCAGCGGAAAACTGACCGCCGTCGTCTACGGCTACGCCGTTATCCGTGACGGCAAGCTCTGCAAATTTCTCGACCGCGAACAGGCAATCGCCGTCGGCTTTCTCACGAACAAGGTCGGTCTCACGAACGTCACCGTGCGCGACAGGCACGGCTCTCTCGTTGTGCTCGAAATCGACTCGGGCGGCAGTGAGGTAAAGCCCGTATGGTCGACTACAGGCGAGCTGACAGGGCTTAACATCAATGTGGATGTGCGCGCCTCGATCGTCGAGGTCAGCGGCAGCTCCGACACTCGCAGTGCGGAATACAGCGACCATATCACAGCGCAGCTCGAGGCGCTGATATCCGACTACGTGAGCCGCGTTATGCTCACCTCGCGCGAGCTGCGATCGGATTTTCTCTGCCTTGCCCAAGCGGTCGAGCGCGACGATCCCTCGGCCTTCCGTATGCTGCCGCAGAGCTTCCCCGACCTTCTCCCCTCTCTCGAGCTCCAGATCAGCGTAAGCGGGCAGCTCACGCACACTAACGACGTAAGGGATTTCTAATGGAGGGACCGATATGAACTCCGACAACAGATTCAACCGGCGGCAGCAGCTCGCCCTCGGTACGGTCATCATGCTCTCTCCCGCCCTGCGCCTTTTCCCGTCGCAGAGCGTCATCATGGCCGGGCGCGCAAGCTGGCTGTGTGCGGCGGCCGCCGTCCCAATCCTTATCATGTGGCTGTATTTCATGAGCAGCTTTATGTCCCACCGACAGAGCGGCGAGGGGCTGCCCGAGCTTATCCTGCGCACCCTCGGCCCCATCGCCGGTAAGATAACCCTCGCCGTACTGAGCCTGTGGTTTTTGATATATGGCGGCTTTGTGCTGCGCTCCGGGGCAGACAGATTCATCGTCACCATCTATCCCAGCAGCGGCCCCGCCGCGTTTTCGGTCACGATGGGGCTCATCGCGCTTGCCGCGGTGCTTAAGAAGCCGCGCACTATGGTGCGCTTCGCGCGCATCATAAAGCCCGTTCTCATGGGCGTTTTGTTTCTGGTGGCGTTCTTCTCTCTGTTCTCGCTCGATTTTTCCGACCTCCTGCCGGTCACGGTGCATGATGTGGTGCCCGTCATGCGCGGCTCGGTCATTGCTGTCGACGTTATCACGAGCGCCGTATTCTATATATGTATGCTTGATGGCGGCTGCACCTACGGCAGCGCTGGGCGCTTCGGCGCGTTCTCGCGCTGGCTCGTTTGCTCCTGCCTGCTGCTGACGATGCTCAGTGTGATAATCGTCGGCTCCTTCGGCGCGGAGCTGTGCGTGCGCCTGACAAAGCCCTTCTTTGCGCTGGTACGGAACCTTGTGTTCTTCAAGACCGTGGAGCGCGTAGAAGCGCTCGTCGTGATGCTCTGGATCTTTCCGGATTTCCTGCTCGTCTCCGCCGTGCTCTACTCCGCGCAGTACTGCCTGCGGCTCATCTTCGGGAAGGACCCGTCATATAACGGCGAGCGCCTGACCGACTTCTCCGGCGGGCGCTGGGTGATCTGGCTCTGCTGCGCCGTGTGCGTCGCGGCGTCCCTGTTCATCGCGCCGACTTCCGCCTCGCTCGATTTCTGGTCGGCGACGATCGTCCCCTACGTGAGCCTTCCCATCTTCTTTGTGCTCCTCCCGCTCATCTACGCCGCGGGACGCATGAGAAAAAGCATATAAGCAGCACCGCCTGAGAGCTCGAAACTCTCAGGCGGTGCATTATTATATATAGGTAGGTGTTTTACTTTATGAAGTCCGCAAGCTCTATCTGCGCAAATCCTGGGACATACTCAAGCTTCGTCTCGCCGAGGACAGTCTCCATG
>CAKTPC010000154.1 GCA_934590505.1 uncultured Oscillospiraceae bacterium
GTGGTAAGCCTTTGACCATGAACCTGCGCTGTGATGATACCTTTGTAGAGGACGAGGGCTGGCACAGAGCGGCGGAGCGGTATGAGAACTTTCTCCGTACCAGAAGTGGGCAGAGCATTCTCTTTCTGGAACTGGGTGTAGGCTACAATACGCCGGTCATCATCAAGTACCCCTTCTGGCAGATGACGGCGAAGAACTCCCATGCTACTTATGCCTGTATCAATCAAGGGCAAGCAGTTTGTCCGCAGGAGATAGATCGGCAGGCGATCTGCACTGATGCAGATATTGGAACCACACTGAGCATTATAGTGGGAGAGTGAATAGCAGAGAGGTGTTCCATGCTCCGTCACGATAAATGCACCCCCCTAAATTGAGAACTGCACCCCCCTCCAAACCGTAATTGCACCCCCTTAACGGGTTTCTATCAAAATTAGAGTCATTTGCCAAAAATCACAGGCATCCACTTGGATGGCTGTGATTTTTCATGTAATAGGGATTTGAACGGGAGCGGCATAGCTTATTTACTGTCCATCTGTCTGCGCCGCCTTTCGGACAATGCCGCCGACCAAGATACATAAGCAACAGCGCTGGGAAATACGCCCAGCAGAAGCACATAGGCATATTGGATTGCAGGAGCCGCCGACAGCTCCCGAAAGGCTGTGGGAGAGAATATCGCCAGCATCAGCATTCCGGAAAAAATACTGTATGTGGACGCCTGCATAGCGGTATATTTTTTTGTAAGCTTTCTCTGCAGAATATTGTAAATACTCAATGACAGTGCCGCAAAAAACAGCCACACCAAGCCGCCGCTCTGCGTCAGTCCGCCGCTCATTGCCGTCAATATTACCACTCCAACCAATTCTATGACCACGGCGGCCCACTGAAATTCTCTCACCTTTTCCCGGTGCACTACGCCTGCTATCAGTGCAGTGACCATCGGCACCGTTGCATTGACCACGCTGGCAGTCGCTGCCGGTACGGAGGATAAGCCCTTATTAAACACGATCATGTACAGAAAAAATCCGAAAAATCCGCTGGCCAAGAACAGCGGCAAGTCTGTTATCTTTGGCAGCTTCATCTTTGTCACGATTGCAGTAACGGCCAGCGCCGCCGTCGTCATCACTGTATGAGTTAGCACCGGAGCGTGTGCTCTCGGTAGGGACGTTCAGCAAAGTGCTATACCCCTCTGTTCGGCTTGGATATACAGTATAGCCCCAGCGGAACTGCTACCGGTATTACGCGAGCGGAAGCGTCTTTCTGACCATCATACAAACCCGGTCTATCAGCTGGCACTGGCCACGTTCATCATGGACGGTACGCTGGAAAAGCACATCCGGCGCATGAAACGGGAGTACCGCGCTCGCCGTGGCTGTCTCATCGAATTCCTGCGTCAGAGTTTCGGAGACAGCATCCAAATCAGCGGTGAGGCCTCCGGCATAAATCTCGTTGCTGCCTTCCGCGATGTATGCTTTACCGACGAGAATATACAGAGACTGCTGCGCTGCGGCGTGTATGCAATTCCTGTGGAGCGGCAGGGGCAGCGCAGCAATGAACTAATACTGCGATATGCTGGACTGACAAAGGCCGAGCTGTCACTTGGCGTGGAACGCCTGCGTGAAGGGATCGAGCATATCAATATGTGACTCAGCCATAACAAAACCGGCTTGAAGCCCAGCCGCAGGCTGGTTTGATTTGGAAAGGAGGCGCAGCGGAGTGAGTGCGAGATGACTTTTGACGCAAAGCATAAAAAGTCGTCGCAAGCGATACGAAGCTTGCGACGACGTGGTGCGGGTAACAGGGGTCGAACCTGCACGCCTCTCGGCACGAGAACCTAAATCTCGCATGTCTGCCAATTCCATCATACCCGCAGAGATATTAAACTAAAAGCCTACTGCTTACGCAATAGGCTTTTATGGAGCGGGCAACGAGGCTCGAACTCGCTACCTCCACCTTGGCAAGGTGGCGCTCTACCGGATGAGCTATGCCCGCATCAGCAACATGTGTATATTACCACATTTTTTCCCATTGTCAAGTGCAAAGATCATTTCCGCAAACTTTTGTACACAAAGCACAAAAGTTTGCTCTGCTTTTCAGCAGACTGCCGCGTTTCATGGCAGTCACTTTATTTATGGTACCTTGAGCCTTCGTTTATCTTGAAGCCACGGTAGAGCTGCTCTATCAGCATCACGCGGGCAAGATGGTGCGGGAATGTCATCTGCGACATGCTAAGCTTCATGTCCGCCCTGCTCTTGACCTTGTCCGAAAGCCCGAACGAGCCGCCAATCACGAAACACAGCTTTGGCTTGCCGGAGTTCTCGCGCTCCGCGATGAGCTTCGCCATACCCTCGCTCGGCATCTGCTTTCCCTCGACGCACATCGCCGCAACATAGGCGTCCACAGGGATTGCCTTCAATATATCCTGCGCTTCTCTGTCAAGCGCCGCAGATAGCTCCGCAGGAGACGGACTATCGCCCAGACGCTGCTCTGTGAGTTCCGCCAACTCAAAGCGGCAGAGCGAGCGCAGGCGCTTTTCATACTCGGCAAAGGCATCAATATAAAACTTTTCCCGCATCCTGCCGACGCAGATGAATTTCACAGACAGCACGGCTGTGTCTCCCCTATTTCAAAGCTCATGAATCCGCTGCTCGGTGCGCAGTAAAGCTCCGCGCGCGTACCGTCAAGCGCGGCGCGGGACTCAGCAAGCGCCGTCTCAGGCGTGTTGTTCTCTTTGCTGAGGTGGCCAAGGATGATGCGAGTCGTCCCGTTTTCCGCAAGGTGCCTTGCAAGCGCGGCGCAGTCCTTATTTGAAAGATGACCGCGGTCGGATAAAATACGCCGTTTGAGGTACACGGGATACGGCCCGTAGCTGAGCATGTCGATATCGTGGTTCGACTCGATAAGCACGGTCTCCGCGCCCGTAAGGCCGTCAAGTATCTCGTCGGTCACGTGCCCCATGTCCGTCGCGATGGCAAAGCTGCCCCTGCCGCTGAAACGGTAGCCGACGCTCTCATCCGTATCATGCGGGGTGTGGAACGCGCGCACGCGGAGCGAGCCGAGCTCAAACACCGTACCGACCTCTATTATATTCAGGCTCCCGTCAATATCCGGGAGCATACCACGCATCCGGTTTGCGACCGTATGCGGAGCGTACACAGGCACATGGTGATACTTCAGCAGCATTTTCAGCCCTGAAATATGATCGGAGTGCTCATGCGTGATGAGCACTCCGGTAATATCACTCGTTGCAATGCCTGCCTCGCGCAGTGATGCTTCTATCCTGCGCATTGATATCCCCGCGTCGACCAGAACATGCGTGCTCCCATCAGAGAGCAGCAGACAGTTGCCGCCGGAACCGCTGGCAAATATGCATATTCTCATCAGACTACCGAAACTATCTTCTCCGAATCGTCATTGTCCGGGAAATCAACGATCTTGATATCTGCGCCAAGTGCGTTGAGCTTGCCGACAAAGTCCTCATAGCCGCGCTCGATATAATGGATATCCTCCACAACGGTGGTCCCGACGGCGCACATGCCGGCAATGACCATCGCCGCGCCCGCACGCAGATCACAGGCCTGGACCAAAGCGCCGGTAAGTCTCCTGCCGCCTTCGATGACGGCGACTCTGCCGTCGACCTGAACCTCCGCGCCCATTTTGCGCAGCTCGTTCATATACTTGAAGCGGTTATCGTACACACCCTCGGTGATAACAGATGTGCCGTTTGCAAGGCACAACAGCGTACCCATAGGCGGCTGCATGTCCGTCGGGAAGCCGGGGTACGGCAGCGTCTTGACATTCACGCGGCGGAGCGTACTCGCACCCTTAACGAGCACAGAATCTTCATTTTCCTGGACGATCGTCCCGGTCTCTCTGAGCTTTGCGCTGATGCACTCAAGGTGGCGGGGAATGACATTCTTCACCAGGACCTCGCCGCCGGTGGCCGCCGCAGCGACCATGTATGTACCGGCCTCGATCTGATCCGGGATGATGGCATAGCTTCCGCCGTGGAGCTTATCGACGCCGTTTATCTTGACGGTGTCCGTGCCCGCGCCGCGGATGTCCGCTCCCATGGAGTTGAGGAAGTTCGCAAGATCAACAATGTGCGGCTCACGCGCGGCGTTCTCGATTATCGTCCTGCCCTGGGCAAGCGCCGCGGCGATGATAATATTCATCGTTGCGCCGACGGAGACCTTGTCCAGATAAATTCGCGCGCCATGGAGTCTCCCGTCCCTCGCGTCGGCGTAGACGAAGCCGTTCTTTACGTCAACGTCAGCGCCAAGGGCGGTCATGCCTTTGATATGCTGGTCTATGGGGCGCAC
>CAKTPC010000155.1 GCA_934590505.1 uncultured Oscillospiraceae bacterium
CCTTTTAATTTCTTTCTTAATAATCCGGGTTATTATACAGACACATCAAGGGAACGACCTGATGAAAAACAAAAAATAAATCCATTCAAGAAAGGAATTATGAATATGAATAACCTGCTCAATAAATACGAGGCTCTTGAGTCCGCTCTCCGTTACATCGACCTTGACCCCTGCGCCGTCCGCGTTATTTCCGTAAGCCTCAGCGGCACGCATTACGAAGTTGTCCTTCGCAGCGACTGGATGGAGTATGACTGCTTCGTCGGCTGCGTGAGCGGCAATGTCGCAGGGCTTGACTACTTCCCCCATGTCGACGCCGATGAGCTTGACGGCACCCCCTGCGACGAATACCTCGGCGCAGCCGAAGAGCTTGCCGCGTAATACATCTTCTTCTTTCCATCCACCATTCACAGCACAAAAGACCTGCCCGCGGGCAGGTCTTTTGTGCTCGTCAAAGAACCAGAGGTTCTTTGACGAAAAGAGTTGCACTCCGTTCCGCGCCTCATTGTCCACTTTCAGTGGACAATTCGACACTCGCTCCGTGAGAAGTATTTTCTCCGA
This sequence comes from uncultured Oscillospiraceae bacterium, assembly GCA_934590505.1. Classification (GTDB taxonomy): domain Bacteria; phylum Bacillota; class Clostridia; order Oscillospirales; family Oscillospiraceae; genus Limivicinus. The sequence goes on from CAKTPC010000155.1 coordinate 559, forward strand.
CGTACACGCCGCCGGAGAAAATGGATTCGGTTTATTTTTCGCCGTGCGCGGCGAAAAACTCTGCGAGGCTTTTTAACTGGCCTATGTGTTGCTATTTAACTATTTAGAAAATTCTATTTAGGAATTAGGAAATTTGCTCTTTGCCGTCGACGACGGCGGTGCTGTTATAGAGTTGGAAGTCGGGGCCGCCGTTATCGTGGATATCGCAGCCATCGAATACGGCGGTACTGTCATTGAGCGTGACCGCGCCGTACTCGCAGTCGTATATTTCGGTATTGCTGACGTTCATGTCGGCGCAGTTACTGGCGGTGATGCCCATGATGCCGCAGCCGAAGAGCGCACAGCCGTCGATCACCGCGTCATCGCACAGGTCAAAGTACAGAACGCCGCCCGTGCAGTAGCCTTTCTCCTCGGTGTGCCCTGCCGTGAAGCCGCGGAGCGTCAGGCCGGCGCATCTCTCAAAGCCGAGGACATCCGCATAGCGCGGCACGGCGGCGATGGTGACGCTCTCCGCACCCGCACCCTCAATGGTCAGCCCGTCAACGCCGGTTATGACAAGGCTTGGCCCGTCAAAGCGCAGGTCCCAATGATAGCGGTCAGTTCCGGAAACGCCGTAGCCCGCGGCGGTGCTGAGATCGTATACCCCGGGTTCGAGATATATTGTCGTATCCGGCGCGATGGCAGCAAGAAACTCATCCACGGTCGTGACATGCACCTTGCCGTCCTCGCTGACTGCTACCTCCGGGGTGCTGACCTCGGGGACATAAGCGTTCCAGACGGCGTTCTCCGTTTTCTGCATATTCTTAAGCTCGCTGTAGCTATAGACATTTCTCTCGTGGTCGACGGCCTTGCTGTTTTCATAAAGGCTGCCGAGCTTTTCCATATCCGCATACCAGTCTATAATGTCATTGTCCCCGAGCACGCAGCCCTCGACTGTGACCGGGATAAGCTCGGAAGCGAACATATCGCGGAACTTATTGTTCGAGACCTCACAGCCGCCGATATACACACCGCTCGCACCGGAGCTGCTGATAAAGATGTCTCCGCTGCTGTCGCGCACCGTGCTGTTGAGCAGGGCGAATTTATTGCTTTCGATTATTCTGAACATGCCAAGCTCAGCGGTGATGCCGTGAAAATCGCAGTTATCGAAGCTGACATTTTTGCTGTCATATATAAATACCGCGCCCTGTGAGCAGTTCCATATCTCGGAACCGGTGACAGTGATGTCCTCGCAGCCGTAGGCCGCGACGCCCTCGGTGCCGCAGCCGTAGAGCGAGCAGCCGTCTACCGTCACGGACTTGGTGCTGTCAAAGTACAGCACGCCGCCGGAGCAGTACGCGCCGTCGGTATGCCCGGCAGTGAAGCCCTCAAGCGAAATGTCCTCGCAGCCGATGAATTGCAGGACGTTCACCCAGCGCGGCTCGGTGACGATGCAGGTGTCGCGGTTTGCGGCGCGTATGGTGAGGCCGGTGACGTTTTCGATGACAAGCTCTGCGCCGTCGCCGGTGTCCCAGCCGTTCCAGCGGTAATATTCGGAGCCGCTGTCCTTACCGTAAGTCGACGCCTCGGTGAGCATATAGCGCTGGCCGGTGAGCTCGATCACCGTATTCGGCGCGATCGCGGCAAGGAGCTCATCAACGGTCGTGACCTCTACCACGGGCCTGCCGTCCTCGCTCTTTGGCGCAGGAGTCTCCGGTGGTTCGGTCTCCGCCGCGGGAGCTGCGGGAGAAGAGCCGCAGGCGGCGAGGGAGAGGAGCATTATCACCGCGATCATTAAACTAAGAAGCTTTTTCATAGCAATTCTCTCTTTCGTTATCTGGCAAAATTTGCCTGTTTATATCTATAAGACGGAACGGCACCGCTTTTGTTTCCGCGTCTGCCGCCGATTCGGTGAATCTTAAGCTTTCTTTAGAAGAAATCGCGGAAAACACGCAGAAATGTTTTGACAAATCGCGAACTATAGTTTACAATAAGGTTACACGCTTTAAGACGTGTATTGGTATGTGTTATAAATCTTTATATGAAAGAGGTTAACGATATGAAGAAGAATGTTATCGCACTGGCTCTCATAATAGTCATGCTGTTTTCTCTGTCTGCCTGTGGCAGTAAGGATGAAACTCCCGCCGCAACTGAAGCTCCCAGCCAGTCTGCTCCTGTGAGCGACCTGCCCGCCGCCGCTCCCGGCACGCCTGCTGTTCCGGAATCAGGTGTGACCACCTACGTCAGCGATGTCAACGGCATAAGCTTTGACTATGACGTGCAGTACGTCGCAATGACCAATCAGGTCGGCAACGCAATGATATATGCCGGGGAGAGCACTGACCTGCCCTTCTGCACCGTCTCACTGATCCCGATGACCGACGCTGAAGTGTACCTCAAGGAGATGGCGGCGGCGTCCGAGATAGAGCTGGGTAAGAATCTCCAGACCAAGGCCGGCGACCCGACCAAGGTCGACTTCGGTGAGAGAGATATCTACTATATCTATTACACCTATAAGGATAAGGATGCCGGCGGCACCGTCGCCTGCGCATATTATGCCGAAAACCTTGCCGACGGCAGTATTGCTGTCTACAACTCCACCGCGCTTGAGGGTCAGACCGATGCTGTCAACGGCATACTCAAGCTCGCGATCGAGACCTTCCACATCGCCGCCGACGGCACGAACGTGTAAGACGAATATCGATTATTAAAAGGCGCGCTGCAAACACATTGCAGCGCGCTATTATTATTCCCTTGCTCCGGTTTCGAGGTCGGAGATGTGCATGTACTCATCGTAAGTGCAGACGCGGTCGATGATGCCGTCATCGGTGATCTCGATGATCCTGTTGGCGACAGTCTGCGTGAGCTGATGGTCATGGCAGGAGAAGATGATATTGTACTTGAAGGCCTCAAGGCCATTATTGAGCGCGGCGATGCTCTCAAGGTCGAGGTGGTTCGTCGGCTGATCGAGCACGAGGAAGTTTGCACCGGAGAGCATCATGCGGCTGAGCATACACCTGACCTTCTCGCCGCCGGAGAGGACCTTGACGCTTTTATAGACATCGTCCCCGGAGAAGAGCATACGCCCGAGGAAGGTGCGCAGATAGCTCTCGCGCTTGTCGGAAGAGAACTGGCGCATCCAGTCAATGAGGTCATAGTCGCAATTCTCAAAATAGCTGTTGTGATCCTTGGGGAAGTAGGCCGTGGTGATAGACGCGCCCCACTTGACGCTGCCGGAGTCCGGCTCCTCTTCGCCCATGATGATCTTATAGAGCATCGTCACAGCAAGTTCGTTCTTGCCTACTATAGCGATCTTATCGTCCTTGCCGACGATGAAGCTGACGTTATTGAGGAGCTTCACGCCGTCGACGGTCTTGCTGACCTCGGTGACAAAGAGCCTGTCCTTGCCCGGCTCGCGCTCGGCCTTAAAGCCGACCCACGGATAGCGCCGATTCGACGCGGGCAGCTCTTCGACGGTGATCTTGTCGAGGAGCTTGCGCCTCGACGTGGCCTGACGGGATTTGGACTTGTTCGCGGAGAAGCGCGCGATGAAGGTCTGCAGCTCCTGTATCTTCTGCTCGGCCTTCTTATTCTGGTCGCGTATGAGCTTCTGGATGAGCTGGCTGGATTCGTACCAGAAGTCATAGT
>CAKTPC010000156.1 GCA_934590505.1 uncultured Oscillospiraceae bacterium
CTGTCAAAGCGCTGGGACAGCACGCTCTCGACGATCTCGCCGAAGCCCGCGACGCTGCCGGGGTTCTTCACCAGCACAAGCTCGCTCATCCCGTCGCCGAGGCAGACCATCTCTTCCGGCAGACGAACGATGCCCGCGACCGAGGTGGAGTTTGACATGCTGCCGTAGAGCAGATCTGCCTCCACAACACCGCCGTCATACTCGACATGGGTCTTATAGCTCTCTATCTTACCGAGCTGCTGCGCGCCCTGGAGTACATAAGCCAGGTGACCCAGCAGCTTTTTCTGATCCTGCGGGGTGGCATAGCTGACCTCGGTGAACGCGCCGAAGGCCGCAATATAGGCAAAGTATTTATCTTCTCCAAATCCGCCGACGTCAAAGGGATGCGCCGTGCCGTGGACTATCCTGCGCGCTGCGCCGACCGTGTCATTCTTCGGCAGGCCGAGCGTCGTCGCAACGTCGTTCGCCGTGCCCATGGGCATATAACCGACCGGGGGCGGAGAATCGAGCTGCATGAGCCCGGCAAGCACCTCGCTGAGCGTACCGTCCCCGCCGATGCAGGCGACCGTATCAAAGCTTCCGGCATGGTGCGCGGCAAACTCCGTCGCCTCACCTCTGCCCGAGGTGAAGAACAGCGTCGTCCTGTAGCCGCCGAGGTCGAGCGTGTGCAGCGCTTCGGCGAAATTCACCTTGTACCCGCCGCGTCCAGCCGCTGGGTTTACTATGAGCATCAGTTTCTTTTCCATGTTTTTCATTTGCCCCTGCCAACGTTTATACTCAGTTCTTCAGGCTGTGCAGCGGAGCAGGGATACGTCCGCCGCGGGCGATGAACTCTGCGGCGCTGCCGTCATGCAGCGGCATTATCGGCGCCGAGCCGAGAAGTCCGCCGAAGTCTACCGTGTCGCCGACGGTCTTGCCCTTTGCCGGGATAATGCGCACAGCGGTGGTCTTGTTGTTGACCATGCCGATCGCGGCCTCGTCGGCAATGATGGCGGAGATGGTATCGGCGCTCGTGTCGCCGGGGACGGCGATCATATCAAGCCCGACCGAGCAGACACAGGTCATAGCTTCCAGCTTATCGATGCAGAGCATACCGTCCTCCACGGCGGAGATCATGCCCGCGTCCTCGGATACCGGGATAAACGCACCGGACAGGCCGCCGACATGGCTCGATGCCATGACGCCGCCTTTTTTGACAGCGTCGTTGAGGAGCGCAAGGGCGGCGGTCGTACCGTGCGTACCGCACTTTTCAAGGCCCATTATCTCCAGTATCTCCGCAACGCTGTCGCCGACCGCAGGAGTGGGAGCGAGGGAGAGATCGACCACGCCAAAGGGCACGCCTAGACGGCGCGAGGCCTCCTGCGCGACAAGCTCGCCCATGCGCGTTATCTTGAAGGCGGTCTTTTTTATAGTCTCCGCCACGACGTCAAAGCTCTCGCCTCTGCACTGCTTGAGCGCATGGGCGACGACGCCGGGGCCGGACACGCCGACGTTTATGACCGTCTCCGGTTCGCCGACGCCGTGGAACGCCCCCGCCATAAAGGGGTTATCCTCAACGGCGTTCGAGAACACGACAAGCTTTGCGCAGCCCATTGGGTCAATGTCCGCTGTCTGCTTTATTATCCTGCCCATGAGCGCTGCGGCGTCCATGTTTATGCCCGCTCTCGTCGAGGCGAGGTTCACGCTCGAGCAGACAAGCTCCGTCTGCGTGAGCGCGGCGGGGATGGAATTGATAAGGCGCAGGTCGCTTTTCGTAAAGCCCTTATGCGCAAGCGCCGAAAAGCCGCCGATGAAGTTCACGCCCGTCTCATGCGCGGCGCGGTCGAGCGCTAAGGCGACCTGGGTATAGTCCTCCTCCCGGCACGCCGCGGCCACGAGCGATATCGGGCTTACCGAAATGCGCTTGTTGACAATGGGTATGCCCAGCTCCCGCTCGATGGCGCAGCCGGTCTCGACAAGCTTACCCGCGCAGCGGCATATCTTGTCGTAAATTTTCCGGCAGCACTCGCCCATGCTCTCGCTTGCGCAGTCAAGCAGGCTTATGCCCATGGTGATCGTGCGCACATCGAGGTGCTGCTGGTTTATCATGTCTATTGTCTGCAGTATTTCACTGCTGTTGAAAAGATAGCTCATGAGACACCTCAGATCCTGTGCATGGCTTCAAAGATGTCCTGCCGCTGGATATGGATATCGAGCGCGCGCTCCTCACCCTTTTCCTTGAGGAAGCGGATCAGCTCATCAAAGGGCAGGGTGCAGTCGGTCAGGTCGACGAGCATTATCATTGCGAAATACTCCTGCATCAGGGTCTGGCTGATGTCAAGTATGTTTATCTCTTTCTGGGCAAGCAGTGAGGTGACATAGGCGGTGATGCCCTTGCTGTCCTTCGCGAACACGCTGACTATTGCTTTCATTTTCTTCTCTCCGTATCAAATAGATTTTCAGCCCGAATAGTGTTGGCACAGGTGCCTGACGCAGCACCTTTCGCACTCCGGCCTTCTCGCGATGCACACCGCCCTGCCGTGCAGGACTATGCAGTGGCAGAAGTCCGAGGAGTGCTCGGGCGGCAGTATCTTCCGCAGCTCCATCTCGATCTTCACCGGGTCTTTGAGGTTATCCACAAGGCCGAGGAGATTTGAAATGCGGATACAGTGCGTGTCCACGACCGTAGAGCCGGGGACCTTGAACACGTCGCCGAGGATGAGGTTCGCGGTCTTGCGCCCGACGCCGGGCAGAGCCGTCAGCTCTTCCATCGTGCGCGGCAGCTCCCCGCCGTATTTCTCCAGCAGTACATTTGCGCACGCGACAATGTCCCGCGCCTTGGAATGATAGAAGCCGCAGGAGCGCACATACTCCTCCACCTCCGCGACATCCGCTTCGGCAAAGGTCTCAAGCGTCGGGAAGCGCTCAAACAGCGCCGGGGTTATCTTATTCACGCGCTCATCTGTACACTGCGCCGCAAGGCGCACCGAGAACAGCAGCTCATAGGCCTTGTTCCAATCGAGCGTGCAGTCCGCCAGGGGGTACTCCTCCATCAGCAGACGCACTATCTCATTTACCTGCTCCTGTGTTCTCATCTGCTGAGCTCTATCGTGCCGCCGCACTCGATGACTGGTAGCTCCACCTTGCTGTAGGTGCCGCCGAACTGGTACTGTACCGCGACCGGGAAGCTGTTGCTGCTGCCGGAGGGCAGGCTCAGCGTGTGCACCGTGGAGGCAAGCAGAGTCTCAAGCCGCGTGTTGTTCTCCCACTTTATCGCCGGGGAGTTTTCTGAGGCATACTGGTCGCCGACGCTGACATTGACGGCGTTATAAAGCTCGCGCACCTCGATCTGATAGGATATAAGATAGACGTTCACCGTGACCTCAACGCGCTCAGCGTCAAGTACCGTAGCTGTCCAGTCGGCGCGGAGGTTCAGCGGCGTGCCGGTATCTGAGGTAAAGCTGCCCGAGCCGATGACCTCGCCCTGCGGGATAATGGGCTGGATGGGCTCCGGTGTCGCAGTCGGCGTGGGTGTAGGAGCGGCCGTCGGTACAGGCGTTGCGGGCATCGGCGTCGCGGTCGGCGCGCTGGACGGCGCTATCGCCGGGGTCGGCTGGGCAGTCTCTAATGCGGGCTGCGTCTCAACGCTCGGCGTGACAGTGTTCGCGTAGGGGTCGTTTGTCGGCGTAGCCTCAGCCTTTCTCTCACTCTGCATATCCACGAGCAGATTGACAGCAACTGCGATGACCAGCAGAAAAACTATAATAAACAAAACAGCTTTGATTCTTCCTTTTGACATTTCGGATCGCTCCTTTCAATGCTTGCTTTTGAAAGTTAATTATAAACCATGCGTCGAAAATTGTCCATAATTCCGCGAAATGTACACAATAATTTAATAGTAAATCCGGTTTTACATTTCCCTACGCCGGTGGTATAATGAGATTCTGTATCGAATCTTTACTGAAAGGCGGATTGCCCAGAATGTATAAACCCTTAGCGGACGAGATCCGCCCCGCGTCGCTTGACGACGTTGTCGGTCAGAAGCATATTTTAGGCAAAGACGGTATGCTCCGCCGCATCGTTGAGAGCGGCCAAATACCGAACATGATATTCTACGGCCCTTCCGGGACAGGCAAGACCACCGTCGCGCGCATCATCGCCCAGCGCACCAACCGCTCGCTGCGCAAGCTCAACGCGACGACCGC
>CAKTPC010000157.1 GCA_934590505.1 uncultured Oscillospiraceae bacterium
GCGGCCTCGGGGTATTCGTCCATGCTGCCGGAGAGGATCTCCTTGAAGCCGCGCAGCGTCTCGCTCAGCGGGACATACGCGCCGGGCGTGCCGGTGAACTTCTCAGCGACGAACATCGGCTGGGACAGGAAGCGCTGAATGCGTCTTGCACGGGCGACGGTCTTTTTATCCTCGTCGCTCAGCTCCTCCATACCGAGGATGGCGATGATATCCTGCAGCTCCTGATACTTCTGCAGCGTCTCCTGCACGCGGCGGGCAATGCTGTAGTGCTCCTCGCCGACGATATCCGCCTCAAGGATACGCGAGGTGGAGGCGAGAGGATCGACCGCGGGGTAGATGCCCTGCTCGGATATCTTACGGCTGAGAACGGTGGTGGCGTCAAGGTGGGAGAAGGTAGTCGCCGGGGCGGGGTCGGTAAGGTCGTCAGCCGGGACGTAGACCGCCTGCACGGAGGTGACGGAACCGGACTTCGTGGAGGTGATGCGCTCCTGAAGTGAGCCCATTTCGTTTGCCAGAGTCGGCTGGTAGCCGACGGCGGAGGGCATACGGCCAAGCAGAGTGGAGACCTCGCTGCCGGCCTGAACGAAACGGAAGATGTTATCGATGAAGAGAAGCACGTCCTTATGCTCGGTATCGCGGAAGTACTCCGCCATCGTAAGACCAGAGAGCGCGACGCGCATACGCACGCCGGGGGACTCGTTCATCTGGCCGAAAACCAGAGCCGTCTTATCCGATACGCCGCTCTCCTGCATCTCGCGCCAGAGGTCATTGCCCTCACGGCTGCGCTCGCCGACGCCGGTGAAGATGGAATAGCCGCCGTGCTCCATGGCGACGTTGTGTATAAGCTCCTGAATAAGAACCGTTTTGCCGACGCCTGCGCCGCCGAACAGACCGATCTTGCCGCCCTTTGCGTAGGGCTCAAGAAGGTCGATGACCTTGATGCCGGTCTCAAGTATCTCGGCTGCGGGCTGCTGCTGGTCAAAGGACGGGGGACGGCGATGGATGTTCCAGCGCTCCGCGTCCTGAGAAACCTCGCCCTTGCCGTCGATGGGACGGCCGAGAACGTCGAACATTCTGCCCAGCGTGACCTCGCCCACAGGCACCTGAATGCCGTGGCCGAGAGCCTCGACCTCGAGGCCGCGGGACAGACCGTCGCTGCCGGACATCATGATGCAGCGCACCGTGTCGCCTGTGAGGTGCTGCTCGACCTCCATTGTATAGGTGTGCCCGTTTGCGGTAAGGGTCAGGGCGTCATTAATGGAGGGCAGCTCGCCCTCGGCGAACCGAACATCGACCACCGGCCCTGAAATCTCTGTAACAATACCGTGCTTCATGCCTGATTGGCCTCCCTGCTTTTCTTGTTTTTCTGAGCGCGCGCACCGGCGGAGATTTCGGTGATCTCCTGCGTGATGGCGGCCTGACGCGCACGGTTGAACTGCTTGGAAAGATCACCCAGCAGTTCCTCCGCGTTGTCATCGGCGGCGCTCATTGCCGCCATTCGCGCGCTCTGCTCGCTGCAGAAGCTGTCGACAAGCGCGCTGTAAATATAGCCTGAAATATAGTTCTGGACAAGGCTGTTGAGCACGGCCTGCATGGTGGGGACGAACTCAAACGCCGGTTCCGGCTTCTCCTCGCCGGGCTTTGCCATGAAATTCTGTCTGCGCAGGGGCAGAAGCTGCGTCTGACGCACGACCTCAGTCATACCCTTGGAGTCGGTATAAATGACGGAGATGCGGTCGACCTCACCGGAGGCGAAGCGGGCGAGCAGATCACGGGCGATCTGCTGCGCGCGGTATGTGCTCGGGCTCTGCGCAGTATAACGGAAGTCCTCGACGATGGGGAGCTTCCGCTGGGAGAACCACCTGCGGCCATATTCGCCGATGACGTAGAACTCGGTGTCCGGATGCACGTCGTATATCTTCTGCGCTTCCTTGAGGACATTGTGGTTATACGCACCGGCAAGGCCCTTGTCCGCCGTGATGACGAGACATGCCCATGTGCCCCCGACGCTTTCTTCGCCGCTGCCGTAGACCGTGAAGTACCGGCTGTCGACCGTTTCATCAACGGTAAAGACGCGCCGTATCTCATGGTTGAGAACATCAAAGTACGGACGGACCTCGTCAAGCTCGGCTCTGGCCTTGCGCATCTTTGCCGAGGAGATGAGGTACATCGCGTGGGTGATCTTCTGCGTCTCCTGAACGCTGGCTATGCGTCTGCGGATCTCGCTCGTGCTGGCCATACGATCACCGCCCGTTGCCCGCTTCGGCGCTCTGGAACGCGGCGAGGCTGCGCTTTGCCTGATCGAGGATGCGCTTGCGGCTGTCGTCAGTCAGAACCGCGGTGCTCTCAAGCTCCTGCATGAGCGCGGCCTGAGAGGAGGCAAAGTCGCCGAGAAGCTTTGCGTTGAACGCGCCGATCCTGTCGACAGGCAGCTGCTGCTGGATATGGCCCAGCGCTGTGACGAGCAGGACGACCTGCTCCGCCGAGCTGTACGGACGGCCGCGGTTCTGGCGCAGAAGGCGCATCAGGCTCTGACCGTAGACCAGCTGCTGTTTGGTATCGTCGTCCAGATCGCTGGAGAACTGGGTAAAGACCTCCATCTCACGGTACTGCGCAAGATCGAGACGCAGGGTGCCGACAGCCTTCTTCATGGCTTTGGTCTGTGCCGCGCCGCCGACACGGGAAACGGAAAGGCCGACATTGACTGCCGGGCGCTGGCCTGCAAAGAACAGGCTGCTTTCCAGATATATCTGGCCGTCGGTGATGGAGATGATATTCGTGGGGATATATGCGGAAACATCGCCGTCAAGAGTCTCGACTATAGGCAGGGCAGTCATGCTGCCGCCGCCGCGCTCGTCGCTGAGGTGAGCGGAGCGCTCAAGCAGACGGGAGTGCAGATAGAAAACGTCGCCGGGGTAGGCTTCACGGCCGGGGGAGCGCTCGAGCAGAAGGCTCAGGGCACGGTAGGCTATAGCGTGCTTGCTCAGGTCGTCATAGACGATGAGGACGTCGCGGCCCTTTTCCATGAAGTATTCGCCGAGGGCGCAGCCCGCGTAGGGGGCAATGTACTGCATGGAGGCAAAGTCGCTCGCGCTGGCGCAGACGACGGTGGTGTATTCAAGAGCGCCCGCGGCACGGAGAGATTCCGTCAGCTGTGCGACGGAGCTTGCCTTCTGGCCGATGGCGACATAGATGCACACCACGTTCTTGCCCTTCTGGTTGAGAATGGTGTCGACAGCGATGGCGGTCTTGCCGGTCTGGCGGTCGCCGATGATAAGCTCACGCTGGCCGCGGCCGATCGGGAACATGGAGTCAATGGAGAGGATGCCCGTCTCCATAGGCTTATCGACCGGCTGACGGTCGATTATGCCGGGTGCGGGGTTTTCAATGGGACGGTAAGCGTCGGCCGCGATGGGGCCTTTGCCGTCGATAGGCGCGCCGAGCGCGTCAACGACACGGCCGAGGTATGCGTCACCCGCGCCGATGCCGGCGGTTTTGCCGGTGCGGCGCACGGCGTCACCCGCGCGGACGGCTTCATAGTCGCCGAAAAGGATGCAGCCGATACGGTCCTCTTTCAGGTCCTGTACCATGCCGCGGATGCCGCCCTCGAAGAGAAGTATCTCGCCGTAGGAGGCATGCTCAAGGCCGCTGACGTATGCGATACCGTCAGCCACGCGCAGGACGGAGCCGACCTCGTAGGCCAGAACTTCCGGCACCCAGCTCTTAATGGTGTCACGTATCAGAGGGATGACGTCCTGCCCGCCCGCGGATATCGAGGCGAGCTTTTCCTTGAGCTGATCGAGACGGCCGCCGGTCGTCCAGTCGATGACCTCGGTACCAAGCTCGATGCGGAAGCCGCCGAGGATGCTCTTATCCTCGCTCCACGTCAGCTCAACGCTCTGCTGGTACTTCTTTTCAAGAAACGCGGTCAGCCGGCTGAGCTGCTCCTCACTCGGAGGGCAGGCACTGCGCAGGACAGCCTGCAATTTCACATCGGGTTTGCTCATTATTTGCTCTCCCCTTCAACCGTCTTGAGGAAATCGTCATAGGCGGCGCTGGTGTGCTCGTTCACGAGCTTGTCCATAGC
>CAKTPC010000158.1 GCA_934590505.1 uncultured Oscillospiraceae bacterium
CAGGCGTCGCTCAACGCCTACGTTCCGTATTCGCGCTTCGCGGTGGGCGCCGCGATCGAATGCACCGACGGCACTGTGTTCACCGGCTGCAACGTTGAAAACGCCGCGCTCGGCAGCACTATATGCGCCGAGCGCACCGCATGCTGCAAGGCGGTCAGCGAGGGGCACAGGGAGTTTAGACGCATCGCCATCTATGCCGACAGTGAAAACTGGTGCACCCCCTGCGGCGCGTGCCGCCAGTTCTTGGCGGAGTTTTCGCCTGATATGGAGGTTCTCTGCGCCAAGGCCGGCGACCGCTACGTGAGCTATAAGCTCTCGGAGCTCCTGCCTTACACCTTCAATTACTGAGATGGAGCTGGAGCAGCTCAGGCACTTTATCGCGGCGGCGGAGGCCGGTAGCTTTTCCGCAGCAGCAAGGAGCCTGTACATCAGCCACTCGACGGTCTGCCGCTCCGTCTCCGCGCTGGAGGAGGAGCTTGGCGTCAGGCTGTTCGAGCGCTCGAGCCGAGACTTCCGTCTCACAAAAGCCGGGGACGCGCTGCTGCCTCAGGCGCAGAGTCTGCTTGACGCGGCAGAAGAAATAAAGGAAAACATGAAAACGCTCAGGCTTCATGATGAAGTCTGAGCGTTTTCGATTTATATCGCCTTAGTCCTCGCGGCCTATGCGTTCGAGCTCTGTGTCCTTCTTCCACAGATAGCTCAATCTCAGCTCCTCGCCGCGGCTGATGCGGCGGAAGTTCTCCGTGTGCTTTACAAAGATCGGCACAAACGGTATCGCAAGGATCGCCGCAACCGCCCAATTGCCGGTCGTGCCGCCATAGTACACCGGCCAGATCACCGACATTGAGACTGTCGATATCGCGATATAGTTCGACACAAAGCCTATCAGCACCGCGATCGCGAGCATCAGCAGAAATACCTTCGCGCTGTTCGCAAATACCACTCCGCCGAGACAGGCAAAGCCCTTGCCCCCGCGAAAGCCCAGAAACACCGGGAACATGTGCCCGACTATGCAGGCCACTCCGGCTATCTGCCATGCGTATTCCAGCTCCGGTGCTAGCAACGCGCCGAGCTTGCAAGCTGCCGCGGCCTTGAATATATCAAACAGCGCGACGAATATGCCCGCCGCCTTTCCTGCCATGATGACGGTGTTCGACGCACCCGCGTTGCATGAGCCGGAGGTGCGCACATCATAGCCCTTCTTCCGCCCGATGAGATAGGACGGGCTTATGCAGCCGATGAGATAGCCCATAAGCACGCATAAAAGTATACGCCATAGGTCGACCGTCATTTTGATTCATCCTCCTAACACAAACCGCTCTATCCCGCGCGCTACCCCGGCCTCAGAGTTTGAGGCCGTCACCCAGTCGGCGGCAGCTCGCAGCTCCTCTATCGCGTTATCCATCGCGACTCCGACGCCCGCAAAGCGGATCATGTCGGCGTCGTTGCGGTCATCGCCGAAGGCGAGGACCTCCTCGGCCTTTATGCCCAGCAGCTTACACAGTGCGGCAAGCCCCTGCCCCTTTGTCGCGGCGGAGCTGTTTATTTCAATATTGAACGGCACGGACGTCGTGAACGCCATGTCAGGGAACATCCCCGGCAGCGTCTCGAACTGGCGTGCCCGTTCCTGCATGTCAGTGAAGTATAGCTGCAGCTTCTGCACACTCTCTCCCTTTTGGCGCAGATACTCCTTCAGTTCGGGCACCTTCGTGCGCAGCGTGAGCACGAGCTTCAGTATTCCGGGGTCTGTCACATACTCCCCCGCGCGGTCATACATATCGGCGGACATATATCCCCAGCCGTCCTGATAGCAGTCGTATGAAATGCCGAGACTGTCCTCATAGCTCAAGAGCCTGAGCGCATCCTCAAGCGGTATCTCCGCGCGCGCGACAGCCTTGTCCTCCAACGCGTCATAGACGAATGCACCGTTCGCCGTGACATAGTAGCGGATAAACGGCAGCTCGCGTATCTGCTGCGGAACGCCGCCTACTATCCGCCCTGTCGCCGGGACTATGACGACGCCCTTCTCGGCAGCGGCCTTGAGCGCCTTTATATTGTCCGGGTGTATATTTTTCTTCAGGTCAAGAAATGTCCCGTCAAGATCGAACGCGATCAGCTTTATACTCATATATACTCAACCTCATTCCTATAACTATTATCCACTATTCCGCAGCTTTTGGCAAGTGCTTTTTATAGATCACAACGTATGAAAAACCCACCGCGGTGTTTTGCCGGCGCGGTGGGCTTGTTCGTTATTCTTCGGTTTTTTCCGGTTCTTTTCCGCTGCGGTAATCGTCAAAGAACCTGCGGAAGATGTCCAGCAGTTCCTTGTTCTTGCCGTGCAGCCCCGTCTCTTTATTATAGTAGGCGCAGACATCGTCGATATCCGGCAGGTAGGGCAGCGGGAAAATATCGATATTCTTGAGGTAATCCGCCTGAAGCTCGGGGGCAAGCATGTCCCAGAAGATGCGCGCGTAGACGAGCACGCCGAGCCCGGAGTTTGCAAGCTGGAAGGCATTCTCGACATTCGTCAGCTCGCACACGAAGCAGGGGTTTATATCATAATACTTGAGGTAGCTGTTGAGCGCCCTGCCGCCCGAGGACTGGCGCGGTATCTTTATAAACGGCGCTTTCTCGAACCACGTGAGATCCGCACACTCGGAGAAGCGTGCCTTTATCTCGTCGTACTGATTCCCGGCAAGCTCGCGCATTATCTGCTTCGGCACGACCAGCACCTGCTCCTTCTTGCAGAGTGTCACGGTGTCATAGTTATCGGGCGCGCCGTTTATCGAGCCGATGACAAGGTCTACCCCGTCATATATGATCGATTTATGCAGCACCTCCGGTGACTCCTCGCTGACCTTCACATAGGTATCCGGGTGCTCCTTGAGATACTCCGGCAGGACATACGGCAGGATTGCACGGGCAATGGTGTGCTCGATGCCGACATGGATAAAGTGCGAACCGCTGAAGCTGTGGCTGGAGCTCTCCTCATACTGCTGCTTGAGCTGGAGTATCTCCTTGGCGGTCTGCAAAAACTGCTTCCCGTCAGGCGTAAGGCTGAGCGGACGGCTGCGCACGAACAGCGTCGTTCCCAGTTCCTCCTCCAGCTTCGCTATCTGCTTTGACAGCGACTGCTGCGAAATGAACAGATGTTTCGCGGCTGTAGAAAAGCTCTTCTCGTCGGCCACGGCGGTAAAACTTTTCAGCAATGAAAAATCCATTATCTTAAACGCTCCGCTTTTTCATTGTATGCAAACCACACAGGCGAAAAATGCGCCCTCCGTTTTGCCCGCATACATTGTGAAGTATATCACCTTGTTTTATCTCTGTCAAAACTTTTTAGCGGGCGATCTTGTCTTGATTTTCACATTATATTATATGCACAAAGCTGCCGGACTTTAGGGGCCATTTATGGGTCAATACGGGGAAGTGTAAATTTGCTCTTGCAAAATTAAACTTTCGGTTGTATTATAAATGCAGAAAGGGAGTAATTCAAAAACCTGACAAAATCGCAGCTCCCTTTTTGTTGATTTTTTAGGAGGTAACAGTATGAAAAAAGTTATTGCACTTTTGCTTGCACTTGTTATGGTATTCGCGCTGTGCGCCTGCGGCAGTTCCAGTTCCGCCCCGGCTTCTTCCGACAGCAGCACTCCCGCGGCTGACAGCAGCGCAAAGAAGGAAGCTCTCACCTTCACAACCGGCGGTGAAGCGGGCACCTATTATGCTTTCGGCAGCGTGCTTGCCCAGTACGTTTCCAATAACACCGATCTGAGCGTTACCGCCATCACCGGCAACGGCTCCAAAGCAAACGTTGAGGATCTCGACGCAGGCGATGTACAGCTCGGCTTCTGCCAGTCCGACGTTATGAGCTACGCCTATGACGGCACCAACCTCTTCGCAGATACCGGCGCTGTCGGCAGCTTCTCCGTCGCAGCCGCGCTCTACATGGAGCAGGTACAGATCGTCACCATGAACCCCGACATCAAGACCGTTGCCGACCTCAAGGGCAAGATCGTCTCCATCGGTGCTCAGGGCTCCGGTGTTTACTTCAACGCAATTGACGTCCTCGG
>CAKTPC010000159.1 GCA_934590505.1 uncultured Oscillospiraceae bacterium
ATATACTCCCTGCGCCCGTATACGCAGGAGGAGATAGTCTCGCGCGACTTCATCATCAACCAGAAGCCCGACTGCATTATCAATATAATCGACGCGACGAATATTGAGCGCAACCTCTACCTCACGCTCCAGCTGCTTGAACTGCGCGTGCCGACGGTCATCGCACTCAACATGATGGACGAGGTCTATGCAAACGGCGGGACGGTCGATGTGCAGCAGATCAGCCGTCTCATCGGAGTGCCGGTCGTGCCCATCAGCGCCGTGAAGGGTGAGGGCGTGTCCGAGCTTATCGACCGCGTTGTCGATACCGCGCGGAAGAAGGCGCTGCCCGGCGTGACGGACTTCTGCGCGGACGATTCACCTGTCCACCGCTGCATTCACGCTGTCATCCATCTCATTCAGGATCATGCCGACAGGCTCGGTGTACCATCGCGCTTCTGCACGGCGAAGCTCATCGAGGGCGACCCGGAGCTTGCCGATAGGCTGGAGCTTGATGAGAACGAACGGGAGCTGCTGGAGCACTGCATCGTGCAGATGGAGAGCGAGTCCGGGCTTGACCGCAACGCCGCTCTTGCCGATATGCGCTACAGCTTCATTGAGGGCGTCGTTTCAAAGACCGTTGTGAAATGCCACGAGAGCCGAGAGCATGCGCGCTCGGTACGCATGGACAGGGTGCTCACCGGAAAATATACGGCGATCCCGACCTTCATTGCGATAATGTTCCTAATCTTTTATCTCACCTTCAACGTCATCGGCTCGGCGCTGTCGGACTGGCTGAGCCTCGGTATCGACGCGCTGACCGATCTTGTCGACCGCGGCCTTACGGCGTATGGGATAAACCCGGTCGTCCGCTCGCTGGTGATCGACGGCATCTTCGCCGGGGTCGGGAGCGTGCTGTCGTTTCTGCCGATCATCGTGACGCTGTTCTTCTTCCTCTCAATCCTTGAAGACACGGGCTATATGGCGCGCGTGGCTTTCGTTATGGATAGGCCACTCAGAAAGCTCGGTCTTTCGGGGCGCAGCTTTGTGCCGATGCTCATCGGCTTCGGCTGCTCGGTGCCTGCCATCATGGCGACGCGCACCGTCTCCTCGGATCGCGACAGGAAGATGACCATTCTTCTCACACCGTACATGAGCTGCTCGGCAAAGATACCGATATACGCGGTGTTTGCCGCGGCATTCTTCCCGCGCAGCCGCGGCCTTGCGATGATCTGCCTGTATGCGCTCGGCATTGTCATGGGCATTATCGTTGCACTCATCCTCAAGAGCACAGCCTTCCGCGGCCAGCCCGTGCCGTTTGTCATGGAGCTTCCGAATTACCGCATGCCGTCTCTTAAGAGCGTCGGACTGCTGCTGTGGGAAAAGGCGAAGGATTTTCTCGAGCGCGCCTTCACCGTCATCTTTATGGCGACGGTGCTTATCTGGTTTCTCCAGACCTTTGACACACGCCTGAACGTCGTCGCCGACAGCGCAGACAGTCTGCTCGCCCTCATCGGACAGCTTATCGCGCCGGTGTTCCGTCCCCTCGGCTTTGCCGATTGGCGCATGGTAACGGCGCTGATCTCCGGTTTTACGGCAAAGGAAGCCGTCGTCTCCACACTCGCGGTGCTCCTCGGGACGAACGTTGCAAACCTCAGCACCGCCCTCGGCTCGGTGTTCAATCCAATAACCGCAGTGAGCTTTCTGGTGTTCACACTGCTGTACACCCCCTGCGTCGCCGCTGTGGCGACCATTCGGCGCGAGCTAGGCTCGGCCGTGAAAACCATAGGCGTGGTCATAATGCAGTGCTCGGTCGCGTGGCTGACGGCGTTTGTGATCTATAATGTGATAAGGGTGATAGTATGAAGCCGCTGGATATAATCATACTGCTCATCGTTGCCGTGCTGCTGGTGCTCGCATGGCGCACCGCGCATAAAAAGGGCGGCTGCTCCTGCGGCAGCGGCTCCGGCTGCTGCGGAAACTGTGCGCACTGCCGTCATAACTGCGATAAGAAAGACGAGTGATTAATGGGTGCTCTTGCAGAATTGCCAAATACACGATACTAGTTTTGTGAATTGTAACATATAATCCGAGTGAGCAGATAGGCTTTCTGTTATTTTCGGAGAGTTTGCAATTTCCTGTTGACAACGGAAAAAACCGGTTATATAATCACACCATCAAAGAAAGAAGGAGACACGGGTCATATGCGTAAGTTCACCGCCAACAGCATGATGATGGGTATGATGTGCATGTTCAGCATGTGCATGATGATGCGCGCGCAAAAATGTGACTCGCCTTGTTTCATACCCGCCTGATAAGAACGTGATTAACACCGGGCTTGGAAAACAAAGTGAGTTTTCCAAGTCCGGTTTTTTGTTGAAAGGAAGCGGCTCAATGATAGAGATCAAGGATCTGAGCAAAACATTTTCCTCAGCCTCCGGCACGGTCGAGGCTCTGCGCGACATTAACCTTACCATTAACGACGGTGAGATATTCGGCATCATCGGTCTGTCCGGCGCAGGCAAAAGCACTCTGGTGCGCTGCATAAACCTCCTTGAGCGCCCCACCTCCGGCCACGTTATTATCGACGGCAAGGACATGACCGTCCTTCCCCGCAAGGAGCTGCTCGAAATGCGCCGCAGTATTTCGATGATCTTCCAGGGCTTCAACCTTCTTGAGCAGCGCAGCGTTCTGAGAAACGTCTGCTTCCCGCTTGAGATGTCAGGCACGAAGAGCGGCGAGGCGAAGAAGCGTGCGCTCGAACTGCTGAAGCTCGTCGGCCTTGAGAGCAAGGCAAACGCCTATCCCGCACAGCTATCCGGCGGCCAGAAGCAGCGCGTCGCCATCGCGAGAGCGCTTGCGACGAACCCGCGCTATCTTCTCTGCGACGAGGCGACAAGCGCGCTCGACCCGAACACCACCCGCTCGATACTTGAGCTGCTGCGTGAGATAAACCAGTCCCTCGGCGTCACGATAATCGTCATCACGCATGAGATGAAGGTCATCGACCAGATATGCGACCGCGTCGCTGTCATCGACCAGAGCCGCATCGCCGAAGAGGGCAAGGTCAGCGACGTGTTCACCAATCCCCAGTCCGAGATCGCGCGCGAGCTTA
Source organism: uncultured Oscillospiraceae bacterium (assembly GCA_934590505.1). Taxonomy (GTDB): domain Bacteria; phylum Bacillota; class Clostridia; order Oscillospirales; family Oscillospiraceae; genus Limivicinus. The sequence goes on from CAKTPC010000159.1 coordinate 3,095, forward strand.
TCATTCCGCAGGATCGCGCGGCGCTCGACACCACCGGCGGCAAGAAGCTCCGCCTTATCTTCAACGGCCAGTACTCCCAGGAGCCGATCATATCCAAGCTTGTGCTTGAGTGTCAGGCTCCGGTGAATATAATTTTTGCCGATACCCGCGAGTTCGACGGCGCGATATACGGCCACATGATAATCGAGCTGCCCAGCGATGATCGTCAGGCAGACAAGATCCTCGTCTGGCTCAAAAACAGCCCCGTCACATGGAAGGAGGAAGAGTAATGTTTTCCGAAATGTTTTATAAGCTTTGGAATAACGGCCTTATCCAGCTCGGCATATGGGAAACCATATACATGACACTTATCTCCTCCGCGATCGCCTACGTGATTGGCCTTCCCCTAGGCGTGATCCTCTCCGTCACTGACGCTAACGGCATCCGCCCGACCCCTTGGGTCAACCGCATTCTCGGCTTTGTCGTGAACTTCTTCCGCAGCATCCCGTTCATCATCCTCATGGTCGCAATGCTGCCGGTCGCAAAGTTCATCATCGGCACGAGCCTCGGCAACGGCGCCGTCATCGTGATGCTCGTCATCGCTGCTGCCCCATATGTGGCGCGCATGGTCGAAAGCTCCGTCAAGGAAGTCAGCTTCGGCGTCATTGAAGCGGCGCAGTCGATGGGATGCACGAATATGCAGATCGTCACTCATGTGCTGCTGCCCGAAGCAAAGCCCGCTCTCATTCAGGGCGCGGTAATCTCGATGGTCACGATCCTCGGCTACTCGGCCATGGCTGCCACCATCGGCGGCACCGGTCTCGGCCAGATTGCCATCATCTACGGCCACCAGAGAAGCAACGACGATATCACATGGATATGCGTCCTGCTGACGGTCGTTATAGTTCAGATAATCCAGATAGTGGGAACATATATAGCCCGTAAAACAGATAAGCGCATCAAGTGATGCGCCC
>CAKTPC010000160.1 GCA_934590505.1 uncultured Oscillospiraceae bacterium
GTGTAGTCCGTCACATGGACGCGCCCGCCCGTCAGCTTCCAGATGAGCCATGTGTCTATCGTGCCGAACAGCAGCTCTCCCGCCTCGGCGCGCGCCCGCGCTCCCGGGACGTTATCGAGCAGCCACTTGATTTTTGAGCCTGAGAAGTACGCGTCCGGCTGCAGTCCGGTCTTTTTTCGTATCGTGTCGGCATGACCGGCCTTTATAATTCCGTCTATGATATCTGAGGTGCGGCGGCACTGCCAGACGATGGCGTTCGCAATCGGCTCTCCGGTGGTCTTGTCCCAGATAACGGTCGTCTCGCGCTGGTTCGTGATGCCTATGGCCGCAATGTCCTTGGCCTCCACTCCCAGCTTTGCCATAGCCGCGCGGGACACCTCAAGCGTCGTGTCCCATATCTCCTGCGCGTCGTGCTCGACCCAGCCCGGCTGCGGGTATATCTGCCGGAACTCCTTCTGCGCCGAGGCACAGATATTGCCGCCCCGGTCGAACAGGATGCACCGCGAGCTTGTCGTTCCCTGATCGAGGGACATGATATATTTCATATTGTAGCTCCTTTTTGATAGCAAAAGAGCCGCCGCGTATGCGGCGGCTCTTCCTGGTGTTGTGAAAATGTCCCGTCTCTGCCTGTTATCAGCCGAGAGTCAGGGTGTTGGTAACGGACATGGTGCAGGCAATGATAGCCATGACGATACCGCCGATGTAGGGGTTCTTCGTCTTGCGGTAGATCTTGCTGCAGATAAAGGTCGCCAACGGGAGAATGAACACGATGGGGTACATCCAGATACCGGTGATGCTGCCGCCGATGGGAGTCAGCTCGCAGAGCATGTAGCCGGTCTTGAAGAAGGTGATGTACTGAGCGGCGATGAATATCTCCGGTCCGATGAACACGAAGAACATCTGGATAAGAGTGCTGCCCCAGCCGTTTTTGCCGATCTTGACGAAGTTGAAGCCGTTTGTTGCGATAGAAAGGGCGATGTAGTACACCAGCCAAAAGATCAGGTATCTTGCGATCATGCCGAAGTTTGCGGCGCTGAACGCGCGGATGGTGGCAAAGCACCAGAGGCGGTAGTCGGTGAGGAACAGGTAATCTGAGATGAACACCAGCGCGTAGGATGCGCAGACGGTGGTCACGGAGAGGACTATGGTTTTCCAAAGCTTGCGTCCGCTCATCTTTATGCCGCGCTCTTCGAGGTCAAGGCCGTGTGCCTTGCTGTAGCACTTGTAGGAAACAAAGAGCACCAGCAGGGTGAACAGGCCGCAGGCCATCGTCCACAGGCCGATGTACCAGGGAGCAAACTGCGGCAGGAACGAAGGACGGTTGTTCTGGCAGAAGGTGTAGGTAAAGCTGTACCAGACCAGTGCGAAGATGGTGCAGGCGATGAAGCCGCCCCAGTACCATGCCTTGCCCTTTCCGGTGGGTGCAGGCAGAGGCTCGACCTCGCCGTTAGCCTTGAGCTCGGAGAAGTAAGGAGTCTCGGTGAGTGCGATCGCGCAGTAGATCACGAACATGAAGAAGCCGACAAGGCCGAGTGCGTTGAAGAATGCCTTCCACTGCCAAATCTGGTTATTGTTGTCCAGCTTGATGGGAGCATCGAGAGCTTTGTCAAAGAAATCGACGCTGCTTGCAACAACGCTCTTGGAGAAATGCGCCCACGGATGGGTGATCGCGGGGTTGAAGATAACGCGGATGGAATCCTCGCCGTCTATAGTCTCGTGGTAGTAGGTGTAGCTTTCGCGCTTGTCAAGACCTTCGGGGTCCTGGCCAAAGTGCAGGAAGGACTGTGCGGTGACCTGATCGATGTAATCGCGCGGAGCGGAGTTGCTGCCGTCTGCCTGAAGCACGGAGTGGAAGAACTCGTCATACTGGCACGCAACTATGCCTGCGTCGCGGGAGCCGAACATGTTGTAGTAGGTGTCGTTGGACGGATCGTACATACGGCGGGAGCCGTAGACGGCTATCTTGGTGTCCTCGACGGTGTAAACAGCGTCGTTGCTGACGAGCAGCACGGCTGCGATGAGGCCTTCGTCGTCCTGAAGAACTGCCTCGCGGCTTGCCATTGCGCCGTTGGAGTGGCCGGTGACGCCGATGCGGGCAACGTCAACGAAGGGCAGGCGGCTGAGGTACTTGACTGCGTCGTAAAGACCGTTTGCGTTGTTCTCGTCATCCCACCATGTGTTGTTGGGCAGCTTTTCGGAATCGCCGTGTCCATACATGCTGATGGAAATAACAACGTAGCCGCGGCGGGCATACTCAACATAGTTGAGGTCCTGCATCTCGCGGTTGTTGTACCAGCCGTGGCTGACAACGATAGCCGGTGCGGGAGTCTCTCTTGTGGCGGTCTCGGGCACCAGCAGGAGAGCATCCAGCTCATGGCCGCTGTCGGTGACCATCGTCACGTCGTGGTACTCGATCGCCCCTCCGTCCGTCTGAACGATCGATGCGCCGACGGAGCTTACGAGGCAGATGATCAGGGCGATCACGACCCAAAATCTTGCGCTCTTCTTTTGCTTCATTTCTCTTCCTCCTCAAAATAATTTTTGTCGGTTTTGACGAGCATTGCGCTTTATGCTCGCTTTTTTCACTTCTAAAATATCAGAATTGCACAAAAAAGCAACATACATGCTTGCTACACTTTCTGCCGTTTTTGTTGTGTTTTTTTGTCCTTTCGTCCTTTTTTGCGTTTTAGATTTGTCAGCAAATTAACTTTAACAATTTCTTTGCATTGCGTTTGTCAGAAGTAAACAAACGGCAGAACGGACGTGCCGTTCTGCCTGAATGCGTTTGGAGGTGGAGTGCCGCCGTCTTTTTGTGGCTTTTTGCAGCATCGAACTGCCAGCCTCTCCGCGTGGCATTCCTTGCCTCTCCCCTTGGGAGAGGTGGCCGAGCAAAGCGAGGACGGAGAGGGCAAATAAGCGACATACCGGTTTTCCCCTCTCAGTCACCTGCGGTGACAGCTCTCCCAAAGGGAGAGCCAAGGGGCTGTACCCATTCTGCGAAAATCAACAGAGTTTTAAAAACGACGCTGGTTAGCCATCGTTTTGCCATCCTTGGAAGGAATCCAAGGGAAACCATCGCAATGGTTTCTCTTGGGCGGTTCAAGGGTGGAGGTTTTTAGGAGGCGGGGAAATCGCAATCCCCGCCTCCTAAACGATTCTTTGGTAACTTTCTGTTCGCACAGAAAGTTACCCTGCGGAGCATACCGCAGTTGGACTTTGCAAAAGTTCTACTCAGAACACACATCCCCCGCGGCTCGGCCATGTGCCCGCTCCCGCCCCGTTTATTTATACATATGCTGCCTGTATACCGACGGCGTAACTCCCTCCATGCGCTTGAACACCGCGATGAAATTGCTGATGTTTATGTACCCCGCCTCCTCGGCGATCTGAGTTATGCTCTTGTTCGTCTCCCGCAGCAGCTTCTTCGCCAGCGCGACCTTACGTCGGTTTATATAGTTTACAAAGCTCTCGCCCGTCTCCTTGTTGAAGGTACGCGAAAAATAGCTTGGGCTGAGGTGGCAGAGGTCTGCCATCTCCTTCATGGAAATGCCGTCTCTCAGGTGGTCGTTGATGTATGCTATCGCCGGGTATATCACGCTGCTCGGCTTCACCGGCATCGTCTCCGCCCGCTCAGGCTCCCGTGCGCTCATCGGCAGCGAAAGCTCCTGTATCTCCGCCTCGCCGACCAACTGCTCTGAGTTCGTGCTCATCAGCCATTTGTACGTCTCGTCGCGGTTGCGCGCTCTCACTGCTCTTTCGACCGTGTATTTGACTATTGAGTCAATAAGGTCAGCGATCTCGACAATGCGCTCATACTCCATCTCCGGCAGCTTCTCGTACTTCTCCAGCAGGTCCTTGCGCGCCGCGTCCTCCTGCGCCTGGAACGAGCTTATCTCATTCACGAGCCTGACGGCCTTTTCCCTGTCCTTGTTCACGAGCCGCACCTGCCCGAACATCACCGCGCCGAGGTACTTGTCCCCGACCAT
>CAKTPC010000161.1 GCA_934590505.1 uncultured Oscillospiraceae bacterium
GATAATGCCCTTGCGGATTACTGCACGCTCATGGCGGACTATGCCCAGAGCCATCTCAAGCCAGCAGCATCCGCGTCCCCGAAGCCTGCGGCCGCGCCCAGCCCCTCCGCTTCACCGGCAGCAGGAGCAAGCCCTGCTCCGTCTCCCGCAGCCGCGTCCTCACCGACGCCAAGCCCCGTGCCGACAAAAAGCCCGACCTACGCAATGGGCAAAAAGGTGGCGGAGTTTGCGCTGAAGTATGTCGGCTATGACTACCTCTACGGCGGCAAAGAACCCGAAACAGGCTTTGACTGCTCCGGGCTCGTGTATTATACCTATGGCTGCTTCGGCTACCGGCTCGACCGCACCGCCGCGGCGCAGGCCAAGAACGGTGAGCACGTTGAGCCTGATGCCCTTGAACCGGGTGACATCCTGTGCTTTTATAACGGCGGCTCATGGATCGGCCATGTCGGCATCTACATCGGCGACGGCGAATATGTCCATGCGCAGAACGAGGCGACCGGCGTGATCGTCTCCGCCCTGAGTGACGTTACCTGCAAGATCGAAGCACGCCGGATACTGATCCCCGGCGCGGAATTATAAGCGCGGCAGATACCGCCAGCCATTTATCCGGCGTTCACTCAAGCAGCGGCGAGAGAAACCCGACTACGAAGTCATCTCTGCCCGCGTCCCACTGAAACGCGGTGAGGTATTCGATGCGCATGCGCTGCGTATCGACCGCGGCAACGTCCATGCAGTACGGCTTTCCGTCGAGTATCTCATCGTCGCAATAGCTGGAGAAGCCGTAAAATCCGTCAGCCTCACCGTTCACGAGATAATAGGTCTTTCCGCCGGCCTCAATGCAGTCCGGGAGCGAGGAATCCAGCCCCGGGGTCTCCTCGATGCGGGCGGCCTCTGCTGCGAAGCTGTCGGCATCGTATTGAAACACCGCATATATGTAGAAGCTGTTGTCTCCCAGAAAAGCATATTTGAAGTCGTATATGTACTCGGTGCAGTATCGGGCGGCAAGCTCCTTGTCAGGCAGAAAGCTCTTCCAATTGTACTTGTTGAATATGCTCACCGTCTGGGCATTGATTTTGCCGTAGTTTTTCACCGACTCTGTCCTGAATGACCGCCCGCAGCCCGTACCGACGAGCAGGAAGGCAAGGCACAGCAGGAGAACCGTACATCTTTTTGCAAAAGCTTTCATAAACAGCCTCCTCAGGTCAATATGTAAGCAGCGGGAATAGCTCAAGCGTGCGGTCAAAACGGTATTTTCTGAAAAAGTCGCAGGCCTTTTTGGACACGATATAGAAAGGCGACGGAAAACAAGGGCCATTATAGGTCTGGATCATATCTGTCACATAAAAATCCTGCTCGCCTAAAACGGACTTGTCAACAGAGGGACGGGAAAGACTATTTACCACATATCTTGACTTACCGCAGACGGGGCACGTCCATATCCCGCTTGCGCCAACAACATGGAAAGAAGAATCAGGGATCATAGTTGTGACGTTGAACTGGTATATGTCGGGCATGGGCTCGTTTGTCTTCTTGCTGAGGACAGGCAGAAACTCCATCCCCTCAAGGCCGTGCTGAAGCATGAGCCTGGAGGCGGTTTCGCTGCAAAAGAATGTGTCCTGCCCTCTGTCACTGCACGAATAAAAGAAATTCCGCCCCCATTTCACGGGTTTTGAAAAATAAAACGGTGCGACCTGGGTCTGGTGGAAATATTGATCGAAATCCAGCGGCGGATTGAAATAATTACTTGCGTAACAGCTATGAGAGAAGGTTTTCTCCGGGCAGGAATCCTCCAGCTTTTCGTTTGTTGACCGCATGGTGAACCATTCTGCTTCCTGCATTTCTTTCTCGGAAAATATGTACCATTCGCAAATCGGCGCAAACTCCGGAAATTCCGCTTTAAGGCGCTGATGCTGCTCACTGCCCTCAAGGATATCGAAAACTATAAGAAAATCGCAGTTCAGTATCTCCCCGGTGATTCCAAAGGACGCTATCTTATTTATCTGTTCGGGGGTGACCGTCAATCCATAGTGCAGGTTTATTTCCATAGTTCCCTCCTTATGAACGGCTTGCTGCCGTATGATAATTCACTCGTCCATGTGCTTCGCGCAGAACCACGCTTTCAGCAGAAACGAACCCGTCACGCCCATCACAAGTGACAGTACCAGCAGCCCCACGGTGATAACCGCAAAGACCGTCTGCTGGGATCGTCCCTGCAGGAAGACTCTGGCAAGCCCCATGCCGGCAAATACGAACAGCCCCGGCAGCCAGAAGTTTGGCTTTGATGGATCCGAACTTGAGAATTTCCCGGCTCTGATCCATGAAACGGTGATCGCGGCAAATGCCGCGGCCCATATGAGCAGCAGACCCAGCATCGCTATGAGCCGCAGAACGCTTGACCCGGCCTGCAATGCGGTGCATCGGTACGCGCCTAAATTCATAATTACCGCAATGTAAAGGCCGAATATCCCGTCGCACAGGTACCGCGATATGCGCAGGCTGCCAAACCGCACCATCAGCACGATAAACGCCGCTGTTATAAGCAGGCACAAGAGCCCGACCGGCACAGCCCACAGCAGGCTCCGCTCCCTGATCAGGCACAGCCCGGTGCCTGACAGCAGAACTATAAAGATGCGTCCGACGCATTGCGCCTTTCTGAACGGTACGTAACCGTAATCAAGGAAAGCGGCAACATCCTTGGCGCTCAATGCTTTTGGAGCCGCGGAAGTCGTGTTTCGTTTTGAAGTCCCCATTGGCTGCCCCTCCGTCACGCAAGGCCGAAATGCGCAAGCGCCGTGTCGTAATAATAGTTCACTAATAGGTCGACACACGCGCCGTAGCTCCGCATGCCGAGCTTCTGGTCATAGCTTTGCAGGAAGCCCTCGTACACTGTGTTTGAAACGCTCTGCACAGGCGTCTCGAATTGCGCCCAGTATTCACGGCTTGCCGCGAGGTCTGCAATCACACCGTCGCTCAGCCCGCGGTAGACCTCCTGCCACGCTCCGGGATCGGCACTGTAAAGGGCGTTGCCGAGGTGCGTGTAGGCAAGCAGGCAGGCCGAGTAGCAATAGTCGGCGTCGCCGTATTCAAGGCAGGCCAGCACCGCGGTGAAGTTCGCCTCCTGCTCGCGCGCAACGCCGCGCTGGTGCGACAGCTCATGCGCGATAGTCGAAGCGAAGAGTGCGCCGGGGAAGTCCGTGTTGACGTTTGCCTCCGCCGTGAACGGGAAGAAAAAGCCCGTGAAATCCAGATAGCTCATCACTCGCGAGAAGTGTACGCCTTTTGCGCGTATGTCCGGCCCCTCAAGGCAGGGGAACTCCTCCTCAGCGGCCTTGAAGACCTCGTCCGAGCGCGCCAGCAGTGCCGCGCGGTCGGCGGCGTATTGCCCGTTTTCGCCGCGCTCCACCTCGCGCCCGTACTGGTTGAGCAGGTCGGCAAAGTATACCGTCACTGTTTCAAGCTGCTCAGCAGATACCTCTCCGCTCTCAAGCCCGCTTGCGTCGAGGAAGCTGTCGCCGTAGTAGTACGTGCCCCACAGCAGGCAGAACAGCGCGTAAACCGCGAGCCCCGCTGCGAGCAGACGCAGCACCAGCGTATATAGTCTTTGCAGCCGCCCCTGACGCATGATGAGCAGCACTAATGTGACGAGTATGTACCCCGCTATGCACGCGGCAAATATGCCTGTCAGCAGCTCCGCCAGCGAGAACTCAAAGTGCGCCGCAAAGACCGCCATGAGCCGGTGCAGCGGGCGTATGACCCTCTGCGACATTGCCTGCATCAGCGCGTAGTTCCCACGCAGCAGCAGGTGCAGCGCGATGATGAGCGCACTTATCAGGGCGATGATATGCGCCGCCGGACAGAGCCTGTATAACGCGGCAAGCCCGCGTCTTTTTCTTGTTTCGGTACTCATAGTACCATAATACTACAAACCCCGTCCCCCGGCAAGAAAGAATACTTGGAAAAGCACCGTGCCGCTGCCGGGGG
>CAKTPC010000162.1 GCA_934590505.1 uncultured Oscillospiraceae bacterium
TACGACTTGCCGCAGCCGAAATCAAGGATGCTGATCTCTTCCCTGCCGTCGGCGGCAAAGGACTGATCGACAAGCTCGACAAAGCGGTTTATCTGCCGGTACTTGCTGTACTTGGCACGGACGATCTTGAAGTCCTGCGTGAACACGCCGAGGTCGATAAGCGCCGGTATATTCTCACCCTCGCGCAGGAGATATTCCTTCTCACGGTCATGCGCGGCAGCGCCGCCGGGCAGCGGGAGCGCCGATGCCTTGCCGGTACGCTTATACTCGCCGTTGACCTTGAGGCAAAACTGCCCGCTCCCGCTCTGCGAGACTATCAGCACCTGACGGTACCGGCCCTCAAGCTCCTCCTCGGCATAGCGCAGAAGCGCATCGGTGCTAAGGTTCCGGTGAAAGGCCTTGTTATTGCGGAAGCTCTCAGCCTGATAGGCGGCGCCGGTCTTGGTACTGACGGGGCGGATGACGACCTTTTCATCCGAGAGCTTATCAATGCTCTGGGAGAAAACGGCCTTGGACAGCCCGGGCAGCGCATGCTCCAGTTCCTGAATTATCCTGCCCATATCAGCCTCCGAAAAGGCGCTTGAGGTTCAGCGCCGCGGCCTTGAGCTCGTTCTTGCTGTAGGAGTTATTCTCATCCGCGAGCACGGCGGCGACAGCATCCTTCGCAGAGAGGCTGCCGGAGGCCATAGCGTCGACAAGCATCGCCTCGGCGCTGACGGTATGCTCGACCTTATTGAAAATATAGTCCTCGTCTATCTCGACGACAACAGCATACTCGCCCTTATCGTAGCTGCCCTTGGCAAGGAGCTGATCCTTGACCTCGCCGGGCGTGCCGCGAAAGCTCATTTCATGCAGCTTTGTAAGATCATTGCACAGGCACATGCGGCAATGCGCGCCGCTCTCAATAAAGAAATCGACCAGCTCCATAATGCGCTTAGGCGACTCATAGAGCGCGTATGTGCGGGTATCGCCGCGGCGCATCTTTTCAAGCAGGCGGCGGCGCTCAACATTCTCACGCGGGAAGAAGCCATAGAACATGAAGCTCGACAGATCAAAGCCCGAGACGGACAGCGCCGTGACGGCGGCGCAGCAGCCGGGCACGCCGATGATCGGTATACCCGCCTCGACCGCAGCCTTGATAAGCTCATTGCCGGGGTCGGAGATGCAGGGGGTGCCGGCATCACTTATGACGGCGACGTTTTTGCCAGAAAGCAGCTCGTTTATAAAATACTTCGCCTTGCCGTACTCATTGAACTTATGGTTCGAGACAAGCTTATTGCGTATCTCAAGCTTATTGAGCAGCACCATGGAGCGGCGCGTATCCTCAGCGGCGATCATATCCGCGTCCGCGAGGATCTGCCTGCCGCGCGGGGACATATCCTTTGAGTTGCCGATAGGCGTCGCGACAATATAAAGCTTGCCGATGCTTCTGTTTTCGTCCATTGTTTCACCGTATCCTGTCTGTTTTGTTATTTTGATTTATTATAAACCGGCTGGGCGCAATTGGCAACAAAAACCGCTCCGGACGATGAACCCCGGAGCGGTTTGCGTATAAAATCAATTTATCAGCAAGTATGAGTCAGCCACTCGGCAAGCTTATTGGTGCTGCAGCCGATGCCGTCTCCGACAAACGCGACAAACTCATTGAAGTTCAGCTTCTTGAGATGCTCAAAATTCGTCGTCCCGGACAGCACCTTAGCGGATCGGACATTCCCCCTGCTCTCTGTATAACCGCAGTTATAGCACATATCAATAGGATACTTGCGATGATCGTCACGGGTCATTTCTCCACCACAGCGAGGGCACTTCATATCTAATTCCTCCCATATATTTGATGAATAATTAACGATATTTTTTTAACGTTCCTCGTTGTCTATAATATATACCTTCTCTCCAGAAATTGCAAGACTTTTTTTTAACAATCTCAAATATTTTTTTGTTCTGTGTATGAACAAGAGCTCCACTATTGGCGTCAGGCGCATAAATTATCCCCCTCCGCGAAAGCGGAGGGGGATAATTTATATTAAGTCTCTGTCGAAGAAGGAGCGTGACTCAATCGTCCATGCCGTCGTCGCAGATGAGACCGTAGCCGCCCTGCTTGCGCTTATAGACTACGGAGACCGCATCATCAGAGTCCATATTCTTGAACACAAAAAACTCGTGACCCAGAAGGTTCATCTGGAGGATCGCCTCTTCCGCGGACATGGGCTTTATGGAGAAGCGCTTGCTGCGGACGATCTTGAACTCCTCGTCCGGCTCGTCCGGAACTGCGGCAAAGGCCGCCCCGGCGTCTCTCTCCAATGCGCCCTCTCTGAGACGCTTTTCAAGACGGGTCTTGTTTCTGCGGATCTGGCGCTCGATAGCGGCGACGCCGGAATCCACAGACGCGTACATGTCGCTCGTAAGTTCGCTTGCCCTGTAGTACATGCCGTTGTTATGGATGGTGATCTCGGCGAGGAAGCGGCCGCGCTCAATGCTGAAGGTGACGTAAGCATCGGCCTCGGTCTTGAAGAACCTGTCGAGCTTACCTATCTTCCTTATTGAATAAGCTCTCAGATCCTCGGAGGACTCCATCTTCTTCTCGGTAAAAGTGAACTTCATTTGTGACAACTCCTTTCGACTGTGCTGTATTGGCCAAAGAAGCATCCCCTGCTTCTTGTTGATATTATATCACAGTGTTGGGAGAAAAAGAAGTCTTTTTTGTGAATAATGCAATAATCGTCACATGTCACCGACTTTGATGGAAAAATTTGTACAGCTTTACAAAACTGCATTCATATTCTCCATGGGGCGTGAATATGCTTTATATGGTATGACCTGCGGCAATGCCCATGTGTATGCGCCGCAGGCCGGTCAATTACTATGGGAGGGCATAATGTTGAAAAGAAATCATTTGAAGCTTCTGTCCTGCGTGCTGGTACTGGCAATGACGCTGAGCGCCTTCTCGGGCGCTGCCGCGTTTGCCGAAGAGAGCGCGCAGAGCCGCACCGAGACCGGCGACGGGACACCGGAGTCCCCAAGGCTCACCGCCGACTCCTCCGCCGTCACCGATCCCGTCACCGGGGAGACGACGATAACCGTCAGCTTCGACAAGGAATGGTCAGGCGAGGACACAAGCGGCGAGGAGCACGGGAAAACTTCGGAAACGCGCGGCCCATCCGGTAACCTCAAAAGCGCGGAGGGTGAAGCCGAAGGGCGCGAGACGACGGTCAAGGGCAGTGCAGACGGCGGCACGGCAGAGGTAAAGACCGACAACGGTTCGGGCAAGACCGGTGAAGGTACACCCGATATCAAGACGGAGGTCCCGGATGTGACAGTCGACCTCAAGCCTGGCGGCAGCGCGGAGAGCAGTGAAACTGCCGACGCGTGGCTCGATGAGAGCACCATTGACATCCCCGACTGGGTCAAGGCGGACGACACATGGATAAGCGAGGACAGCACCAGCGAGGATAACGGCGTTATAACAAAGGTGCAGGTCAGCGTCGACGCGCAGACCAACACCACTACATACACGCGCACGGTCTACGGTACAGACGGGCAGCAGACGACCGAGACCGTCGCCTACACGCGGGACAAGGAAGGCCGCATCACAGGCTGCAGCACACTGAAAACCACAACGACGTCCGCGACGACGGAGGATTCTGCGCCTCCTGAGAACGCGGAGATAACCCCCGACGGCGGCTGGACCAGCTTGGACTACGAGCCGCCTGAAAAGCCTGCCCCGGCAAACGAGCCGGTATACGACACAGATGGCAAGATACTCAGTGGGGACCTTGTATCGGAAATATATGACGGCAATGGAAAGCTGACGGGCTACACCGTTATCACCTTTGAAAACGGCAAGCCAGTCGCCTACAGCGATCCGGTGTTCGGGCAATATGTGGCCACGACGACGAAGGTCGAGACCCTCCCGGACGGAAAGCAGCTCATAACAAAGAGCCGGACGAAGGTCATAAG
>CAKTPC010000163.1 GCA_934590505.1 uncultured Oscillospiraceae bacterium
ACGCATCTCTTCAACGGCATGGAGCCCTTCCACCACAGAAAGCCCGGCCTTGTCGGCGCGGCGCTCACGGCGGGGGCAAATGTCGAGCTTATCTGCGACGGCGTGCATATCCACCCTGCGATGATAATGGCGGTACACAAGATGTTCGGCGACAGGCTCATCATCGTCAGCGACTCGCTGCGATGCGCCGGGCTCTGTGACGGGCGCTACAATCTCGGCGGGCTGCCGATGATCGTGCGCGACGGGCGCGCGACGCTGCTCGACGGTACGATAGCCGGTTCGTCGAGCAATCTGCTCCAGGAGCTGCGCAATGTCGTGTCCTACGGCGTACCGCTCGAAGCCGCCGTCAAGGCTGCGACCGAGACGCCTGCGAAGGACATCGGCGTGTATGACAGCGTCGGCTCGTTGGAGGTCGGCAAGTGCGCGGACTTCCTTGTTCTCAATAAGGACCTCAAGTTGATGGCGACCTTTATAGACGGCGAGCTTGCAAACGGCACGACCGATTTTGAGTCCGTAAAATAAAAAGAAACCCGGGGTGACTCGAGCCAATGGCAATATACTATATTGATCCTGTCCTTGCGGCCGCGGCGATAATTCCCGCCGTTGTGCTGCTCATAAAGGTCTATCAGGCCGACCGGCTTGAGAAGGAGCCTGTTTCGCTGATCCTCTCACTGGTGTTCTTTGGCGTGCTGTCGACGGCGATAGCGATGGTGCTCGAGCAGATCGGTACCGCGGTGCTGGGCAGGTATCTGCCAGAAGGGAGCGTCGCGTATAATGCCGTGCTGTATTTCGGTATTGTCGCGTTCTCGGAGGAGGGGGCAAAGTACCTCTTGCTCAAGAAGCGGACGTGGCGCGACATTAACTTCAACTGCCAGTTTGACGGCGTGGTCTACGGCGTGTCCGTCTCCCTGGGCTTTGCGCTGTGGGAGAACTTAGGCTATGTTGCGATGTACGGCTTCGGTACGGCGCTTGTCCGCGCGGTCACGGCTGTGCCGGGGCATGCCTGCTTCGGTGTGTTCATGGGCGCGTGGTACGGCATGGCAAAGCGCTGGGAGGGAGCGGGCTTTGAGAGCCGCTCCAAGACCTGCCGCACTATGGCGCTGCTGCTGCCCGCGCTTATACACGGCTGCTATGACTTTATCGCAACATACGAAAACGCTGGGGTCAGCGGGATATTCGCGGTGTTCGTGGTGCTGCTGTTCGTCGTTTCGCTGATCCTTGTGCGCCGCCTTTCGGCAAATGACAGACATATCAATAATAACGGCAGATTCTTTTTCTGAACGGAGAGAGCAATGAAAGAAAACGTAGGCAAATTTTTCGAGCTGTACGATTCCGACCCGGCGGTGCGCAGCCGCGTGGAGGAGAATGTCGCGGCGTACCCCGGCAGCTATGAGATACGCGAGGCGCTGACGGAGTTTGCGCTGCTGCCGGTCGCGGAGGAGTTGGGGCTCGGCTTCACGCTTCAGGAGCTGCGCGCGTATGAGACGCGGCTCAAGCTTGAACGTGGTATGGCCAAGGATGGTGAATATGACCGCGGCGAGCACAGCTATTGGCTGCTGGAACGCGGCTGGGAGGAGCCGCGGCCGGAAGAAAAAGCAAATAAGCAGTAAAAACTCCGGCAGTCATCTTATTAACGGATGACTGCCGGAGCTTTATATTTTGTTATTCAGTTCAAACCGTTACGGTTTCATGCTCATCGCCGGTGGGGATCTCGTCGTACATTTTGTCCGCCGGTTCCTGTATCAGCGACAGTACGCATTCCCTGACCTCCGGAGCCTCGGCGTATATGACGCCGCGGAGTTTTTTGAGCTTCTGGTCTATCTCCTCTGGAGTGTACATCATCTGGTGGCCGATATAGATAAGGTGGTTGTCCGTTTTCTGGAGCCCTTCGGACTTGAGCAGCAGCTCCTCATAGAGCTTCTCTCCGGGGCGCAGCCCGGTATAGACTATCTTGATATCCACATCCGGCTCAAAGCCGCTGAGACGGATCATCTTGCGCGCCATGTCGTCAATGCGCACGGGCTGCCCCATGTCGAGAACGAACACCTCGCCGCCCTTGGCATAAGCCCCGGCCTGAAGGATGAGCGAAACGGCCTCCGGGATCGTCATGAAGAAGCGCGTGACGCGCTTGTCGGTGACCGTCACAGGGCCGCCTGCGGCGATCTGCTTCTTGAACAGGGGAATGACGCTGCCGTTGCTGCCGAGAACGTTGCCGAAACGGACAGCAATGTAATTTGTGCCGTTGTGTCCGTTCATTGACTGCACGACCATCTCACATAGGCGCTTTGACGCGCCCATGACGTTTGTAGGGTTGACGGCCTTGTCGCTGGAGATCAGGATAAACAGGGAAGTGCCGAAATCGCCTGCCGCTTTCGCGGTGTTGTAGGTGCCGAAAACGTTGTTCTTTATCGCCTCGGCAGGGCTGTCCTCCATGAGCGGGACATGCTTGTGCGCCGCGGCGTGGCACACGACCGCCGGGCGGTACTTATCGAACACGTAGCGCACACGCTGCTCGTCCCTGACCGAGCCTATCAGTACCACAAGGTCAAGCTCCGGGTACCTGCGCTTGAGCTCCATCTGGATATCATAGGCGTTGTTTTCGTATATGTCGAAGATCACGAGCCTGCCGGGCTTGAGTGCTGCAATCTGACGGCAGAGCTCGCTGCCTATCGATCCGCCGCCGCCGGTGACGAGCACGGTCTTGCCGCGCACCTTATCAGCCATGGCGCTGTTGTCGGTACATACCTGGGTGCGGCCGAGCAGATCGTCAATGCTGACGTTCTTGACCTGCTGGAGCGTGACCTCGCCGTTTGCAAGCTGGCTGAGCGTCGGCAGGGTCTTGAGCGCAACACCGGGGATACTGCATTTTTCGAGAATTTCGTTTCTGACGGATATCGGAGCTGAGGGAATGCAGAAGATGATTTCCTCAACGCCGTATTTCTTGACGGCGGCGGCGATCATATCGCGCCCGCCGACGACCTTGACGCCCCTGATGCGCGTGCCGAGCTTGCCGGGATCGTCGTCTATAAGGCACACGGCGGTGTTGCGCGAGGCGGGGTTGTCGTCAAACTCGCGTATTGCCATGGCGCCTGCCGTGCCCGCGCCGATGACGAGGGTGCGCTTCTTGGCGGCAGGGTGCTCTTGAACGTGCCTGCCGTGACTCACCCTGCGATATATGTAGCGCGAGAGCGACAGCAGCACAAAGAGCAGCAGCGTGCAGATAAACGGGAAGCTGCGCGGCAGGGAGCGGCGCATTACCAGCGCGGAGGTATAGTACAGCGCGGAGGCGCAGACAGAGGAAAAGCCTAGATAGAACACTTCGCGCTCACCGGCATACTCCCAGCGGCTGCTGTAGAGCCGGAACGCGCTGAACACCAGCACCGACAGGATAGAGCCGGGGATGCAGCAGTATTTCAGGGCCTCGAAAAAGCCGAGCGCCGTGATGAGCGGGAAGTCAAACTCGACCCTCAGCACAACTGTGGCGAATGCTGCGATGTTTATAATAAGTATATCCGTGATTATCAGCGCCGCCGAGCCGAACCAGCGGCCGCGGCGGAGCTTTCCGCTTTCGTTCATGTTCCCTCCGTCCGGAAGCATGCATCCATGCCGCCGGTCACGGGCAGTACCCGTCTATGTAATCAAGTAATTATAACAAACGCGCCGCACCTTTGCAAGATTATTGTTTATGGGGGATGGCGGCGGAGGAAGAGCACCGGCGAAAAACAGATAAAAAATAGCAATTTAGGTATTGCTTTTTCCGGGGTTTTGTGCTAATATAATCAGGCGTTGAAAATCAATGTAAATATTTCCGGGTGTAGCGCAGATGGTAGCGCGCTTGAATGGGGTTCAAGAGGCCGCTGGTTCAACTCCAGTCACTC
>CAKTPC010000164.1 GCA_934590505.1 uncultured Oscillospiraceae bacterium
TTGCTCTCCCCTTCAACCGTCTTGAGGAAATCGTCATAGGCGGCGCTGGTGTGCTCGTTCACGAGCTTGTCCATAGCGGACTCGGCGATGGCTACGGCCTCGCGGTTAGCGTCGTCAACGATCTTCTTGCGCTCACGCTCGCCCTCGGCACGCGCGGCTTCGATGATCTTATCGGCTTCGGCCTTAGCAGTTTCACGCTGGCGCGCGGCAAGCTCAGAGGCTTCCTTCGCGGCACTCTCACGCTGGGCAGTGAGCTCTTCATCAAGAGCGGCGACGCGCTCGTCCGCGCTCTTGACCTTCTCCTCAGCCTCGCGCAGCTTGGCCGCGGCGTCATCGTCAATGGCCTGATAGTGCTGCTCGCGCTTGGCCATGAAGTCCTTCACGGGCTTGAACAGAAGCAGGTACAGGCCGCCGACAAGGATGGAGAAATTGAAAAAGTGGAGCAGGATCTGCTGCCAATCTATGTTCAGAGGGATATTCATAACGTCCTCCGTTCATTAAAGCACAAAGATGATAAGGATAACGACCAGCAGGGCGTAGATGATGGCGGTCTCGATAAAGACAAGGCCGAGCATCAGAGTAGTACGGATCTTGCTTTCTGCCTCGGGCTGACGGGAAATACCTTCCGCGGACTTTGCGACCGCGAGACCCATGCCGACAGCGCCGGCACCGGCAGCAATACCGATGGCGATACCGGCACCGGAGGCCTTGCCGGCGACAAGCTGAGCATCGGCAGCGGCGGTATCGGCGGCTGCGGTATCGGTAACGGCAGCGTCATTATCAGCATAAGCGCTGACAGGAGCAACAAGGATCATGCAGAGCATTGCGATCATGAGAGCGGCAAGGAAAATTGCGGCGTTTCTTTTCTTTGAGATAGTCATTTCAGATTTCCTCCTAATTATTTCTCAGGTTTC
This sequence comes from uncultured Oscillospiraceae bacterium, assembly GCA_934590505.1. Classification (GTDB taxonomy): domain Bacteria; phylum Bacillota; class Clostridia; order Oscillospirales; family Oscillospiraceae; genus Limivicinus. The sequence continues at coordinate 915 of CAKTPC010000164.1, forward strand.
TCAGGCTTTTGCGGGCTTTGCCTTTTTAGGCAGCGGCGCGTTGAGCTCACCGTAGAACATTGTGGTGAGCAGAGTAAGTACGTAGGACTGGATAAGCGCGTGCAGCAGCGTGAACAGTACGGCGACGATAACGGGCAGAACGTAGCTGAGAGATGCGTAATAATACACAAGCTCAGTCACGAGCAGACCGCTCAGCAGAGCGCCGAAGAGACGGAAGCTCATGGACAGCGGCAGCGAGAACTTCTTGAGGCCAAGGCTGATGCCTTTGACACCGTTGCCGAGGATGCCGCCGGCGAAGATCACGAAATAGGACAGGACGCCCAGCGAGATCGCTGCATTGACATCAGACAGCGGGGCAGGCAGCGAGACGGAGTGACCCGAGATCGTCATGACCTGGACGCCGAAGAGCTCAAAGAGCGTGCCGACAAAGATGTACACGCCGGCGCCGAAAGCATAGACGCCGAGGAAGCTGTTGCGGCGGGGACTGTTGGTTTTCGCGAGGTTATCAAAGGTCGACACCAGCAGTTCTATCGCAGACTGGAACTTGCCGGGAACCATCTTGAAGCGGGGGATGGCAAAAATGCGGATCAGCAGCGCCGCGAGCAGGAGGAGGCCCGAAACGACCATCGCGGAGATCATCGCCGGGGAGACATCCTTGAGCCCGAAGAGGCTGCATCTGTTCTCCTCATGGAGAACGGCGTCGCGCATCATTACCTTGACTGTCTCAGTCTTTTCCGGCGACGGCACGACGAACGAGCCGACGAGGAAAACGAGCGTGATGACAAGCCAAACAATAAGGAAGCGCGTTTTTTCTTTCTTTCCCATGTTTTTATCACCTTCATTTTCTTGCGTTCTGCGACAGCAAAGCCCGGCAAAACGGGCTGCCGGGATATAAGCTTGCAGCCTGGAAAAATACTCCCTGCTACAGCCCCATAGTATATCTATAAGACGATTAAAAATCAAGTGGCACAGCAGAGAATTTGTTTAGTTTTATACAAAATTAACAAACTTTTCGCGTCAGTTATTGCCGCTAAAATCAACGATCGTTGAAAAATTCAAAATTTTTAAGCAAGCTTTGACACTTCTAAAACAAATGTTGGGGGCAGCTGCCCGGATGGGGTAACTGCTCCCAACGATGTTAACGGATGCTATTTGAAAAATGAGTGCGGGGAGACGTCAGTCTCCCCGCACTGTACGATACGGACAGGTTAGAAATCGAAAAGATTTATCTGGCTGGTTTCTGGCATATCGCCGAGCGCGCCGAGCGCCTTGAGCTGCTCAAGGTGGCTCTGGCTGACCTTGGGACAGGCGCGGCCAAGCTCCTCGATAGAGATAAAGTGCGCTTCGCGCTCCTTGCACCGGGCAAGATCGAGCGCGGCGGACTCGCCGAGACCGGAGATCGACACAAACGGCGGGCGGAGCTTGCCGTCCTCGGTGATGAGGAACTTCGTCGCGTCGGACCTATAGAGGTCGATCGGCGCGAACTCAAAGCCGCGCATGTTGAACTCATAGACCGCGTCCATCGTGACAAGAAGATCCTCCTCGTTCGCGGTAAGGTTCGGGCGTCGGCGCATCTCGTTTATCTTGCGGCGCACGGCGTCTGCGCCGCCGGTCATCATCACGGCGTCGAAGCCGCCCTTCTGGCTGCGGCGGTAGAAATACGCGCTGTAGAACGCAAGCGGCAGGTGCACCTTGAACCACGCGATGCGGAATGCCATCATGACATAGGCCACGGCGTGAGCCTTCGGGAAGAGGTAGGCAATCTTGCGGCAGGATTCGATGTACCAATCGGGCACGCCCTTGTCGCGCATCTGCTGTTCGGCATCGCCGGGAAACTCCCCACTCTTCTTGACCTTGCCCTTACGCACGGCCTCCATCGTCTTGAACGCGAGCGACGGCTCGATGCCGACGGAAATGAGATAGAGCATGATATCGTCACGGCAGCCGACGGTCTCGTTGACGTTCGCGATGCCGTTTACGATGAGGTCATGAATATTGCCCGCCCACACATCGGTACCGTGCGAGAAGCCCGAAAGCCTGATGAGCGTATCGAACTGCTTGGGCTGGGTGTCGACGAGCATCTGGCGGGTGAAGGGCGTGCCGAATTCCGGGATGCCGATGGAGCCGGTCTTGCCGATGATCGGGTCGTCGTCCGGAAGGCCGAGGACGGAGGGAGAAGTGAAGATCGACATTGTGTCCGGGTCGGAGAGGGATATCTGCTGCGCGTCGACGCGCTCGCCGAGCTGCTCGGACATATCCTCCATCATGCGGATCATGGTTGGGTCATCGTGCCCAAGCTCATCGAGCTTGAGGAGATTTGCCTCCATGCAGTGATATTCAAAATGCGTGGTGATTATATCGCTGTTCGGGTCGTCTGCCGGGTGCTGCACGGGGCAGAAGTCCGTCACGTCCATGTCCTGCGGGATGACGACGAGGCCGCCGGGGTGCTGGCCGGTCGTGCGCTTGATGCCGACAAGCCCCTGCGCGAGACGGTTCTCCTCGGCCTTGGTGGCCTGCATGCCGTGCTCCTCAAGGTACTTCTTGACATAGCCGTAGGCGGTCTTTTCGGCGAGGGTGCCGATCGTCCCGGCGCGGAAAACGTGATCTGAGCCGAAGAGGACTTCGGTGTATTTATGCGCCTTGGCCTGATATTCACCGGAGAAGTTAAGGTCGATATCGGGCGTCTTTTCGTTGCCGGGGAAGCCAAGGAAGGTCTCGAACGGGATATCAAAGCCGTCGCGCCGCATGCGCGTGCCGCACTCGGGGCAGTCCTTCTCGGGCATGTCCGCGCCGCAGCCGTAGCTGCCGTCGGTAATGAACTCGCTGTGGCAGCACTTGGGGCAGACATAGTGCGGCGGCAGGGAGTTGACCTCCGTGATGCCGGACAT
>CAKTPC010000165.1 GCA_934590505.1 uncultured Oscillospiraceae bacterium
TGCCGGTTTATGAGGTCATATATAGTATAGGAAGAGTTGATATCCAGTCCGCGCACGGCGTAGGCCGTGAGCAGCACGGTCGGTGCTGATGCGATCTCGCGCCCGACGAGCACCTTCTGCACGTTGCCGCCGGACAACCGGCGCACCGGCGTGGAGATGCCGGGAGTGCTGACTTCGAGATCGTCAACGACCTCCTGCGCGAGCTTGCGCGGGGACTTACGGTCGGTAAACAGGCCGTGGCCGCGGCGGAAGGAGCGGAGCATCATGTTATCCGCAAGGTCCATGTTGCCGACAAGACCCATGCCGAGCCTGTCCTCAGGGACGAATGAGAGCGCGACACCCATGTCCGCTATCGCGAGGGGATCCTTGCCGATGAGCTCATCGGTCTTGCCGTCGTCCTCAACGTAGCTGATGCTGCCGGATTCGACCGGCTGGAGCCCAGCTATGGCTTCGAGCAGCTCCTTCTGGCCGCAGCCGGAAATACCCGCGATGCCGAGAATCTCGCCGGAGTTTGCCGTGAAGCTCACATCGTCGAGCTTCACGATGCCGTCGATGCTGCGCACGGTGAGGTTCTTGACCTCGATGCGGGGCTTGGGATCGACAGGCTCAGGTCTGTCGATATTTAGCGTGACCGCGTGACCGACCATCATGTTGGTCATTTCCTGGGCGTTGGTGTCCTTGGTGCGCATATCGCCGATGAACTGACCATGGCGCAGCACGGCGACGCGGTCGGACAGCTCCTCGACCTCGTGCATCTTGTGGGTGATGATGACGACCGCCTTGCCGTCATCGCGCATATTGCGCAGGACAGCAAAGAGCTTGTCCGTCTCCTGCGGGGTGAGGACGGCGGTCGGCTCATCGAGGATCAGGATGTCCGCGCCGCGGTAGAGCACCTTTATTATCTCGACCGTCTGCTTCTGGGAGACAGACATATCGTATATCTTCTGGTTGGGGTCGACCTCGAAGCCGTAAGCGTCGCAGATCTGCTTTATCTTGGCGGAAGCGTCCTTCAAATCGAGCTTTCCGGGCAGGCCGAGGACGATGTTCTCCGCGGCGGTAAGCACATCGACAAGCTTGAAGTGCTGGTGGATCATGCCGATGCCGAGGTCGAAAGCGTCCTTCGGGGAGCTTATGACGACGGGCTTGCCGTCAATGCTTATCTCGCCCTCATCGGGGAAGTAGATACCGGCGAGCATGTTCATAAGCGTCGTCTTGCCGCTGCCGTTCTCGCCGAGGAGCGCAAGTATCTCGCCTCTGTATATATCGAGCCAGACTCTGTCGTTTGCGACGACGGAGCCGAAGGTCTTTGTGATATTGCGCATTTTGACTGCCGCGATCTTATTGTCCAATACGGTCACTCCTTAATAGTAGTATCAAAGTCCAATACCGCATAAGAAAGCATACGCGTTTATCATGTGCTTTCTTATGCGGTGGTCAAAGGTAAAAGCGGGCAGCGCAATTAAGTTGTCATTGCGCTGCCCGCCTGCAGTAACAGTCAGATGCGGTTCAATTAGAATGCGGTATCAAGAAGGGTGATGCCGTCGATCTTGAGATCGAAGTAAGGAGCTGCGCGGAAGGTAGACTCCTTGAAAGCGCCGTCCTGAACAGCCTCGGTGTCGCCGGTGTAGGCAGCGTCGGTGTCGACGTCTGCGAGGTAGGAGGTGACGTGGCCGTCAGCGTCAACGGTCAGGGCGTCGGTCACATTGTCGCCGGAGACGGTGAAGGTGGAGCAGTCAAAGACCTGAACCTCGCCGGACTCGAGCTTTGCGGTGACATCGGCAATTGCCTCGGCAGTGCCCTCGGCAGCGACGGCGGTGTTGATGTCGGTGAGGACGACAGAGCCGGTGGCAAGGGTGCCGGTCCAGTCAGCGTCGATGGTCTCGCCGTTTACAACAGCGGTGATAGCGTACTCATAGTAGGGAGCCCAGTTGATGCGGGAGGAGACGATGAAGGTATTGGGGCAGGCAGCCTCGGTGGAGCCGTTGTATGAAACGTTGGGGACACCGGCGGTCTCGCACGCGGTGGGAGCGCCCATGGAGTCAGCGTGCTGGCTGATGAGCTTGCAGCCGTTGCCGATGAGCTTGTTTGCAGCTTCCTTCTCAGCGGTCTCATCGTACCAGGAACCGGTGAAGGTCACTTCCATGGTAGCGGTGGGGCAGACGGAGCGTGCGCCGAGGAAGAAGGAGGTGTAACCGGAAACGACTTCCGCGTAGGTGAATGCGCCGACGTAGCCGATCTTGGCCTCGTCCTCGGTGAAGTCACCGTTGGCGATCATCTCGTTGAGCTTGAGACCGGCAGCGACACCGGCGAGGTAGCGGCCTTCATAGATGGAAGCGAAGGCGTTGTGGTAGTTTGCAAGACCCTCGGTGTGAGCCTTGGTACCGGTAGCGTGGCAGAACTGAACCTCGGGGAATTCCTTTGCGGCCTGGATCATGAAGTCCTCATGGCCGAAAGAGTCAGCAAAGATAACATTGCAGCCGGCGTCGGCGAGCTCAGCAGCTGCGTCGTAGCACTCCTGGCCTTCGGGAATGTTGGTGCGGAAGATGACCTGGTCATCGCTCAGGCCGAGGTTTGCGCAGGCTTCCTTGGCGCCGTTCATGAAGTTGAGGTCATAGGTGGAGTTCTCATCATGCAGGAAAATAAAGCCGACCTTCAGATCGGAAGCGGCAGCTGCGTCGGCAGCGGGAGCCTCGGTTGCAGCAGCGTCAGCCGCGGGGGCTTCGGTTGCGGCGGGTGCTGCGGACTGACCGCAGGCGCACAGTGCAAATACCATGCACAGAGCCATGAGCAGAGCAACGATCTTCTTCATTTGTTCAGTCTCCTCGATAATTTTTATAATTTTATCTAAACCGCTTTGCGGTGAAGATACGAAAAAAGCACCGGCCGTTTTCACTGCCGATGCAAAGCACACATCAACTCACCGCTGGGCAGCGGTGAGCCGAAGCTCAGCATCGATAGTCCGGTCATTTACGGCGTCCGGGTAGAAACTTCAAATCCATATCATTTGCTATATATCGAAGCGGTATTCAATTGGTTTGTGCCTTTATGCTAACAGCCGAGCGCCAAAAAGTCAAGTATGGTTTTTCTACGATTTTGACATTTTTCGACGCTGCGATTTGTCAATGCTGCACAAGTGCAGCTGAGAGCATGGTCGCTTGTCGCAATACCCTTTTCATTTTTATTATTCCGCCCCCGCTTTATGTCAAGCCGGGGCGGCGTTTTTATCCTCAGCAGAACTTGAGGCCATGATCGTCCATTGAGGCGATCTTCGCAAGCGACTCGACACGCATCCCCTGAGAGCGCAGCATGTCGCCGCCGCCCTGAAAGACCTTCTCCACCGCGATGCCCGCACCGACGACAACGCCGCCGGCCTGCTCGACGAGCGCCTTGAGCCCGACGAGCGCTGCGCCGGTCGCAAGGAAATCATCAACGATCAGCACGCGGTCCTTATCCGACAGATATTCCTTGGAGACGACGACAGTGTTGGTGTTCCCGTGCGTAAAGGACGCGACCTCGACGGAGTAGACATTGTTCGATATGTTCCTCGTCTTGCTCTTCTTAGCGAAAACCAGCGGGCAGGAGAACACATAGCCCGTCATCGCGGCCATAGCTATACCGGAGGCTTCGATGGTCAGGATCTTGTTTATGCCCGCGCCGTCATACAGGCGCTTAAACTCTAGCGCCATCTCATACAGCAGCTGCGGGTCTATCTGATGATTGAGGAAGCCGTCCACCTTGAGTATCCCGCCGGGCAGCACCTTTCCGTCAGTCAGTATTCTCTGTTCAAGAAGCT
>CAKTPC010000166.1 GCA_934590505.1 uncultured Oscillospiraceae bacterium
CATTGATACCGGCGATCGCGTCTTGGGCAGTGACCTTGATCGGATCGGTCTCCGTTGTCAGTGTGCAGATATAGCCGGGAATGTCGTAGTCCGACTGCGTGAAGCTCAGGGAGTATTCCTGACCGAGCCGCACATACTCTTCGGTGGAGAACTTGCGAAAAACATGACCGGTCTTGCTCTCAGCCGGGTCAAGCTTGATTTCTCCCTTGAGGAAGGTGTTGCTGTCCGCGCCGGTGAGCTTATACCCCGCGGGGACCTGAGAGACGTCCTTGAGTCCATTGAATAGGACTGTGACATTGACCGGGACTTTGACCAAAACCTCGGTCTCTGCGGTATCGTATTTGTTGGTAGAGCTGGACATTGATCCGTGCTTGCTTGCTGCCTCGGTGATTTTCGCGGTGTTCGTGACAGTTCCGGAAACCCCGGCGTTGACCGCTGCCGCTATCTTAAAGACAGCTTTGCTGCCGGAGGCAAGATCGGTGGAAAGCACGGCTTTCACTGTGCCGGGCGTTGTGACGGTGTCAAAAGTCCAGTCACCGGGCTCGGAGTGATCGGGATCATAAGTAACTTCCGCGGGCAGGATATCGTCGACGCTCAGCTTCGTCAGGTCAGCGACTGTACCGTTGTCGACCTCCACAGTGTAGATGAGCGTATCACCGGGCTTCGCTGTGTCTTTGTCGACAGACTTCCTGATGGTAAGACCCGATAATGAATACGCTGTCGCCCTGGCACTGTCAAGGCCTTCCGTCACGGTTTTATTGTCCGCTGTTATGAATCTTGTTATGCTCGCATAGTTCTCGGCAGTCGAAACTTTGCTGCTGGTGAAATACGCGTTCACAATATAATATGCTTCACTGCCTGCCGCGAGCTCGGTAATAGTGACGTCGAGAACGGTGGGTTTACGTATATCGTCGGACTTCACCATAGACCCGGGACCGCCGCCAAATACCTGTTTGCCGCCAATGGAAACATCCTTGGGAAGAACATCGTGGATGTACACAGAATTCATCTTAACGCTGGAGTTGTTTTTCACGGTCACGGTATAGGTAAACGTCTGGTAGATGGTCGGCATGGCGGGGGAAACAGACATGCTGAGCTCAAGCGCCGGCAGTATATCCGTCGTCACCTTATTGCTTGCAATGCCGTCGGGGTGAGTGTCGGTCAGAGTGTAGTCAGAGCCGCTTTTCGCCGCGGTGATTTTCGCGGTGTTCTCGACCGCCGCGGAAGGAGCGTCGCTGTTGACCCTTACCCTCATGGTGAAGGTTTCCTCTACGCCCTTGGCAAGCCCGCTCTGAAGCTCGGCTTTAACGGTACCGGTGCCACCGCCGGAGAGAGCCCAATTACCCGAGGTTTGTCTGCTTTCGTAAAACGTGGTGTTCGCGGGTGCTGGGTCCTCAACGCACAGGTATGTCAAATTGTAGCCGGTGTTGTTAGTGACCTTTATGGTATAGGTGATCAGCTCGCCGGGGCTTGCCGTGGCCGTGTCGACCGACTTTTCTATCTTGAGATTCGACCAGTCGAACTCCTTCAAGGCTGCCGTGGCTGATGCGCTGCCGAAGCTGCCGGCTACGGTGCCGTCTGCTGCGGATATCGATGTTATTGCCGCTGTGCACACAGCGGTCTTGCTGTCGGCATTGATGAAGCTGGTCGTTAGCTCATAGGAGGCGGAAGCGCCGGTGGCAAGGTCCTTATGGAGATCACAAAGGTTACCTTCGCCGGTGCTCGTGAGGCCCCAGCCGTCACTTGATGAGGACTGGAGGCTCAGCACTGAAAGGCTGTCATAGCTGTTCATGCCGTTGTTGATACGTATACCGCTCAGCGTAAGACCGGTGTTGTTGGTGACGGTCACGGTATAGGTGATCGTCTCGCCGAGCGCTGGATCTTGCGGCGCAGCGTTCACGCTGATCTCAAGACCCGACATGGTCGTCTGGGCCGCAGCGGAGCTGCCTTCTCCTGTTTCACCGCGGCCGGTACGGCTGAATGCGCCGGCGATCTTCGCTTTAGCCTCAATGGTTCCGAAAACCGCTGGCTTGATCGTCACCGGCAAGTTGAATTCGGAAGTGCCATCCAAGGCGAGGACGGGGGAGCCGTCAGCCGACTCCAGTCTGGCAGTCACAACACGGGCGGCGGGATCATAGGAAAGGCTCCAAGCGCCGCAGGATGACAGACTTTCGTCATACGTGACCTCCGCGGGCAGGGCAACGTCAACGACCACGGAGTTCAAATCATAGCCGGTGCCGTTCGTGACAGTTATGGCATAAGTAAGGTCCGCGCCGGGGAGTGCCTTTGCAGGAGCGGATATGGCTATGCCAAGCTCCGACCATTTGGGATCATCTGCCCACTGGGCAACAAGGATAAGGTCTGTGTCGGGAGCTGTTATCACCTGACCGGCTCCATAAGGCGTTCCGCTGCCGTCCGACGCGGTGTTCCAGTTGACAAAATGTTTGTTGTAGGGAGGCCGGAACGTATTGCTCCTCACGGTGTAGCTGGTGCCTTCAGTGATACCACGGTCAACCTCAGGCACACCCAGATCGGTGTTTGGGTAATACAAGATGTTGATTTTCTGGGGTACATATTGCCACTGGGCATAGAGCGTGGTGTCCCCGGTGACGGTTATCTCATTCCCGCCGTTGTATCGACTCCCATTGCCGTCTTTATCGTCAGACCAATAGAGGAAGCTGTGTTTGGCTCTGTCTATGCCGGTATCGGAACGAGACTTTACCGTGAAGGTGTACGGTTCTCCGATATTAAACTTCTTTGTCTCACTGTCCGAACCGGTTCCGCCGTTTGCGTCATAAGTAAGGGTGATGCTGATCTTATCCTCGACCCACTGGGCGTAGAGCGTCGCGCTGTATTCGGCTGCCCAGTCGCTGCCAACGGCAACAGCTTCGCCCTGACCGTCAGCCTGAGTGTTCCAGCCGTTGAACGTGTATCCGTCCGGAGCGGTGATGGTGGTCTCGGCAAGTGACTTTATCTTGAAGGAGTACTTGCTGCCGACGTTGACAATATAAGGACCGTCTCTATCCGGACCGCCATTGCCGCCGTTCGCTTCATATGTAAGGAAGAGCTCCATCGGCACGGAATCAGATTCCGGAGTATCATTCGACTCGAGGGTCTTGACCTGCGCGCTCGCGTCCTCAGCGCCGCCCTTGGGCGCGTCTTTGACGTCACCCTTGACAGCGTCGCCTTTGAGGGAGTCTTTGGATTCATCCTTGGCCGCGTCATCCTTAGGCGTGTCCTTGGATTCATCCATGGCTGCGTCGTCTTTAGGAACGTCCCTGGTCTCGGCTGCGCCGGCCGTCTTATCGCCGGTCTTGGATGTGCTGCCAGCCTTGGGAACGTCCCCGGCCTTGGCGGACTCTTCGGTCGGCGTGGCCGCTGTCTGGCCGTTCTCCGCGAAAGCGGCGAACGGCAGCATGCTCACGAGCATCGTGAGCAGCAGCGCGACGGACAGAAGCGCTTTCCATAAACTTCTCTTCATACCGCATGTTTCCTTTCAAAAACTCTACTTATTCTTATTATAAAAGAGATTGTTTTACACCATGAATTATAGCCTGCGGCAGCCGCGAATACAAGGAAGATCAGGAAACAATTAGTTACAATTTGGCACATATACCATAAAAGGGACAGAGTAAAACCCACCGCGGAGCAGGGCGCTGCGAAAGCCTGTCAGCCATGCCCGCGGTAAGCGGACGTCCCCTGTACATCGCTCACAAAAATACACGAAAAATTTCTGCAAAAACGCCGAAAAAAGTGCTTGACATACGGGGCAT
>CAKTPC010000167.1 GCA_934590505.1 uncultured Oscillospiraceae bacterium
CGCCACGGCAACCGCCTTATCATGATGAACCAGGGCAAGATCATCCTGGATATCCGCGGCGAGGAAAAGCAGCACCTCTCAAAGCACGAGCTTATAGAGATGTTCGCACAGATCGCCAGCAGCCCTCTCGAAAGCGACGAGGTACTGCTGAGCAGATAAAAAGCTTTTCGATTTTTCTCCATAAAATGCCCTCTGCCGAACATAAGTTCGGCAGAGGGCATATGTATTCTGGTAACTTGGATGATTCTTTCAATCGAGCTACTGCCTCGGAGTTTTAATTTTATTTTATCAGCTCCGTGACGACGTGCTGGCACAGCAGCAGTCCTGCCGAGGCCGGCACCCATACGAGTGAGCCGGGGACGCTCCTGCGCCCGGGCGGCGGAGCTTCAAGCTGCTCCGGTTCCATCGGCTCTTCGGGACTGAATACAACAGTATGGTGCGTCACGCCGCGCTGCCGCAGCTCACGCCGCACGACGCGTGCAAGCGCACAGCCGCTGGTTTTGGAAATGTCGGCTATCCGCAATAGCGACGCGTCCTTCTTATTCCCCGTGCCGAGGGCGGAGACGATAGGTATCCCGCGCTCCATGCAGCTCATTATCAGGTCGACCTTGCAGGAAACGAGATCGATCGCGTCAACGACATAGTCATAGCCGCCGAAGAAGCGATCCCGGTCTGCCGCCTCATAGTGACCTTCGATGCACTTCACATCTATATCCGGGTTTATGTCCAGCGCCCGCTGTGCCATTACCGCCGCCTTGCCCATGCCGACGGTGGAGCCAAGGGCACAGAGCTGACGGTTTATGTTGCTCTCGCCAACGGTGTCCTGATCGATAAGGGTCAGTCGGCCAACGCCCGCTCTTGCCAGCGCCTCGGCGCACCATGAGCCGACGCCGCCGAGCCCGAACACGGCCACATGGCTCGCCGCAAGCTTTTCCATCGCCTCTTCGCCCAGCAGCATGCGCGCGCGCAGAGTTCTCTCATTCATAGTCTTTCCTCTTGTCATCTGATGTTAAAAAGGCCGCCGATCCCGGCGGCCTTTTGGTTTGCCTTATAATGCGCTTTATTTGCCGACGAAGCTGATGCCGCTGCCGACGGAGGTCTCGTAAGCGGAGGTGAGCTCCTCGAGCCATGCGTTCATATCTGCAGTGAGCAGACTGTTCTTTGCGAGATAATCGCTGTACTGCTCGCCCTCACCGACGAAGTACATCACATGGTACCCGGCGTAGCTGCTGCTCTCGCCATAGACGATACCGGTGTCTCCGGCCTTATGTCCGGCAAAGCAGAAGTCATTGAACTCCTGAACCATCTGCCCCTTGTAGATGTTCTCATACAGGCCGCCGTTGGTGTTGGAGCCGTCGTCCTCGGAATACTCGTTTGCGAGTGCGGCGAAGCTGTCCTCGGTCTTGTCTCCGGAGTTATACTCGGCAAGGATCTCCTCGGCGCGCGCCTTGGCCGCATCGGTATAGGTGCCGTCCTCGGACGCCTCGGCCTTTACAAGAATGTGGCGCACGGAAACGGTGTTATAGTGGTTGTCGTCACGGCTGAGGAACACAACGACGTTATAACCGGTCTCTCCGCTGTTTACCTCGGCGGTGATGTCACCGGCCTTGCGGCTCGCGTCCTTGAGCCAGTCGGCCGCAACACTGATGCTGCTGCCGGAAATGCTGGAAACGGCGTTCGCGGTGCCGTCGACCCCGGCCTCAGTGAGCGCGGCGTTGAGCTTCTCCTCGCCCCCAAGCTTATCGTCAGCCTTGTCATAGGCCGCGACTATCGCGTCGGCCTTGGCCTTAGCGGCATCAAGAGCTTCGGGGGTGACAGTCTCGGTATCGTTGCCGTCGGCGTCCTGGGTCGTGGTCTTTTCAGCCTCTACAAAGTAGTAGACATAGCCGAATTTATCCCAGGAATCCTTGTTCTCTTCGTATTTTGCCTCAAGCTCGGCGGAGCTGTATTCAAGAGAGTTCTGCTTCTCGGTGCTGGCCTTGTTGGCAAGAGCAGCGTCTATGGCGGCGCTGCGCGCCATCTCGACCGTCACGCCCTGGCCGTAGTTTGCGGCGAGCATCTTATCTGCACTGGCATAGCCCTGGAGCTTTGCGAGCGATTCAAGGTTCTCAAAGTTTGCGTCCACCTCGGCGATCTCATCCTCGGTGAGCTCGATGCCGTTTTCCTTGGCATAGTCACACAGAGCCTTGACCTGAAGCAGCTCGTTCTCAGCTGCGGTCAGGAACTGCTCCTTCCATGTGCCGCCGTAGGGACTGGTCTGCTTGCCGAGCCCTCTGATTCCCGTGGAGGTATCAAGGCCGAGCAGTGAGGCATAGCTGCCGTACTGGTTGGCAGTGCTGTAGTACTGCGTGGCGTAGTGGTAGCTGAGCTCGGAGGCGGAATAGCTCCTGTCGCCCACGGTATAGGCTGTGGTCTTAAACAGGACGCCTGAGTCAAGGAAAATAATAAGCGCGATCAGCAGCACGACGCCGATGGTACCCAGCGTCCAGCGTCTCTTGCTCTGCGCCTTTTTGCGGGACTCTTCCTGCGCAGCCAGCATCTTCTTGTCGGTACCGGCCTCGCGGGCGGCCTGACGGTTCTTCTTCTCGGTCGATGCACTCATCTTATGTCATCTCATCCTTCGTGTAATTTTCGCGTAATGCGTAGGTCATCTGAACAGACTAAGGTATTATAACGCAAGTCTCCCCGCGATTCAAGCCAATTTACGACTATTCTCAAATTATTAAAATAAGATTTATAATATAATGCTGTTTTCGACACGAAAGTGTGTTAAAATAAATGCGATTCATCACGGAGGTGCCAATGAACCGTAAGCTCACCGCGGCCGCGGCGGTCGTCCTGCTGACCGCCTGCATCATTCTGGACAGCCGCTTTACCCTCGAAACAACCGAATACAGTGTGCAGTTCAGCGATCTCCCGCCTGAGTTTGACGGCTTCCGCATCGCCGTCCTCTCCGACCTGCACGGCATGAGCTTCGGCAAGAATAACTCCCGTCTCGTTCGCGCCGTGTCGGACGCAAAGCCCGACATGATCGCCATCCTCGGGGACATGATAACCTATCCCTCCGATCTGCCTGTCCTTGAGAATCTGCTCAACAGCATTGAGGGCATTGCGCCCATATACTGTATAAACGGCAACCATGAGTGGGCAGCACACTGCGTGGATAAGGTGAGGGAGCTTGCGCTCAGCCACGGCGCGCACTTTCTGAGCAACGCCTACGAGCCTTTATACTGCGGCTCCTCGCGCATCATCGTCTGCGGCGCGGAGGATAAAAACGGCCGCGCCGATATGGATAGGCCGCCGGAGCTCGCCGCAAGGCTGCGCGGGGAGTACCCGGATGACTTTGTTATCTGGCTCTATCACCGCAATGATACGCTTACGGGCTTTCCCGGCCTGCCGGTCGACCTTGTCCTCAGCGGCCATGCCCACGGCGGCATAGTCCGCCTGCCGTTTATCGGCGGCCTGCTAGACGTTCACCGTAAGCTCGGCGCGGAATACGAAAAGGGCGTATATGAAGAGAACAACACCGTGATGATCGTTTCGCGCGGGCTCGGGAACTCAATCGTTGTCCCGCGCTTTCTCAACCGTCCGGAGCTTGTTTGCGTGACACTAAAGACTTCGGACTGATACTTACAGTCATATATTTACCGCAAGGCGCATATATTGATTGTATGCTGACTAAATAGGAGGTACACCATGGATATAGATGATCTGATTTTCGGTGACTATAACCCCGGCCCCAGCCAGAAGTAATAAGGCTG
>CAKTPC010000168.1 GCA_934590505.1 uncultured Oscillospiraceae bacterium
AAGAGAAGCTTGCCGTCGAGGTCAAAGAAGAACACGACGAACAGCGCGACATTTGCCAGAAGGGCAATGCCAATGAGCTTGCCGAAGAGCTTGCCGAGCTTGCAGCTGCCCTTGCACTTGCATTTTTTCATGTTTTCTTCCTCCTAATTACCATGTCATGGAGTCGTCAAAGTCAAGCAGAGACGGATCGAGCGGCTCTTCGTGCATGACGGTGCTCATGTAATCGTTGATTATGCGGCGTATCTCCATTCTGGAGACGGTGCGGCTGTCGGGCAGAGCGTGCGGCATCCAGATCGCGGGGATGTTCCTATCGCGGAACTCGTCCTCAAACAGACCGTGCAGACCCTGTGCGCCCTTGCACTGCAGCTGGTCGTACATCATGACCATGTCGCAGTTGAACTTCTCTTTGTACTCCCACAGCTCGAAGAAGTGCTTCATGCCGCCGACGGCCATGCGGCGCATCGGAGCCCACATGTGGTACTGAGCCATATCCTCGAGGCAGTGCTCGTAGGAATCGGTGCGTATGGTCATGTCGAACATCAGCGAGTCCATATTGATGATGACATTCAGGCCCCAGCAGTTGTAAGCCCAAGTGCACCAGTTGGAGTAGTACAGAGGTGCGCAGGACCATGCGATAACTCTGTGGCGTGTATTGGGGAAGGAGTCGATCTTCTTCTCAACGCACTTGTTGAGGATCTTGCGGACCTTTGCGTCGACCTGGTGCCACACGGGCAGGTCGCCGTACTGGCTCTGGTAGATACGGTAGAGTGCCTGAGCAACGCCGTTGACGGGGTAGTAGTTGGTATGGGAGGCAACGTCCCACTTCTCCCACTCAAACTCCTGCAGCTTGTTCTGGGACTCTATGCGCTCCTTGAGGACTTCCCAGTTGAAGGGAACGCCGGTCTGATCCTCGATGAACTTCCAGCACTCTTCAATCTCGTTCATGCAGTGCTTCTTGACCAGAGGATCATCGAAGAGCATGGGCATGGGCAGCGCGAAGAGGGGCTTGTCAAAGAACCAGTCCTGAAGCACAGAGGTGGCGACGGAAGCGTCGCAGGCCTCGTTGCAGGTGATGACCAGAGGGGCGTAGTCGGGAATGTCGTCAAGGACGAACAGACCGGACTCAGCCTGGCACATCGGACACGGGTCGCCGGGCAGACCGATGGACTGAACGGCGTCGATATAGTTAAGAACCGTGTGGGAATTGACATGACAGGTAACGAAATAGGGGATCATTTCCAGAGGAACGTTCTGGAACTTATCGGACCAGGGGTAGAAGATGCCGCCCCAGACGGTCTCGTTATGTGCAAAGGTGTGATAATAGGCGTCGTTCTTCTTGCCGCCGTGCAGCCTGGTGTCTGCAACGAACATGCGCATAAACTGGACGATGGTCGCGTTGACCATGCCGCGGTAGTGCCATGCGGAGGCCTTCAGGGCCTCGCCGCGCATGCCTTCCATGCCGCGGTCGAACCAGTGCAGAACGGGCAGATAGGTCTGGCCGACCCAGCGGTAGCGCCATACGCCCTTTGCAAAGTTCACGACGCCGCCGTACTTCATAACGTCCATGACCATGTGGATGTAGTTATACAGCCAGATGTTATAGAAGTAGTACATCGTGTCCTTTACGCCGCGCCACTCTCTGTGCTTGTAAAGGCCGGTCTTATCCTCGCGGATGTCTCCCAGACGGCGCTCACCGTGGGGCTTGCCGTACCAGAAGTCCTTCATCAGCTTTTTGTAATCAATGTTCTTCTTAGCCATCTTACTTGCCCTCCTGGATCTTCTTGATCTCAATGCTCTCGACAAAGGCCTGGAAGCGGGTACGCAGCTGGCCGGAGGCGGAATTTATGTATTCCTTCTCGATCGAGCACACCGGCAGACCGAAGTCACGCGGCAGCACGACCGTGTCTATGACGCGCTCATAGCTCCAGTATTCGCAGAACTTGTTGGAAGCGACGATAACGCCGTCGGCATGGTAGTCTCTGGCGAGGTCGGCGATGCGCTGCTTTCTTGCGCGCATGGTGTCCTGCGGCATGAAGCGCGGGCAGTTGGAGGTGTCGAGATAGTGGCGAGCAATAGCGTCAAGCGGCTCCTGGCCTTCCTTGACGACGATGGGGATACGGCTCTCAACAGCGCCGTAGCAGTAACGGTCGGCAACGACTTCTGCACCGCAGCTCTCGATGAGCTTGGTGAAGTCGGGGTCATCGTTCTCGGAGCCGCAGAGCACGACCTTGCAGCGGAACGGCCAGCGGTCGTCGGGCTCGCGGGTCTTGAGCTCCTCGGCGGTCTCGCGCAGATAGGGGAGGATAAGCTCCTTCGGGCAGACCTGGCTGACGAGCTGGATGACGTGGAACTCATAGCCGGTGATGGTGGGGTTATCAAGCTTGCGGTAGTCGCCGATCTCATTTATCAGGCGGCAGACCTCATTGTGGCGCTCGATGGTTTTCATGATGGCCTCGTCGGAAACATCGATGCCGAGCTTTTCATGCAGGGGCTGAAGAACATGGGCGCGCAGCTGCTCACGGAAGTGAACGTAGCCGTTCTCATTGTTCTTGAAGGGAACGTCGGAGAATTCGCAGAAGAAATTATCGTTGTTGATGATTCTCATATCCTTGACGGAGTCAAGGTGCTTCTGCTGAAGGTGCTCCTGGAAGCGGCAGGTGCCGGTGCAGGTCTCGGTCGCCATCTGCGCATCGAGGAAGTTGAAGCCGCCCTCGAGAGCTCTCTCAAGAAGGCTTCTTGCATAGTGGCAGACACGCGCGGACATATAGTAGGTCGCAATGTCAGGGGAAGTGCAGCGCGGCGCTCTCAGTCTGACGGAGAAGCAGCCGGGCAGGTCGAGAAGAACTTCAGGCATGAAGTAGCAGGTGTAGCCTATTGCGTACTTGCCGTCGGCCTTAGCCTTCTGGACAAGCTCGTTATTGGCTTCCTGAAGCAGATTCTCAAAGTAGATCAGATGCTTGAGATCTTTCACAGATAACCCTCCAAATTTTTGTTTCCATTTTTCAGGGCGTGCAAACACACGCCCCCACTCACACAGCAATATTTTAACAAATCGTCAACAAACTGTCAATTATTATTTGGGCAAAAGTGTCATAAAACACAACTTTTTTGTATGCCAATACTATACAATTTGCTGATTTATGTCTAAACATGTGAACCTTTTATTAACATTCAAACCTGAGAGACAAAATTTCGGAAGTTATGTAACCCTTTCCGGAGAGCGCGCGTCCCTGTATCATCCGCTCCGTTCCGCCGCCGCGGCCGTTTATTGCGGCGTTGATGCGTTTGGTTTCGCGGCGAAGGTCGACGGTTTTGCTGCCGATGATATAGCGCCAACCGTCCTTGTCACTGCCGGAGAACACTGCGGCGATGCCGCCGCATTTTTCCATCAGAAGATTCGTAAGCTCCCGCTGCGCGATTTCATCAAGGATACCGTCAAAGACGCAAATATTTCCAGCTGTCTCTGCAACGCTTTCGGCCTTCACGCGCACAAGCTCCGCGCTCAGTGCCGCCGCGCGCTCCTTGAGACGGGAGTTCTCGTCAAGTATTCTGCCGACAGCCGCGGCGACCTCGCCGCGCTTTGCGCTCAATGCGCGCGATACCGCGGTCACGCCCGTCTGAACTGTGCGGTAATCCTCTGCCGCGTCCATCCCGCACACGACGCTCACGCGCACGCCGCCGCGGTGGCGCTGGCAGTCGAGTATCTTTATCACGCCCACCTC
>CAKTPC010000169.1 GCA_934590505.1 uncultured Oscillospiraceae bacterium
ATCGAGAGCCTTGCGCGCACATCCTCGCTGTCGTTATCCGAGACGAGGACGCAATAACTCTTGTGCTTGCCGCGGCCCACGCGCCCGCGCAGCTGGTGCAGCTGACTCAGGCCGAAGCGCTCGGCGTTCTCGATTATCATCAGTGCCGCGTTCGGCACGTCGACGCCGACCTCAATGACCGTGGTCGCGACGAGGATGTTGACTTCTCCCGCTACAACGGCGGACATGACGGCGTCCTTTTCCTTGGGCTTCATCTTGCCGTGGATGCAGGCGACGGTGAGGTCGGGGAAGAGCGCGGCAAGCCCGGCGGCATGCTCCTGCGCGGACTTGAGCTTTGTCGGCAGCTCCTCATTCTCCTCGACCATCGGACACACGACGAACACCTGCCGCCCCTCGCCGACGAGCTTACGGATAAAGCCATTGAGCCGCTGACGGTAGCTTTCATCGACGGCGAAGGTGTCTACCTTCTGCCGCCCAGGCGGCAGCTCGTCAATGACAGATACGTCGAGATCGCCGTAGATTATGAGGGCGAGCGTGCGCGGGATCGGTGTTGCGGACATGACGAGCACATGCGGCTTCTGCCCCTTGCCGATCAGCGCCGAGCGCTGGCCGACGCCGAAACGGTGCTGCTCGTCGGTGACGACGAGGGCGAGATTTGAATATTCAACGTCCTGACTGAACAGCGCGTGTGTGCCGACGACAATGTCATATTCACCGGCTTTGAGCTTTGCCTTTGTTTCGCGCTTCTCCTTCGCGCTCATCGCGCCGGTGAGCCGCCCTATGCGCACGCCGAGCGGGGCGAGCATGGAGGAGAGCGTCGAATAATGCTGCTCGGCAAGGATCTCCGTCGGCGCCATGAAAGCGCTCATATATCCGCTTTCGGCGCACTGCCACATCAGCGCCGCCGCGACCAGCGTCTTGCCGCTGCCGACGTCGCCCTGCACAAGGCGGTTCATCACAGCGCCGGAGCTTATATCGCTCAGCGCCTGATCTATTGCGCGCCTTTGCGCGCAGGTGGGGGAGAAGGGGAGAGACGCCCAGAAGCGGCTCATATCATGGACGGACAGCTTTATGCCATCCTCACGCACACGCTCGCCGCGGATGCGGCCAAGCGCACAGGCGAGGACGAAAAGCTCCTCAAATATCAGCCTCCGCCGCGCAAGCTCGAGCGCGTCAAAGTCCTTTGGGAAGTGGATGTTTTCATAGGCATAGGCAGTCTGCGCAAGGCGGCAGCGCTCGCGCACATCCTGCGGGAGAACGTCCGGGATGCGGTCGAGGCAGGCGTCCAGCCCCTGACGCACGGCCTGGAGCATTGTGCGCTGATTGAGTCCATTGCACACGCGGTAGATCGGAATGATGCGCCCGGTGACCGTGCCGCTGCCGGCGGATTTTTCGTACACTGGGTTCACCATGGAGCGGCGCATGCCGGCGGCTTCTATCTTCCCGAAGAACATATAGCTCTCGCCGCGGATGAGATTGTCCTTTGCGTAGGGCTGATTAAAGAATGTTATGTCGACCGACCCGCTCTCGTCGACGGCGCGCAGCTTCACAAGCTCCAGTCCGCGGCGCACACGGGTCAGGCGCGGAGTGTCAGCGACCAGAGCCTCAATGCAGACGCTCTCGCCGCCGCTTGTCAGCGAGATTGGCATAACGGTGCTGCGGTCTTCGTATTTACGCGGGAAATAAGAAACAAGGTCATAGAGAGAAAAGACGCCGAGCTTTGCCAGCGCCAGCGCCTTTTTCTCTCCTATGCCCTTGATGTATCTGACGTCGGTATTCAGGTCGGTCATTACTCGGTGTACCTTAGAGTGTAGCTGTCGTTCGCGAGAGTGAACTGCTCCATGAGACCCTTGGTGCAGGTAATCTGGTTATCCTTATTGACGAGGATCATTTCAAAGCCGCCGTAGGTGCGCCAATAATTGAGCGCCTTGCTCTCGCCCATGATGAAGAGCGCCGTGGACAGGCAGTCTGCCAGAGTGCCGTCCTCACATATAATGGTGACGGAGGTAAGGGTATTGTTGATGGGGTAGCCGGTCTCGGGGTTTATCAGGTGGTGATAGGTCTTGCCGTTCTGGGTAAAGTAGCGCTGGTAGGTGCCGCTGGTGACGACGGCGGTCTCGCCCACGCTGACGACGCCGAGATAGCTTGAAGAGTTGTTGGGGTCCTGCACGGCGATCGTCCAGTTGGTGCCGTCGGGCTTGAGACCGAGGGTCTGGACATTGCCGCCGAGGGAGATGATGCCGCTTGTGACACCGGCGTTGCGCATCGCGGCGATGGCATAGTCAGAGGCGCAGCCCTTGGCCACCGCACCGAAAGTGATCTCCGTCCCGGCAGGGAAGGAGACGGCATAGGAGCCGGAGCTGGGAAAGCTCGTGAGTATCATCTTGTCAAAGGCGCGGCGCGCGAGATCCTGCGCAAGTTCGTCATCGGACGGGACGTAATACCGCCCGTCGGTGAAGCCCCAGCGCTTTATGACGGGGTAGAGCGAGAGGTCGAGCGTGCCGCCGCTCTGGTTATACACGGTCTGTGCGGTGCTGAGCATCTTGGCCACCTGACCGGAGATGGAGACGTTCGCACCCTCGGCATGATTGATGGCGTAGGTCGTGCTTGTCTCAACGTCGGGGTCGAGCATCGAGTCCATAGAGGTGATGACGCTCTGCGCGGCGCTGAGCCCGGCTTCGGCCTTGTTGCCGTAGGCCGTCAGCGTCATGACGGTGTCCATCGCGAACACCTGCTTCTGGTACATTTTCGTCTCACCGCAGGCGGAGAGGGGCAGCAGCATGCACAGGCAGAGCAGCGCCGCGGCGATTCTGTGAAAGACGTTTATGTGCTTCATATGATATATCCTTTTTCTGAAAAATATGCCCTCCAAAAAGGCTTTAAAAAGCCGCAAACCGCTATTTACTTTACCCGGAAGTTTTGGTATAATAATCTCCGCAGTAATCATGGCCGCTGCTTTTGTGTCCGAAACAACAACCAGTATACCATATATTGCGGTAAATGTAAATACGTGCCCGTGGCGCAGCTGGATAGCGCGTCGGACTCCGACTCCGAAGGTCGCAGGTTCGAATCCTGTCGGGCATACCATCATGGTCAGCCAATTTTGATGACACTGCTCCAAGTGCAGTGTCATCAAGGCTTTCCGGGCTTTTTAGGCTCGGAAATTTTTTTATTTTTCCATTGATGACAAACGCCGTTTTCGAGCGACTGACAGGACCCGAACCGCTACTTGACGGTTTTTCAAGATTTATATATGTGTTATTGAATGTTGGAGGTGAAACATGAGCAAGTAAGTCAGAGAGACAAAAGAATATTGAATTGGTCAGGCCGGAACTTTTGAGAAATCAAAGGTTTCGGCCTTTTTGCATTTAGGAGGAGGTATCGAAGTGAAGAATTACGAAATCAAACAGGCGTTCAAGAATCTGCCGGACGCTGGACGTCCGGACAATGAGACGGTGGCGTGCCATGAATATAGGCAGTGTGAAGGGTGTAATTATCCGGCACATGGTTTTATTTGCTGGCACGGCGACGGCAAATGCCTGAGAACTGAAATGCAGGAGGTAAAAAAATGATGATACATGCAGTACTCGGCAATCCAAACCACCCGGAATACGGCGTTGCAACCATTCCGTTTCCTATCCCACATGACCAGTACGCACACTGCATGGAGCTGCTGGAGGCATTGGAAATTGGTGATGCAGTCAAATCAGACTG
>CAKTPC010000170.1 GCA_934590505.1 uncultured Oscillospiraceae bacterium
GAGAGCAGATGTATCACGACTGAGTTTGCCATCGCAAGCTCCACGGATTTTGCGTGGAGCACCTGTGACCCGGCCTCGGCAAGGGCGAGCATATCCCGGTAATCTATCGCGTCGAGCTTCACCGCCTCCTGTATCAGGCGTGGGTCGGCGGTATATATGCCGTCGACGTCGGTATATATCTCGCAGCAGTCACTCTCGAGTGCCGCCGCGAGCGCGACCGCCGTCGTGTCCGAGCCGCCGCGGCCAAGGCTCGTTATATCCCCGGCGGCGCACACGCCCTGAAACCCCGTCACGACCGGGACCTTGCCGCGGCTCAGCGCTTCTCTTATCCTCACAGGCGCAATGAGCCGTATGTCGCTGTCGCCATAGCGGCAGTCGGTGTATATCCCCGCCTGCCACCCGGCAAGGGACACCGCCGGCATGCCGAGGCTCTCCATCGTCATGACGAGCAGCGCCGCCGACTGCTGCTCGCCGGTAGTGATGAGTGCGTCCATCTCACGCGGGGAGGGCTTGGCGCCAAGCACGCGCGCCCTGTCCGCAAGAAGGTCGGTAGTATCGCCCATTGCCGAGACTACGACCACAACCTCGTTCCCATTCTGCCGCTGCCGCATACAAATGCCTGCCGCGCGGCGCAGCCTGTCTCCGTCCGCTATGGAGCTGCCGCCGAATTTTTGCACTATAAGCATTTCTTTTCCTCCAGTGCCGCAGATTACAGTGCGGGCGCGGCGCAGAAAGCACCGGCCCAATCCATTATATACAGCGCCGCGGCCGGGGGTTCGATGAATAAAAATCGGTATAAATGGCAAATAATACCGGGAGAAAAATCGACGGGTGGTGAGGGAATGCAGGAAAAGCTTGCCGGCTATTTTGCACTGCTGCTGTACGCGGCAGGGACAGTCGGGCTCGTGTGGCTGTGCGTGCGCTTTATACTGCCGTGGGCAGCGCCGTTCATAACGGCGTACCTGCTGGCGGCGCTGCTGGAAAAGCCGGTGGGCTATCTCTCCAGGCACGGCTGGAGCCGGGGCGCTGCGGCGGCGCTGTGCGTGCTGCTGACGCTCGCGCTGCTTTTGTGGGCGGCGGCCTCGCTCGTGCTCAAGGGCGTCGGCACGGTCACGGAGTTCATACAGAGCGTGCCGGGGCTTATGAGTCTCATCGAGCAGAAGCTTCTTGAGCTTGAAAACCGCGCCATGGACTACATCGGCAGCGCCCCAGAGGGCACGGCGTCTTATCTTGAGACGGCGGCTTCCTCCATCGGGGACATGCTCTATTCCCTGCCCGCGGCGATATCGAAGCAGGCCATCGCCTTTCTCTCCCGCACGGCGCAGGCAAGCCCCGATACGCTGCTGTTCATTGTGACGGCGGGGATCGGCACCTATTTTATCTCCGCAGCCTTTCCGAAGATAAATGCCTTTATCCTTGCGCAGCTGCCCGCGGGCTTCCGCCAGCGCCTAGAGGGGCTGGGAGTCGATCTGCGCGGCAGCTTCGGCGGCTTCATGCGCGCCCAGCTCATACTTATGGCGATGACTTTCATAGAGCTGCTCATTGCGTTTCTGCTGCTCGGTGTGCGCGGTGCGCTCGGTATCGCTGCCGTGACTGCGCTGATAGATGCGCTGCCTGTGTTCGGCACGGGCGTGGTGCTGGTGCCGTGGGCGGTGTTCTGCCTGCTGCTCGGAAATACCGGCAGGGCGATTGGCCTGATCGTATGCTGGGCGCTCGTCAATCTCGTGCGCAGCTGCACACAGGCAAAGCTCCTCGGCGATCAGATAGGCCTTGACCCCATCGCCTCGCTCGCGGCGATATACGTCGGCTGGCGCGTGTGCGGCGTGTGGGGAATGCTGCTGTTCCCGATATTGCTGGTGACGATCCAGCAGCTCAATGACCGCGGCGTAATAAGACTATGGAAGAGCGTATAAAAATGCAGCGTCTGAAACAGACGCTGCATTTTTAGTTTTTTCAGAAGTCGGCGTTGCCCGTCGTGCGGGGGTGAAGCTCCACATCGCGGATGTTGCTCACGCCGGTGAGGTACATGACCATACGCTCAAAGCCCAGGCCGTAGCCCGCGTGACGGCAGCTGCCGTAGCGGCGCAGATCGAGGTACCACCAGTAGTCTTCTTTCTTAAGTCCCAGCTCGTCCATGCGCTTTTCGAGCATGTCAAGACGCTCCTCGCGCTGGCTGCCGCCGATGATCTCGCCGATGCCGGGGACAAGGCAGTCCGCCGCCGCGACGGTCTTGCCATCGTCGTTCATGCGCATATAGAAGGCCTTGATGTCCTTGGGGTAATCGGTGACGAAGATGGGCTTTTTGAACACTTCCTCGGTCAGATAGCGCTCATGCTCGGTCTGAAGATCGATACCCCACTCGACGGGGTACTCGAACTTCCTGCCGCTGTTCTTGAGTATCTCCACTGCCTCGGTGTAGCTCACACGGCCGAAGTCGTTGCTGACGACGTTGTGCAGTCGCTCAAGAAGCCCCTTGTCGACAAAGGAGTTGAAGAACTCCATCTCCTGCGGACAGCGCTCCATGGTGCGGTTGATGATATACTTGACCATCGCCTCGGCAGTGTCCATATAATCGTTGAGGTCGGCAAAGGCCATCTCCGGTTCGATCATCCAGAACTCGGCGGCGTGGCGCTGGGTGTAGGAGACCTCGGCACGGAAGGTGGGGCCGAAGGTGTAGACATCGCCGAAGGCCATGGCAAAGTTCTCGGCGTTGAGCTGACCGGAGACGGTCAGGCTCGTCGGCTTGCCGAAGAAGTCCTTGCTGTCGTCAACGGTGCCGTCCTCCTTGAGAGGAAGGTTATTGAGATCGAGCGTGGTGACGCGGAACATCTCGCCCGCGCCCTCGCAGTCGGAGCCGGTGATGATGGGGGTGTTTACATACACGAAGCCTCGCTGCTGGAAAAACTCATGCACCGCCTGCGCCGCGACGCTGCGGACGCGGAAGGTGGCGGAGAAGAGATTGGTGCGCGGTCTGAGGTGCTGGATCGTGCGCAGAAACTCCACGCTGTGGCGCTTCTTCTGGAGGGGATAGTCCGGCGTGGACGCGCCCTCAACGGTGATCTCATCGGCCTTCAGCTCAAAAGGCTGCTTTGCCTCAGGGGTAAGAACAAGCGTGCCGTGGACGATAAGGGCAGCGCCTACGTTCTGCTTTGCTATCTCTTCGTAATTATTCAGGGAGCTCCTCTCAAATACGACCTGCAGCGACTTGAAGCAGCTGCCGTCATTAAGCTCGATAAACCCGAAGTTCTTCATGTCGCGGACGGTCCTGACCCAGCCGCAGACTGTCATGCTCTGGCCGCCAAGGGCTTTTGCATCGGCAAAGATGCCGGAAATTTTCTGACGTTTCATTTGGCGCTCTTCCTTTCTTTGTGCCCGTGGGCACGCATATTTTTAAAAGCAGCACTGGCTTCTATGAAAACCGGTGCTGCATTATTATATATATTATGGTCGGATATTGCAAGGTTTAATTGTATTTTCCGGGAAAATCAGAAGATCATCTGCACCGGGCACTCGTAGTTCTTCAGCAGGATATCCTGATATTCGCCGCCGTCCTCGCCGTCACGCGTCCATGACACCGGCTTATCGAAGATGAACCGTGCCTGCTTTGTGTGGAGAATGAGGAGATTTTCGCTGTCAAAGCGCTGGGACAGCACGCTCTCGACGATCTCGCCGAAGCCCGCGACGCTGCCGGGGTTCTTCACCAGCAC
>CAKTPC010000171.1 GCA_934590505.1 uncultured Oscillospiraceae bacterium
ACCACATCACCGACCTGCGGCTTATAGAACAGCCCGGAGACAAGCATCTTGTCGCTGTTATTGAGCGTCGGGTTCATTGACGTGCCGACGACGTCGATAATACGCACAAAGAACGCGAAAAAGACAACGCATATTATAAGCGCCACTATGAGGCACTGCACCCAGTCATACATATCCTTGCCGGAAGCTTCTATATCAGGCACCTCAACGGCCTGTGCTTTTCTTTTCTTTCTGCTCATGACGATCTCCATTTCCATAAAGATTCATTATATTATACACCAGAAAGCACAAACGGGCAACTATTTTTCAGCTTGTCAAAGAACCAAAGATTCTTTGACAAAAAAAAGATTGCGCTCCGCTCGCGCCTCGCAAGCTCGACACTCACTTCGCGAGAAGTATTTTTGCCGAGGTACACGCCCCCGGCAAAAATGGATTTGATTTATTTTTTGCCTGCGGGCAAAAAACTCTGCGAGGCTTTTTGTCAGCCTGAGTTATTATCTTCTGCCTCACACATCTTTTGTCTATTTCCCGCTCTCGTCCTCCAATGCCTCGCGCAGCTTTTCGAGCGCCTTCTTTTCTATGCGCGATACATACGAGCGGGATATTCCGCATAGCTGTGCAGTCTCGCGCTGGGTCTTAGGTGTTCCCCCGCCTATACCGTAGCGCAGGCGTATGATCTCCGCCTCGCGCTCATCGAGCACCTTATCTATATATTCTCTGAGACTCCTGCACAGCTCCATGCTCCCGACCCGCTCGGCCATATCGTCGTCCTGCGCCACAACGTCCATAAGGTACAGGCCGTTGCCCTCGCCGTCAACGTCCAGCGCTTCCGACAAACTGACATCCGCCGCGGTTTTCTTCTGGCTGCGAAAATGCATCAGTATCTCATTTTCAATACATCTACTGGCATAAGTTGCAAGGCGGACGCCCTTATCCGGTTTGTAGGTATTGATACCCTTTATCAGCCCGATCGTGCCGATTGAGATAAGATCGTCAATATCCTCGTTCTGGTAGTATTTCTTAATTATGTGCGCGACAAGACGCAGGTTGTGTTCAACGAGCGTGTTCCTCGCCTCTATGTCTCCGTCCTGCCAGCGTTCAAGATATTCTCGCTCCTCTTCCTTGCTCAGCGGCTTCGGGAAGGAGTCTGCCGGTGACAGGCGCAGCATCAGCAAAAGCGTTTTCATCAGAAGCACAAACGCGCATTCAAGCATTTCATCACCCCTGATAAGCTTATTCCGACACTGAATGTCCTAATTCTATACAGCCTGACCTTAATAAATCAGTTTTCCGTCTTGCACTATTTCTCTTTTCTGCTATAATACTGCCACATCGAAACTTGGAGGTACAACATGAACAATTTCATTCCTTACGAAAAGCTCTCCAAAAAGAAAAAGCGGGAGCTTGACAATTCCCGCCGCGGCACTTGGGGCGAGCTGAATCCGGTCACTCGCAGACCCATCCCCCCAAAAGCGTATAACAGAAGCAAAGCACGAAAGTGGAACTATGATGATTCCTCTTCCGTGCTTTGTTTTTGCTTTAGGCTTTGCCGTCAGCGGCCGTCGATCACTTCATTGCGGCTTCGACCTCGCCGCGCTCCGGTACGCTTGAAATGCCGCCGGCCTTAGTGGTCGAGAGCCCCGCCGACGCGCACGCGAATGAAACGATATTTTCAAGCTCCTCCGCAGTCAGCTTCTCCGGTACGCCGCCCGATTTCAACAGCCCATACATGGCGGAGCCGCCGAAGATATCGCCCGCTCCGGTCGTGTCCTTCACGGCTATGCCGCTGAGCGCCTCAACAAAACCGGAGGCTGCTTTTGTCCTGTAAAAGCAGCCGTCCGCCCCGCAGGTTACATATACGAGCCTGACGCCGAAGCTGTCTATGATATGCTTTGCCGCCTCTTCCGGGGCAAGGCCGAACAGAAACTCCGTCTCTTCATCGCTGATCTTGACCACGTCCGCATGCCGGAGTCCCCACAGCATCTGCCGCTTTGCTTCATCCAAGTCGTCCCACAGTGGCTTTCTGAGATTCGGGTCAAAGCTGATGAGCTTTCCGTGCCCGGCGGCATACTCAACAGCTCTGTACGTCGCGTCCCTCGCCGGTTCGTTCGTCATGGACAGGGTTCCGAAGTGCAGCACCTTTGAAGCATCTATCACGCTGAGGTCAATTTCATCAAAGCAGAGCTGCGTATCGGCTCCGGGCTTGCGCGCAAACGAGAACTCACGGTCGCCGCTGTCGTCCAGCGTCACAAACGCAAGCGTCGTGAACACATCGTCCGACACGAGCATTCCGCGCGTATCGATTCCCGCGCCTTTCAGGGTCTTGATAAGCAGTCTGCCGAAGGTGTCATTGCCGACCTTGCCGATCATGGCGGCCTTTGCGCCGAACTTCGTCAGCGCGGCAAGATAATTTGCCGGCGCGCCGCCGGGGTGCGCAGCCATAGTCGGATAGCCGTCCGTATCCGTCGACATGCAGGTGAAATCAATAAGCAGCTCACCGAGCGCCGCAACATCATACATAGCTCATTCTTCCCCTATCGTAATATACCATGTGTTCTTATAGCTGTCATGCCCGGGAAGATGTATAAGGTCGCCCTTGCAGGCAAAGTCCTCTATAACTCCGTCGCGCGCGGGCAGCGACACCCACGGTTCGATGCAGACATACGGCGCGGCCTTGCGTTCCGCGTGCCAGAAGCCGACATATGGCATCTGCGGATAACTGACGGTCACATATCGTTTTGTCTTATCCGAGGCGATGGTGACGCTCTTTGCCATGTTTTTAAGAACTATGGCGTCATGATCGAACAGGTCATGATGAAGCCTGATGATCTGCCCGTCCTCAAGCTCATAGTGCTTGTCGCTGCCGCTGACCAGAAGCTCCGGTGAAAAGCCCACTCTGTCAGGCTCACAGGGCTGGGAGAAGCGCAGATAATAATCCTCAAAGGCAGTCCCCTCCTCGAGCGGGACATTGAAGCCTGGGTGTCCGCCGAGGCCGAAATGCAGCATTTCATCTGCCGGGTTATCTACGGTATAGGTCACCTCTACAGTGTTTTGCTTAAGTGCATATCTTACTCTGAACAGGAAGGCAAATGGAAACTGTGCGCGCGTGACCTCATTATCGTGCAGCGCAAAGGTCACACTGTTCTCCGTCTGCTCTGTGACTTCAAACTCGCAGGCCGAGGCAAAGCCATGTATCTTCATCTGGTACGTACCGCCGTTCACAGTATAGGTCTTATCCTTGAGCCTAGCCACAAACGGGAAGAGCACAGGGGCGCGCCCCTTCCAGTATCTTTCGTCACCGTTCCAGAGATATTCCGTGCCCTTATATGAAGTGATGCTCTGCATCTGAGCGCCGAGGGTGTCGGCAGTCATGGTCAGCTGGTCGTTATGTATCGTAACTATCATGCTTTACTCAGCCTCCGGATATTCATTGCACAGCAGCCTGTACGGCGGCTCGTCCTCCTCGATCTCAGGGAAGCGGCCGACCGGCGGATTGAAGCGGTTATCGGTATTATCGTCATTGCACTGGCTGACCTCACCGAGAAGCACAGGGCCGGTGCCGGGCTCGACGGTGAAATCATGGTACAGGTACTGCTGGATATGGATGCTCTCGCCCGGGGTGAGACGGATCTGCGTCCCGGCTGGGACGGT
>CAKTPC010000172.1 GCA_934590505.1 uncultured Oscillospiraceae bacterium
ATCAGGAACAGCTGCCACGGCTTCTGCGGCAGCAGCACATACAGCAGGAAGAACACGCTCAGCACGAACGCCGCTATCACAAACTGCAGGTACTTCGTCCGCTTGAATACGCACAGCAGCACCATATACGTCAGCAGCGACACCGTCAGTGCCACGGCAAATACCTGCCACCAAAGCGTCCCCAGCAGCCACAGCACCACAAACGCCGTCAGCGACATCGTCCATATCCCAAGGATCGTTATCGCGATGATTATATCTACGCTGTACTTCGGCACTTCATCTGGAGTCTCCTCCTTCGGGGGCTCCCAATCGCTGTGCGAGGACAGCAGGTAGTCCACCGTCACGCCGAATAGCTCCGCCATCTCGCTGAGCACGTATGCATCCGGTATGGCTTCACCGCGCTCCCATTTCGATACGGATTTATCGGAATAGTTGAGCTTTGCGCCGAGCTCGGCCTGGGTCATCCCCGCTTTGGTCCGCTGGTTTATGATATTGCTTGCGGTGACAAGCTTAAGTTCTGTAAGCTCTATCATTGCTTCTCCTGTTCCATGCTCCGGCCTGCCGCTGCGGTCGCGCTCTGGCAGCAGGAGCTTTCTTATTTATAACTGAGCTGGGGCTTATAAAACTCGAAGATAACGCCGTCGCGTCCTTTCTCGTTCTTGGGCTCGTGGGAGGTCCAGCCGATGTTCATCGCGCCGAGCGCCATGGACAGGCGCACGGGGAACGGCCTGCGGCCTATGCGGTAAGCAATGAACTGCGGGCGGGAGATGAAGTTCATCAGGCAGTTGCCGAGGATGAAGGCCGCGGGCTTGCTGACCTCGCCCTTATAGTTCTTCGGCGGCTGCGCGAGCTGGCCGCGGACAAGATCCTTCGCGTGGAAGCGAAACCAGCCCATTATCATGGGGTTAAAGCTCTCGACGCACACTTCTCCTCTGTAATCCGACAGAAGCGCGTAGGTCTTTCTGCACAGCTCTAGGTTGCGCCGTCCGTTCTTCAGCTCGACTATCAGCGGTCCGCGCCCATTTATAACGTCGAGCACATCAGAGAACAGCGGGATGCGGTTGTTCGTGCCGCACAGGCCGAGCGCGCGCAGCTCGTCATAGCTCTTCTCGTCGACGCGGGCATGTACTCCGCAGACGCGGTCGAGCGTATCGTCATGGAAAACAACGACCTGTCCGTCCTTACTTAGCTGCACGTCAAGCTCAATGCCGTACCCGGCCTTCGCTGCAAGCCTGAACGCTTCGAGCGAATTTTCAGGTACGCTCATGTCGCGGCTGTGCAGCCCGCGGTGCGCGAAGTTGCGTCCCATAAACGGGGCCTTCTGCCGCTTTGTCGCCCTGCCCGGTGCGAGCAGGAACAGCGGCACTGCCGCCGCGGCCATAACGAGGCCGATCTTTCCCTTGTTTTCGGATAAGCATTTCTTCATAGCAATAAACACCTCGCTTGAATTATTTCGGCACATACGACGCGACGGATCAGTCTCCGGAATCCAGCGCCTCTATACCGACAACGTTTGCGACCTTCTTTGCCTTGATGTTCTTGACAAGGCCGATGAACACGACCGCGCTGAGCGTGGTCATGACACACGCGTATATGGGCAGTGCTCTCCATGCACCGGTCATGTCAAACAGGAAGCCAAGCAGAATAGGCGTCACGGTCTGGGCAGACATGCTCGCGGTGTAGTAGTAGCCGGTGAACTTGCCGATCTTCTTCGACGAGCACAGCTCGACGACCATCGGGAACGAGCAGTTATGCACCAGTGCCATGCCGAAGCCCTTGATCGCCCACACTGCGTAGAGCGCAGCGGGGAACGCGTATTCGCCGTGCGCGCCGACTTCAACGCCGGTCGGCGTCACGAAGGACATGAACACCAGCGCAACGAAGGTTATTAGCAGGCCGCAGGAGATAGTCCACTTGCGGCCGATCTTCTCTGCGATGCCGCCGGCAATGGCAAAGCCGATGACCGAGGCAAGGCCGCCTGCAATGGTGAGCACCATCGTGGCGCTCGATGCGGAGTTGAGGTAATAGATAACGTAGTTTCCGATATATGTGCCTATCGCGTTATCGGACATGAACCACAGAAATTCCGCGCCGAGGATGGCGAGCAGCATGCGCTTGTTGGCCTTGGACATGGGCTTGTCGTCGTCGATCGGGGTCTCGACTGCGGCGAGGCGCTCGCCCTCGGCCATCTCGTCCTTCATCTCTTCGGCGAGCTTGTTTTCCTTTATCGTGAAGAACAGCACCAGTGCCGAAATGACCATCAGCACCGACGCGATGATGAACGGCAGCTCGATTATCCAGACCTTTCTTGCCTCATCAGCGGCGTTGATGTAGTCGCTGAGCTTGAGGAAGATGCCGAGCACCGTGGCGAACGCGCCGCCAAGGTAGCCCATGATGTTGATGATGCCGTTTGCCTTGGCGCGCAGGGGCTTGGGCGTGATATCCGGCATGAGCGCGACTGCGGGGTTGCGGTACATCATCATGAATATCAGCACTATCGCCATCATTGCGACCATACCGACAATGTTGTTGTAGTGGAAGAACAGCGGGATGAACGGGAAGGCCAGCGCCGCGACGGCAGTGCCGGTGAGGATATAGGGCATGCGTTTGCCGATAGGCGTCTTTGTCCTGTCGGAGAGGTTGCCGAATATCGGCAGCAGGATGAGCGCGGCAAGGTTATCGCAGGCCATGATTATGCCGACCAGCCACTGGACGTTGAGGATCTTCGCGGGGTCACCCGCTTTGAGCTCCGCCGAGGATATGCCGTACATTCTTCTCGCGAAGATGTCCGTCAAAAAGGTCGGGCACCAGGAGTCATACACCTGCCAGAGCAGCAGGATGCCGAAAAAAGCGAAGCCTATCAGGAAGGTCCTCCTGTAATTGAGCTTCAGCGGGGATTCGCTAACAGTATCGTTCATAACACACCTCAGGCAAAATTTTTAGACGGTTTATTCGCACTCGGGCATGAGCTCTTTGGATATTACGGAAAGCATGCTGTCAAACTTCTCGACGTCCTCTGCGCTGAAGCGCTCCTTAATGCGCTCCATGACGGTCATTTCATAGCTGCTCAGGAGCCCCGCATAGTTATAAAACTTCTCTGAGAGCACGAGATGATACTCGCGCCTGTCGACAGAAGAGTTCTGGCGTTCGAGATAGCCCTTGCGTATAAGGCTGTTGACCTTGTATGTAGCGTTCGACTGCGAGATATTCAGAAAGTCCGCAAACTGGCCGACTGTCGGCTCATCCAGCATCTTTATGACCTCCAGCGAAAACGCCTCCATCGCGGAAAGCGAGCCTTCTCTCTCCCGCACGAGCTCAAAAACACGGCGGTAAAAATTGAGCTTGAACTTATCATATACGTCAATAAAATTCTTTTCCAGCATAGCAGCGCCCTCCGAAATCTTAAATGTATTTTATACCAAATCGCCGCGTTTGTAAATTGAGATAATTAAAATTTTAGAACAAAAAATACCCTGCCGCCGCGTGGAATGCGCAGTGGCAGGGTATTTGTCTGGTTTTTATTCGGCGGTGCTGTCATCGCTCTCGGAGATATATTTTTCCTCGCAGTCTCTCTGAGCCTGTATCAGGATGTTTATTGCTTTCTCCGTGGCGCGCAT
>CAKTPC010000173.1 GCA_934590505.1 uncultured Oscillospiraceae bacterium
GGCTTGAGCTGCTCCACATATCCGGGATGGTTATACTTCTCATAATTCTTTTCTTCCATATCCATTGCCTCCCTGTTTTATTAGTCTCTCCAAACAAATAATAACAGACCGGCGCGAAGAAAGATAATATTTTGTCAATTAAAGTTTATAACTCACCCGAAATATCAAGTTCATAACCGATAGGTTATTGGCATAGGAGCCTTTCGGCAGATATAATACAGGCAGAGGTGAGGGACATGGAACTGAAAGACCTGCGCTATTTCTGCCTTGCGGCAGAGCTTGGCAGCATAACCAGAGCCGCCGAAACTCTCGGTGTCTCGCAGCCGTTCGTGACCAAGGTCATCAACCGGCTGGAGGAGGAACTCGGCACTCAGCTTTTTGACATAAACAAACGCCGCATAGTCTTGAACACGAACGGGGAGTTTTTCTACAAGGGAGCAAAGGATATCGTGATCCGTGCCGATACGCTGGTCGGAGACATGCTCGCTATGCAGGATCAGGCGGAGTCCACGACTACTCTTCTCTATAACAACGCTGGCTACCTTAGCGCGCTCAACAGTGCGTTCATGGCGCGTTTCCCTAAAAGTGTGCTCTCTGAGACTTACGCCATGCGGAGCGACATTATAAGCAAGCTGAACACCGGAATGGCGGAGTTCGCGATAGAGCTTCCGCCTATAACTCAGGACGAGTCAAAGATGATAGAGACCGTGACCGTCCTGCGCGACACCGGCAGCGTCATGATTCCGCCGGATCATCCGCTTTTCAAAAAGAATTATGTGACCATGGAGGACCTCGTGCCGTACCCTGTCATTATCGCGCCCAAGGGCAGCGGCATGAGGGACACGATAGACGCAGTGTATGCAAAGCACGGCTTCACGACCAACGTGGTTTATGAGACAAACGACATGAACCTGCAGCAGCGTGCGGTGCTCGTAGACAAGCGCGGGATTGCCTTTATGTCGGCAATCCATGTGAAGGATCCGCTCATAAGCCAGTATTGCAGAAGGACGAAGGTCGATCATGCGTTCGGCGTCGTAGGGCTGAGCTATAACAAGTTCCGCCCGTTCACGGCCAGCATGAAAGAATTCAAGCACTTTGCTGTCGGCTTCTTCGCAGAATTGCAGAAGCTCATCGATTCTGTCTGAGCCGACGACTCAACTTAAGCGGTAACTGTTCGGGAGAACGCTCATGACCATAATAATTATACTTACCGCTGCCGCGCTCATTATCGCCGCGGCGTACATATGCTACAGACTCGGGTTCGCTGTGCCGCAGCGGACAGAAGCGGATCTTTTAAAATTCCCTGATACTGAGCAGTATGCGCCGTTTCATGAGGAAATGACAGCAATGGTGAAAGCTGCGCTCGCAATACCGTATGAGGACGTCTGGATCACGTCGAGCGACGGATTGAAGCTGCATGGCAAGTGCTATACATCAACGCCTGACGCACCGGTGCAGATCATGTTCCACGGATACAAAAGCGGCGCGGAACGGGATTTCTGCGGCGGACTCCAAGCTGCGGTGAAGGGCGGCTTCAACGTGCTGCTGGTCGATCAGCGTGCGCACGGCAGGAGCGAGGGCAAGTGCCTGATCTTCGGCGTGAAAGAGCGCTATGACTGCCTTGCATGGATTAACTGCGCTATTGAACGCTTCGGCAGGGACACAAAGATTTTCCTATACGGTATATCAATGGGCGCGGCGACAGTGCTCATGGCAGGCGGGCTTGACCTTCCGGATAACGTAGTAGGCATCGTTGCGGACTGCGGGTACACTTCGCCGACGGCGATCATAAAAAAGTCCTGCACGAGCAGCACTGTCCGATTTTTCCGGTATATCATTTTACGCGTCTCGGCGGTATGCTCTTCGGCGGCTTCGACCTAGAATCTGCCTCGGCAGCCGACGCTCTGACGCACTGCAAGACTCCGGTGCTCTTCATCCACGGCGGTGACGACCGCTTTGTTCCCAATGAGATGGGTGGGAAAACTATGACCGCTGCGCTGCCGATAATAAGAAGCTGCTCATAGTCCCGGGCGCAGGGCACGGTCTCAGCTACATGGTAGACCGTAAAGCCTATCTGGACACTCTTGATGCATTCATAAGGTCCGTACTCGAATGAGTTTGTTTATACAATCACCAAAGCCGCCGTGGGAACTCCCACGGCGGCTTGAGCTTTTCTTGTACCCTTATTCGAATTCTATCGTTGCGGGGGGCTTGGAGGTCACGTCGTAGAGCACGCGGTTGATACCGGCGACCTCGTTTACGATGCGTACGGAGACACGGTCGAGCACGTCATAAGGCAGGCGCACCCAATCGGCTGTCATGAAGTCGGAGGTGCTGACGGCACGGAGCGCGATCGCGTAATCATAGGTGCGGCCGTCGCCCATGACGCCGACGGAGCGCATATTCGTCAGCGCAGCGAAATACTGGCTCAGCTCACGCTCAAGACCGGCCTTGGCTATCTCATCGCGGAAGATGAAATCGGCCTCGCGCAGCATATCGAGCTTCTCCTTGGTCAACGCGCCGATGACGCGGATACCGAGACCGGGACCGGGGAAGGGCTGGCGCATGACCAGATACTCCGGCAGCCCAAGCTCACGCCCGAGCTGGCGGACCTCGTCCTTGAAGAGCATCCGCAGCGGCTCGATGATCTCCTTGAAATCAACATAGTCGGGCAGGCCGCCGACGTTGTGGTGGCTCTTGATGACCGCGGCGTCACCCTTGCCGGACTCGATAACGTCGGGGTAGATCGTGCCCTGGACAAGATAATCGACCTTGCCGATCTTCTTGCCCTCCTCTTCAAAGACGCGGATGAACTCCTCGCCGATGATCTTGCGCTTGTGCTCTGGCTCGTCAACACCGGCGAGAGCCTTAAGGAAACGCTCCTCGGCGTTGACGCGGATGAAGTTTATATCCCACTTCGAGAAGGCTTCCTGGACCTCGTCGCCCTCGTTCTTGCGCATAAGGCCGTGATCGACGAACACACAGGTGAGCTGGCTGCCGACAGCCTCAGCCAAGAGTGCCGCCGCGACAGAGGAATCAACACCGCCGGAGAGGGCGAGCAGCACCTTGCCGCTGCCGACCTTTTTACGGACAGAGTCGATGGCGCGCTTTTTATAGTCGGCCATGGTCCAGTCGCCGACCGCACCGCAGATATCATAGAGGAAGTTGTGGAGCATTTCGCGCCCGTACTCGGTGTGGTTGACCTCGGGGTGGAACTGTACGCCGTAGAAGCGGCGCTCCTCGTCGCTTATGCCGACGTTCGGGCAGGCGGCGGAGTGTGCAGAGAGCTTGAAGCCCTCGGGGACACGCGCCATATAGTCGCCGTGGCTCATCCACGTGACGCTCTCTTCGGGGATACCCTTGAAGAGCGGGCAGGTGGTGTCAAAATATGTAACGGTCTTGCCGTATTCACGTGCAGAATCGTCCTGCGCGGCGGTGACAAGCCCGCCGAGCTCATGGGAGAGCAGTTGGCAGCCGTAGCAGATACCGAGAATGGGAACGCCTAAAGTGTACACACCGAGGTCGGCATGGGGCGAGCCCTCGGCATAGACGCTCTGCGGCCCGCCGGTGAAGATGATGCCGATGGGGTCGTAGGCGCGGATGGCGTCAAG
>CAKTPC010000174.1 GCA_934590505.1 uncultured Oscillospiraceae bacterium
AGCGCGGCGAGACGGCGGGCTCTGTCGCCCCCTGCTCTGAGGATCTCAAGCTGCTCCTCGTCAGCATCCTCAGGTATCTCGTCGCTGTCTCCGGCTCTGCCGTAACGCAGAAGATTCGCAACGCGGTTTATGAGCACGGTAGTCTTTCCGCTTCCCGCCCCCGCGAGTATCAGCAGCGGCCCCTCAGTCGCTAAAACGGCCTCCTGCTGCATGGGGTTCAGATTCCGGAAATCAGCGCGCACAACGGCTTTGCGCGCTTCTATGTAGTTTTTTTCAAAATCAGTCATCATGTGTCCGATTTTATCACAAGCGCGCCCCACATTCAATGGGCTAAATGACGATTGCCCCGACAATTCTATGGACAGCAAGTATCCATATTGTTTGACATTTGCCCCGTGTGATAGTACTATACAAAGGTACATATTCCATTTCGGAGACGAATTTACCGTATGAGAGATTTCTTTCGGCGGCTGTGGGAGAAGATGAACGAGCCTAAGACTGAGCGCGTTCTTATTATACTCCTGCCCTGCCTTTCAGTTATAATTGCGGGGCTTATACTCCTCCCCCGCCTGCGATATTATTCCGTGCAGCGCGCGGAGCCTGCGCCGACCGTATCTGCGGCCGCGTCCATCCTCGACGCCCCCGCCGATCAGGAGGCTGCGGTTCTCCCCTCCTCCGAGGCTCAGCCGACGCCGCTTCCCGTGCAGACGCCGCAGCCGACGCCCGAGCCGGTCTATTCACTTGAGCGCGGCTGGATAGAGGAGGACGGCAAACTATATAATTATGACGCCTTCGGTAGAATGCGCACGGGCTTGCAGCAGGTCGACGGCAAGCTTTATTACTTCGGTCAGGACGGAGCAAAGGCAAGCGCTCTCGGCATTGACGTGTCCTTCTACAACAAGGGCATCAACTGGCCAGCTGTAAAGGCCCAGGGCATTGACTTTGCGATACTCCGCGCCGGCGGGCGAGGCTGGGAGACGGGGCTCATCTATCCCGACTCCTGCTTTGCTCAGAACCTGCGCAACGCAAAAAAGGCCGGGATAGACCTCGGCGTGTATTTTTACTCGACGGCAGTAACGGCCAAGGAGGCCGTGGACGAGGCGAACTTCATCCTGAGCTGCCTCAACGGGACGGAGCTTGAGTACCCGATATTCTTCGATATCGAGCAGTCTGGCGACTATCCCAAGGGGCGCTGCGACAGGCTCAGCAAAGCCGAGCGCGATGAGATAATCGCCGCATTCTGCAAGCGCATTAGAGACGCCGGGTATGAGACGGGAGTTTATTCCGGGCTTTACTTCTTTGAGGAGCACGTCGCTTACAGCTCGGTAGAGCCGCACATGATCTGGCTTGCAAACTATACCCGCGGCGGGCGTCTGCCGAATTTCAGCGGGCGCTACGATATCTGGCAGTTTACAGAGAAAGGTACAGTCAACGGCATACGCGGTATCGTCGACATGAACGTGATATTTTAACAGCTCGTCAAAGAACCATTTGAAAAGACCGGAGGGAATTATTCCCTCCGGTCTTTTCAGATTATAGTCTATTCACCTATTCAAGCTTTTCACGCAGGAGCTCCACTGCGCGGCGCTCAAGGCGGGATATCTGCACCTGCGAGACGTGCATGACCTTCGCGCAGTTCTGCTGCGTCATGCCGTGGTAAAAGCGCAGGGCTATCACCTGCCGCTCTCGCTCTGGCAGCGTCTCTATCGCAGCGCGCAGTGCAACATATTCAACAAGCTTGTCCTCCGCGCCGTAGTCGCCGAGGACAAGCTCAAGCGTGAAGCCGTCCTCGCCCGTCTCGCGCTGGATGCTGTCGGCAGGTCCAGTCGCCGTCTCGGCAAAAGCAATGTCCTCAGGCGCGATGCCCGTCTCGCGCGAAAGCTCAGACATCGTCGGCTCGCGTCCTATGCGCTGTTCAAGCTTTACGCGCGCCTGACGTATCTTCGCGGCCTGCTCCTTGATTCCGCGGCTCACCTTGACCGTCCCGTCATCGCGCAGGAAGCGGCGTATCTCGCCGGATATCTTCGGCACAGCGTAGGTGGAAAAGCGCGTGCCGTAGCCCTCGTCGAAGCCGTCTATCGCTTTCAGGAAGCCGACGCAGCCGAGCTGGTACAGATCGTCCGGGTCGACGCCGCGCCCGAAGAACCGGCGCGCGACGCTCCAGATAAGTCCGGAATTCTCCTCGACCAGCCGCTCCGCCGCCTCCCGGTCGCCCTGCTTTGCAAGGCGTATCGCGTCGTAGATATCCCCGCTCATCGCTGGCTCATCCGAGGGCATATATATTTCTGCATGGTGACGGTCGTGCCCTTACCGGGGGTGGAGCGTACACGCAGCTTGTCCATGAAGCTGCCCATTATTGTAAAGCCCATGCCGCTTCTGTCCTCGCCGCCGGTGCTGTAGAGCGGCTCCATCGCCTTATCGACGTTTTCAATGCCGCGCCCCCAGTCGCGCACAGATATCTCCAGCGTACTGCCGCCGAGTATGCGCAGGCGCATGCTGACGCGGCCTATCGTGTCTGGGTAAGCGTGAACTATGGCGTTTGTCACAGCCTCAGAGACAGCCGTGCGGATATCCCCCAGTTCCTCCATGTTCGGGTCGAGCTGCGCTGCAAACGCGGCGGCCGCGGCACGGGCAAAGCCCTCGTTGCTGCTCCTGCTCGGAAACTCAAGCTTTATGTAGTTTGTCTCGTTCATCGTCTCTTCCTTCCTCCTCAGCGTCCCAGCGCGACCGGGACAAGCCGGTCTATGCCCGAGGCATCTATCACCCTTTGCGGCTGGCGCGCGGGGTTTTCGATCCACGCCCTGCCGCCGAGGTTCTTCATTCTTCTGCTCACCCGGATTATCACTGCGATCCCGGATGAGTCCATGAAGCTCAGGCCCGACATGTCCAATGCGCAGTCGCGCGGCAGATATTCGTCAAGCAGCTCGTCAATGGCGTGTATCGCGCAGCGCGCGGCATGGTGATCGAGCTCCCCGGTGAGATACACCGTGAGCCGTCCCGCGTTGAAAGCCGTGCTTATGTTCATTGCTTTTCTCTCCCTTAAACAAAAAATGACACCGCATATCGCTATGCGGTGTCATTGTATAACTTTATATGTGCAATTACGGTCGAAGTCTGTCAGTGAAACGCTGATTATTTGCCGAGGTGCTCAAGGCTGAGCTTGAGATTTTCGATCAGCGCTTCGAGCTTTGCCTTCTTGTCGCGCTCCATGTTGACGACGTTCTCCGGTGCGCGGGAGATGAACTTCTCGTTCGCGAGCTTAGCTATCTGGCCTTCAAGCTGCTTTCCGGCATTGGCAAGCTCCTTGAGGATGCGCGCCTTTTCCTTCTCAAGGTCGACAAGCTCCGCCATCGGCATAAACATACGGGCATTGTCGGTGACAACGGAGACCATGCCGTCGGCGCTCTCTGGGGCTGCGTCCTGCACGCTTATATCGCTTGCATATGCGAGCTTGCAGATATAGCTGCGGCCCGCCTCAAAGGCTGCCTTCTTATCGGTGGCGATGATGAGGTGCGCCTTTCTGGACGGGGGCACGTTCATCTCGCTGCGGCGGGC
>CAKTPC010000175.1 GCA_934590505.1 uncultured Oscillospiraceae bacterium
GGTTATATAATTCTTTCCTTATCTGACAGTATCGGCAATGCCAGATTTATAATATAATCCTTTTTGAAATAAGTCAAGACGGAGAAAAAATGAAGCGTATAGTAAGCATACAGGACATATCCGATATCGGCAAATGCTCGCTGACGGCAGCGCTGCCGGTCATATCCGCAATGGGCATCGAGTGCGCCGTGCTGCCCACTGCGGTGCTCTCCGCACACTCGCAGTTTGAAGGCTTCACCTTCCGCGACCTGACGGACGAAATGACCGCCACCGCGGAGCACTGGAAGCGTCTCGGCCTGCGCTTTGATGCGGTATATACCGGCTATCTTGGTTCCCCCCGGCAGGTCGACATCGTCCGCCGCTTCTTTGATGACTTCGGCAAGGGCGCAAGGACCATCGTAGACCCGGCAATGGCGGACTTCGGGCGGCTCTATTCGGGCTTTGACGCGGACTTCCCGCGTGAAATGGCGCGGCTGTGTCAAGGGGCAGACATCATCCTGCCGAATATCACCGAGGCCTGCCTCCTGCTCGGTGCGGAGTACCGCGAGGAGTATGACCGCGAGTATATCCGCTCCCTCCTGCGCGGCCTTGCGGGGCTCGGCGCGTCAGTCTGTGCGATAACAGGCGTGAGCTTTGAGGATGATAAACTCGGCGTCGTCTCCTATGACAGTGTGAGCGGTGAATATTTCAGTTACTTCCGGGAGCGCTGCCCCGGTGTGTTCCACGGCACGGGCGACCTCTTTGCCTCGACCGTCGCGGGCGCTATGCTGAACGGCCGGAGCATCCCCGACGCCTTAGCTCTCGCCGCGGACTACACTTTAGAGTGCATCAAATATACCATAGCGGATGAAAACGCCAACTGGTACGGCGTGAACTT
Source organism: uncultured Oscillospiraceae bacterium (assembly GCA_934590505.1). GTDB lineage: Bacteria > Bacillota > Clostridia > Oscillospirales > Oscillospiraceae > Limivicinus. Next base: position 878 of record CAKTPC010000175.1, read on the forward strand.
CGAGCAGGCCATACCATATCTAATTCACCGGCTTGGAAAATAAACTAACGGCGCGCCGAATATATGTCGGCGCGCCAAAATAATTTTATCCTTTTATAACCGGCTGTATCTGCCAGCCGCGCAGCGCAGCTTCGATGGTCTGATCTATAAGAGAGAAGTCTGATTGCAGCGAACGCGGCTTCTTTGCCGCGTCGTCCTGCCGGAACGGAACGAAGTACACATTCTTTCTATTGAGGAGCCTGCCGATGTTCTCCGCCGAACCGGACAGTCCGTCGTTTGTCGAGAAAGCGATAATGAGCGGTCTGCCGTTTCGCAGGTGCGCCTTCGCCGCCATCGTGACGGCGGTGTCGGTCACGCCGTTTGCGAGCTTTGCAAGAGTGTTCCCCGTGCAGGGCGCGATGACCATCGCCTCCATCGGTTCGCGCGGGCCGAGAGGTTCGGCCTCAGCTATGGTGGTCACAACGGGCCTCCCGGTTATCTGCATCAGGCGCTTGATATTCTCCGAGGCCGCGCCGAAGCGGCTGTCCGTCTCCGCCGCGTTTTCGCTCATTATCGGGATAAGCTCATATTTTTCCGTGAGCCTTTCCGCTTCCTCGAACACCCGGCTGTATGTACAATATGAGCCGCACATCGCAAACCCTATTCTTTTTTTGTTCTCCATGCTCATTCATCCCCCTCGCTGATGACCGTGTATATTGTCTCCCTCATAAGCTCCGCCGCGGTGTAGGGAGCGTAGATCCCCGGCAGCCCCGGAGCCGCAAGCACCGGCAGGCCAAGGTTCCGCGCCTGCTCAGCGTCAAAGCCGCCCGGTGGCGAGGCGAGCTCCAGCAGCACGGTGTCAGGCCGCAGCAGCGCAAGGAGATCATCCTCCAGCACCCGCGCCGGTACAGTGTTCGCAACGAAGTCAAACTCCTCCGCCTGTTCATATATCCCGTCAAAATTGCAGCTATCGAGGCCCAGTGCGCGTGCCATTGCGCGGTCGCCGTCCTTGCGCGCGGCGACGGTGACGAACGCTCCGAAAGCGTACAGCCGCAGCGCGAGTATCTTGGCCACCCGGCCCCAGCCGGTCACAAGCACGCGGCTGCCCCACAGGCAGCGCTCGCTGCTCTTCATCATGAGCTCTGCCGCGCCCTCCGCGGTCACGGCGGCGTTACCGACAGCGAAGTCCCGCCGCTGCATCAGGTCTACTACCTGAAGCCCCGCGCGCACCGCGCCGACCGCGGCGCTCTGGCTTAGCTTACCCCCGCACAGCACCTGCCCCGGCCACAGCGCCGAGATGATCTCCTCAAGTCTCAGCTGCTCAGACGAATACGGCGCGTTGAGTACGCCGCCGCGCTCTGCCGGGGTCGGCAGTATGACCCAGTCCGCGCCGTATACGCAGCCCTGCAGACAGCCCGCTTTGGGCACCTCCTTCGGCAGTTCCGCCTTTTCCAGCGCATAGGTATAGACCCTGTGCCCGTCTCCTTCAAGCAGCGCGCATAGCCACGCGGAGCGTCGGTCGCCCCCAATGACAGCGAATTTCATAGGCACCACCTCCAAACCAGTGTATTCCGCAGCCTCTGCGATGGTGATTGACCAAGCCCGGCAGACATGATAAAATAGGAACACCATCAACTGACAAGAGCACATACGCCTGACAGCGTGTCTTTCCGGTGCTTTTTGTCCTTTTCGTCTTGATGGGTTACGACACATCTGCGACTCAAAAACCAAAAATCACACAAAAATCCATCACTGTCAGGTGCAAGCAGTTTTGCCGGAGCAGAAATGCGTTCAGGCAATGAAAAGCCCGCGGGCAATACTTTGTGTATTGGCAAGGGCTTTGAAGCAGCATGGGCGTTTTTCTGCCCGTCAAAACCGTGTGTGTCCTTGTCAGATGATGGTGCAGAAAGGCAGGTCACACAGCCATGAGCAGAGCAGACGAAATATTCATCCGGAACTGCCGTGATATCCTCGATAACGGCATATGGGACACGGACCGCCCTGTCCGCCCGAAATGGGACGACGGGCAGAGCGCGCACACGATAAAGAAATTCGGAATAATAAACCGCTATGATTTGGCCGAGGAGTTCCCCATACTCACGCTCCGCCGCACCTATTGGAAGTCCGCGATCGACGAGCTGCTGTGGATATGGCAGCTCAAGAGCAACAACGTCCATGATCTCCGCACCCGCGTGTGGGACGCATGGGCGGATGAAAACGGCTCCATCGGCAAGGCCTACGGCTACCAGCTCGGAGTGAAGCACCACTACCCGCAGGGCGACATGGATCAGGTGGACAAGGTGCTGTGGGATTTGAAAAATGACCCCGCATCCCGCCGCATAATGACGAACATATATACCTTCGCCGACCTCTCCGAAATGGCGCTCTACCCCTGCGCCTATTCCATGACCTTCAACGTCACCGGCGACAGGCTCAACGCCATACTCAACCAGCGCTCGCAGGACATGCTCACCGCGAACAACTGGAACGTCGTGCAGTACGCGGCGCTGACGATGATGTTCGCGCAGGTCTCGGGACTCAAGCCGGGTGAATTCATCCACGTCATTGCCGACGCGCATATATACGACAGGCACGTCCCCGCAGTCGAGGAGATAATAAAGAACGCTCCGAAGCCCGCTCCGAAATTCATCATCGACCCC
>CAKTPC010000176.1 GCA_934590505.1 uncultured Oscillospiraceae bacterium
GTGCGGAAAATGAAAAACTCAGGAAGCCGCGGCTTCCTGAGTTTTTCATTCCTGCAAAGTGCTTATTTATCAAGGTAATTCTTGAGCAGCTCCTGCATAAGCTCGTCCCTGTCGATACGGCAGATGAGCGTACGTGCATTGTTATAATTGGTGATGTAAGTAGGATCCTCAGAGAGAATGTAGCCGACGATCTGATTTATGGGGTTGTATCCCTTCACCATGAGGGAGTTATACACGGACGATAAAATCTCTCTCATCTCGGTCTTACTGTCCAGCGCTGTAAACTTGCGGGTTGAATCTTCCATGATTTTCCCCTCCTTTTCTCTTTTTCTTGACTACATTATAACAGAAAATGCAATCAAGTAAAGTCGAAAGCGGACGAAAATTCGTTAAGAATTATTAAACTTTCGCGCAACAACGTCGAAAACTATACTCTGAAAACTTTTTTGACAAGCTGAGCGCCGCGATGTACACGCGGCGCGCCCGTTATGCTTTAGTAACTTATCTGATGAATGCGCCGAATTTTTCCTCCAGCGCCTTGAGCACGGCCTTGACCGTCTCGTCTGCGTGCTCGACGGTCAGGGTCTGATCGTCGGAGCGCATCGTCAGTGAGAAGGCTACAGACTTCTTGCCCTCGATTATATGGTGGCCGGTATACACGTCGAAGAGCGTGCAGTCCTTGAGGTACTGGCCGCCGGAGGCAAGGATGCAGTCGCTCAAGTCGCCGACAGGGATCGATGCGTCGCACACAACGGCGATGTCGCGCGTGACGGACGGGAAGCGCGGCAGCGGCTTATAGACGGGCGTCGCGCCCTTGACGGAGTAGAGCGCGTCAAAGCTCAGCTCCGCGCAGTAAAGCTCTGCGTCCACGCCATAGTTTGCGGCGACTGCGGGATGGATCTGGCCGAACACGCCGATGTAGGTGTCGCCCACATAGACCTTCGCGCAGCGGCCGGGGTGGTAGGAGGCATTCTCCTTCTCAGCGATGAAGCGGGGCTTCGCTGCGCCGAGGCTGCTTATCAGCGTCTCGACCCAGCCCTTGATGGTGAAGAAGTCAACATCCGCGCCGTAAGCGCCGAGGGAGACTATCTTCGGCTCGTCAGCCGTGCCGTCGGGGCGCTTGAAGTATACTCTGCCGATCTCGTAGAGATAGGCGGCCTTGTTGCGGTAGTTGTAGTTGCGGGTGAGTATCTCCAGCATCGAGGGGAGGACGGTCGTGCGCATGATGGAGGTGTCCTCGCCGAGAGGATTGAGGATGCGCAGACTGTCGCGCAACGGGGAGTCTGCGGGCATACGGATCTTGTCATAGTAGCTGGGGCTTATGAACGAGTAGGTGATGATCTCATCCAGGCTCATGCTGCGGCAGACCTGGCCGACCTCACGCTCGCACTGCTGCACCTCGCTGAAGCCGCCGCTCGTGGTGGCGCTGCCGGCAAACTGCGTGGGTATCTCATTGTAGCCATAGAAGCGGGCAACCTCTTCTGCGATGTCGGAGTAGTGCGAAACGTCACCGCGCCATGAGGGAACGTGGATAATGTCGCCCTCAAGGGTGAAGCCGAGGCGGATGAGGATATCGCGCATCGTGGCCTCGTCTATATCGGTGCCGAGCAGGGCATTTATCTTCTCCGGCTCGAGCTTGACATCTGTGTGCGGCAGCGGCTTGGGGACAACATCGATTATCCCGTCGACGACCTCACCCGCGCCGAGCAGCTCTATAAGCTCGCAGGCGCGCTGTACGGCGTCATAGGTGTTGTATACGTCCAGTCCCTTCTCATAGCGGGAGGAAGCGTCGGTGCGCATGCCGAGGGCCGTCGCGGTACGGCGGATGGAGGTGCCGTTGAAGTTTGCGCTCTCGAAGAGCACCATTGCCGTGTCGCCGACGATCTCGCTGTTTTCGCCGCCCATGACGCCCGCGACCGCGACGGGCTTTTCGGTGTCGCAGATGCAGAGCATGGAGGGGGCCAGCGCACGGGCTGTGCCGTCGAGCGTGCGGATGCTCTCACCCTCGCGGGCAAGACGGACATGGATCTCATGGTCCTTGACGCAGCTGAAGTCGAAGGCATGCATCGGCTGGCCGTATTCCATCATGACGTAGTTGGTGATATCAACGATGTTGTTTATCGGGCGCATACCTGCGTTGCGGATACGCTCGCGCATCCATGCGGGGGACGGAGCGATCTTGACATTCTTGACCATGCGCGCGGTGTAGCGCGGGCAGAGCTCCGGTTCCTCGATGATGATCTTTGCCATGTCGTTTATATTGCCGCCGGCGGTCGCCTTGACAACGGGGGTGTGCAGCTTGAGGGGCTTCTTGAAGGTGACGGAGGCCTCGCGCGCAAGACCTATCATGCACAGGCAGTCCGGGCGGTTCGGGGTGATTTCGTAATCGACGACGTGATCGTCCAGCCCGAGCAGGGCGGCGGCATCGTCACCGGGCTTGCAGTCCTCGTTGAGGATGAGGATGCCGTCGGTGATGCAGTGGGGGAACTCCTCCTGCTTTGCGCGCAGGTCATCGAGAGTGCAGACGTGGTCCTTCGCCGTGTCATAGGCGACAAGGTCGCCTGCGTGCAGGTTCATGCACCCGGTCTCGGTGCTGACAGAGTCGGCTCCGGTGTTGAGCAAGAGTGCGTATCTGGAATAGCCAACGGTCTCAACATGCTCGACCTGAGCGGCGATGACCTTGCCGAATATCTTGTCGCCGGCCTTAATGTCGGCGGCGATGGAGGGCTTTGCCGGGTCGATGGGGTGATAGTCACCGAGAATTGCGGCGGGGGTGATGACGGCATAGGGGAAGTCATGCAGCGTCATGCCAAGCTCCTTGAGCGAGCAGAGCATACCGTTGGAGGGCACGCCGCGCAGCTTGCCCTTGGTGATCTTCACATTGCCGGGCAGCAGGGAGTTGTGCAGCGCGACAGGGACGATATCGCCCTCATGGATGTTCCACGCGCCGGTGCATATCTGTACAGGCTCGTCCTCGCCCACGTCTATCTGGGTGACGAGCATATGGTCAGAATTGGGGTGTTTCTCGATAGAGACGATGCGCCCGGCCTTCACGCCGTGCATGGTCTTGCTGAGATCATCCGTGACCTCGACCTTGGAGCCGGAAACCGTCATGGCCTCGCCGAAGGTGCGGTCGTCATATTCTTCAAGGCTGAGATCGACGAACTCATTCAGCCATTTTCTTGACATCTTCATATATCATTTACCTCCCTGATCAGAACTGTTCGAGGAATCTGACATCGTTCTCGAATATCAGACGCATGTCGGTGATCTTATACTCGCCGAGAGCAAGACGCTCAAGCCCCATGCCGAAGGCCCAGCCGGAGTACACGTCCGGGTCGATGCCGCAGCCCTCAAGCACCTTGGGGTGAACCATGCCCGCGCCGAGAACTTCAATCCAGCCCTCGCCCTTGCAGGTCGGGCAGCCCTTGCCGCCGCACTTATGGCACTGGATGTCCAGCTCGCAGCTCGGCTCGGTGAACGGGAAGTGGTGCGGACGGAAGCGCGTGAC
>CAKTPC010000177.1 GCA_934590505.1 uncultured Oscillospiraceae bacterium
GAGGCGCTCTCCGGCGGCAGCATGACGGCCTTCGAGCTTGCCTGCGACAACGCCGTGAACGACTACCTCAAGGGCGCGCGCCTTATCAGCTACGGCTGTGAGGTGCCGGTCGCCTATATGGCGGCGGTCGAGGGCGAGATAACCGCGATCAGAATGATCCTCACGGGTCGGCTTGCGGGCGTCCCCTCGCAGACCATCCGGGAAAGGCTGCGTGATCTGTATGTATAAAATAGCTGTCATCGGCGGCAGAGACACCGTCATGGGCTTCAAGGCTCTCGGCCTTGAGACATACCCCGCGGCGGACGGCGCGGAAGCAGGCAAGATCCTCAAGAGCCTCACCCGCGAGAACGACGATTACGCCATCATCTACATTGAGGAAAACTTCGCCGCGCAGATCCAGGCGGAGATAGACAAATTCAAGGACAGCCCCACCCCGGCGATCATCCTGATCCCCGGCCGCGAGGGCTCCATAGGCCTCGGCCAGTCGGCTCTGAGAGCGGCGGTCGAGCGTGCCGTCGGCACGAATATTCTGGGAGACTGATCCTCCCCATATCAATCCGAAAACCGCGGCAGCAAGCTGCGCGGTTTGGAAAGGAACATGTAAATGAGCGGAACTATAACAAAGGTTTCCGGACCGCTTGTTGTGGCCGAGGGTCTGGCGGACGCCAACGTCTCCGACGTTGTGCGTGTCGGCTCTCAGCACCTGATAGGCGAGATCCTTAACATGACCGGCGACAAGGCCTCCATTCAGGTCTATGAAGAGACCTCCGGGCTTGGACCCGGCGCCGAGGTCATCACCACCGGTATGCCGCTGTCCGTCGAGCTCGGACCCGGCATGCTGGACAATATCTATGACGGTATCCAGCGCCCCCTGCCCGAGATGCGCAAGCTCTCAGGTGACTGCATCGCGAGAGGTATCGACGTTCCCGCGCTCAACCGCGAGAAGAAGTGGGAGTTCGTCCCCGTCGCAAAGCCCGGCGATAAGGTGCGCGCGGGCGACGTGCTCGGCACCGTCCAGGAGACGAGCGCGATCCTGCATAAGATCATGGTCCCGAACGGCATCGCCGGCGAGGTCGTCAGCATCGAGAGCGGCGAGTTCACCGTTGAGCAGACCGTCGCCGTCGTGAAAGACGCGAAGGGCGCAGAGCACAAGCTCAGCATGATCCAGCGCTGGCCCGTCCGTATCGCAAGACCCTATGAGAAGAAGTACGTCCCCAGCCGTCCCATGAACTCCGGTCAGCGTATCATCGATAAGCTCTTCCCGATCGCCAAGGGCGGCACGGCTGCCGTCCCCGGCCCCTTCGGTTCCGGCAAGACCGTCGTGCAGCACCAGCTCGCAAAGTGGTCGGACGTGGACATCGTCGTCTACATCGGCTGCGGCGAGCGCGGCAACGAGATGACCGACGTTCTTATGGAGTTCCCCGAGCTGAAAGACCCGCGCAACGGCGAGCCGCTGATGAAGCGTACCGTGCTTATCGCGAACACCTCCGATATGCCCGTTGCCGCGCGTGAAGCTTCCATCTACACCGGCATCACCATCGCCGAGTATTTCCGTGACATGGGCTATGACGTCGCCGTTCTGGCTGACTCCACCTCCCGCTGGGCAGAGGCTCTGCGTGAGATGTCCGGCCGTCTCGAAGAGATGCCCGGTGAAGAAGGCTACCCCGCCTACCTCGCCTCCCGTCTGGCTCAGTTCTATGAGCGCGCAGGCGTTGTCGAGTGCCTGGGCGCGGACGAGCGTCAGGGCTCCGTCACCGCCATCGGCGCAGTTTCACCTCCGGGCGGCGATATTTCCGAGCCTGTCTCTCAGGCGACCATGCGTATAGTCAAGGTTTTCTGGGCGCTCGATTCCAGCCTTGCATATGCAAGACACTTCCCCGCCATCAACTGGCTGACCTCCTATTCCCTGTATGTCGACACTCTCCGACCCTGGTACACCGAGCAGTTCGGCGAAGCGTATATGCTCAACCGCGAGAAGGCCATGCACATCCTCCAGGAGGAGAGCGAGCTTCAGGAGATAGTCCGTCTCGTCGGACAGGACGCGCTGTCCCCCAATGACCGTCTCACCATGGAGACCGCAAAGATGATCCGCGAGGACTTCCTGCAGCAGAACGCCTTCGTCGATGAGGACGCTTACTCCTCCTACGCAAAGCAGTTCCGCCTGCTGGATATGATCCTCAGCTATGATACTCTCTGCCGCAATGCGCTGACGCTCGGCGCTGACATGAACAGCCTGTTCGTCATCGATGCGCGCGAGAAGATAGGCCGCGCAAAGATGGCCAATCAGGATACCTTTGAGGAGGATTACGCGGCGATCGCGGCCGAGATGAAGGCCGAGATAGACGCAGTTGTTGCCGGAGGTGAGGAAGCATGATTAAAGAGTATAAGACCATAAGAGAGATCGCCAGCCCCCTGATGATCGTTGACGGCGTTGAAGGCGTCACCTATGACGAGCTTGGCGAGCTTGAGCTTCCAAACGGCGAAGTCCGCCGCTGCAAGGTCCTCGAGGTCGAGGGCAATAAGGCTGTCGTTCAGCTGTTCGAGTCCGCGCAGGGCATCAACCTTGCCGAGACCAAGGTCCGCTTCCTCGGTCATCCGCAGCAGCTCGCCGTCAGCGAGGACATGCTCGGCCGTGTCTTTAACGGCATGGGCCAGCCCATCGACGGCGGCCCCGCCATTCTTGCCGAGGCGCACATGGACATAAACGGCCTGCCGATGAACCCGGCATCCCGTGCCTACCCTGCCGAGTTTATCCAGACCGGCGTCTCAACGATCGACGGTCTGAACACCCTCGTCCGCGGCCAGAAGCTGCCGATATTCTCCGGCTCCGGTCTGCCGCACGCGGCTCTCGCCGCACAGATCGCGCGTCAGGCAAAGGTCCTTGGCGATAACGAGACCTTCGCTGTCGTCTTTGCCGCAATAGGCATCACCTTTGAGGAGTCCGAGTACTTCATCGAGGACTTCCGCCGCACCGGCGCTATCGACCGTACCGTCGTTTTCTCGAACCTTGCAAACGACCCTGCTGTCGAGCGTATCGCGACCCCGCGTATGGCGCTGACCGCCGCTGAGTATCTCGCGTTCGAGAAGGACATGCAGGTGCTCGTCATCCTCACCGATATCACCAACTACGCTGAGGCTCTGCGTGAGGTCTCCGCGGCAAAGAAGGAAGTCCCCGGCCGCCGCGGCTACCCCGGCTACCTGTACACCGACCTTGCCACCATGTATGAGCGCGCAGGCCGCCGTCAGGGCAAGAAGGGCTCGATCACAATGATCCCGATCCTCACCATGCCCGAGGACGACAAGACCCACCCCATCCCCGACCTTACCGGCTACATCACCGAAGGCCAGATCATCCTCAGCCGTGAGCTGCACCGCAAGGGTATCGTGCCCCCGGTCGATGTTCTGCCGTCCCTGAGCCGTCTGAAGGATAAGGGCATCGGCGTCGGCAAGACCCGTGAGGACCATGCCGGCACGATGAACCAGCTCTTCGCCGCATACTCCCGCGG
>CAKTPC010000178.1 GCA_934590505.1 uncultured Oscillospiraceae bacterium
ACAAAAATAATAAGAATATGGAGGCAGAAACATGAACAACTATGAAAACAAGGTAGCAGTTATCACCGGCGGTACTTCCGGACTGGGCTACGCATTTGCGGAGCTTCTCGGCAAGGTGGGCGCAAAGATCGTTATCACCGGCCGCCGCGAGGAGCTGGGCTTCAAGGCTGAAGCCGCACTCAAGGAAATGGGCATCGACGTGATGTACGTGCAGCAGGACGTGACCGTCGAGGCAGATTGGGACAATCTCCTCAAGACCGTTATCGGCACCTACGGCCGCATTGATTATGCTTTCAACAACGCCGGCGTCATGGCTCGCCCGAAGCCAGGCATGAAGCTCACCATGAAGGATTGGGACTGGGTCCTCGATACCAATATCCATGGCACGCTCTACGGCCTGCGCAAGTTTACCGGAGCCATGATGATGCAGCCGGACGGCGGCCATATCATCACCACCGCATCCACCGCGTCCATCGCGCCTTTCTCCATGTGGGGCCCGTACTCCGTGTCCAAGGCGGCGGTGCTCAGACTGGTCGAGACCTTCAAGGGCGAGATGCTGCTCGGCAAGGTGACAAAGATACAGTACTGCGTATCCCTGCCCGGCGTGTTCGAGTCTGACGTTTCAAACGGCACCTGCTACCGCAGCGAGAAGTACAGAAACCCCGGCGAGCAGGACGTTGTCGCTCCGACCTCCAAGGCGCACACTCCCGACGGCGACAAGCTCGGCATGATTACCGCCGAGGAGACCGCGCAGATCATCATAGACCAGATGGAAGCCGGCAAGTTCTATATCTACACCCATGAGGACCTCAGCCTCAGCCTGCTGCCCGAGCAGTTCAAGTCCATGCAGAACGAGCAGGGGCTTACCGATCAGGCCATCTTCGACTTTGCCTTCTACGCAAAGAAGCTTCAGGCGCAGGGCGTCGACGCCGGTGCGTCCCGTCTCCAGAACATGACTCAGAAAGCTTAAGCCGTTCGGGGGTAATTCTATGGATAGCAGATATACAAAATTGTTTGAAGAGGTTCAGCTTGGCAATGTCACGCTGAAGAACCGCTTCATCATGGCGCCGATGTCCACCTGCGATAACCTCGGCTTCCACATGACGGACACGATGATCCGCTTCATTGAGGAGCGCGCCAAGAGCGGCGTCGCCATGATAATGACGGAGTGCCAGGCTGTCGATAAGATCGACTCTATGACCTCCAACTACAAGACCGCCGGTACTCCGAATCAGGAAAAAGAGTGGACAAACTACAACCGCCGCGTCAAGAGCCATGGCGTCAGGACCTGCGTCCAGCTCGGCGCGGGAGCGGGGCAGAACTCCGTCGTGCCCCCGTTCGTCAAGGCACTGTCCGCAAGCGAAATGCCGCTGTACTTCAAGCCCAAGAAGCACACCATCGCCATGAGCAGAAAGCAGATACATGACCTCGTCGCCTCTTTCGGCAAGGCCGCGGCTTCGGCTAAGCGCGCGGGCTTCGACGCGGTCGAGATACACGCGCATACCGGCTACATGCTCGATCAGTTCATCTCCGAGTGCTGGAACCACCGCACCGATGAATACGGCGGCTCGGTTGAAAACCGTGCACGCATCGTCTGCGAGATCATCGAGGAGATACGCCGCAATGTCGGCGAGGGCTTCCCGATAATCCTGCGCGTCTCTATGGACCACAAGATGCCGAACCAGCGCACCCCGGAGGAGAGCCAGGAGCTCATAAAGGTCATCGACAAGACCAGTGTCACCGCTTACGATGTTGACCTCGGCTGCTACGGCTCCGGTGCATGGGGCGTCACTCCCGACTACTACGGCGACGGTGCGTTCCTCCCGGCAGTACATACCATCCGCGCCGTGACGGATAAGCCCGTCATGTGCGCCGGTGCGCTCACCGCTGATATCGCCGAGAAGGCCGTTGAGGACGGAGAGCTTCAGTTTGCAATGGTCGGACGCGCACTTATAGCCGATCCGCAGTTCATAAACAAGATCCGCGACGGAAAGCAGGAGGACATCCGCCCCTGCCTGCGCTGCAACAACTACTGCATCTGCCACTTCTTCCAGCTCCTGCCGCTCAGCTGCGCGGTGAACCCGCAGGCCGCAGCGGAGGATATGCTGGCCATCCCCAAAACGAGCAAGCCCCAGCGCGTCGTTGTTATTGGTGGTGGACCCGGCGGCATGGAGGCTGCGATACTTGCAGCTCAGGCCGGGCACAAGGTCGAGCTTTACGACATGGCGGATAAGCTCGGCGGGCAGATCAACATTGCCTCCACCCCTCCGTTCAAGGCACAGATGGCAAAGCTCCTTGCCTATCTCAAGCGTGAGGTAGAAAAGGCCGGCGTCGAGGTGCATCTGAACACCGAGGTCACGCCCGATTCCGAGTGCCTCAAGGGAGCAGATCAGATCGTCATCGCTTTGGGCGCAGCGCCTATCTTCCCGAAGATCCCCGGCATAGACCGTGACAATGTCATTGAGGTCACCGAGGCGCACACCTTCCGTAAGGACGACGTCAAGGGCAACAACATCGTCGTGCTCGGCGGCGGCTTCTCCGGCTGCGAGTTTGCGCTTGAGCTTGCGCAGGAGGGTAAGCACTCCTCCGTTGTTGAAATGACAGGCAAGCTTGCCGCAAAGAGCAATCAGGAGAATGGCACCGCGCTGCGCATGCTGCTCAACCAGTACGGCGTGAAGCAGTATCTCAACAGCAAGGTGGTGGAGTTCACCGAGGCGGGCGTTGTTATCGAGCGCGAGGGCGGACGGCGTGAGACCCTGCCTGCCGACACGGCGATAGTGGCGCTCGGTACGCGCGGACGCAAGAGCGCTGCGGATGCGATAAAGGCGAAGTACCCCAAGGCTTGGATCGTCGGCGACTGCACGGGCGAGGTCGGCCTTGTCGGCGATGCGATGCACGACGCCTATGAAGCCGTTTGGCAGTTTGAGGGCGACATAAAGAAGAAACAGGCATGGCTCAAAAAACGCGAGAAGGACGCAAAGTTCCGCACGATGCTCTCCTCGCACATCATGCCTCACAAATAAAAAACGAAAGGGAATCAAACATGAACAGCATATTTCAAGACAAAATAGCCGTTGTGACCGGCGGTGCAAACGGCATTGGCCTCGGTCTTGCAAAAGAACTCTGCAATCGCGGCGCGTCCGTTGTTGTGGCGGATATTCTTCCGGACGATATGAATAAGGCAGTCGAAATGCTGCGCGCAAACGGCGGCAAGGCGATCGGCTATGAGATCGATGTCTCCGATGAGAAGCAGTGGCCGGGTCTGCTCGAGGCCACGCTCAAAGAGTATGGCAGGGTTGACTACCTGTTCAACAATGCCGGTATCATGTACACCAAGCCCTACGAATGCTTCGTGACTGCTGACTGGGAGATGTACTTCCGCGTCAACGTGATGGGACCTGTGTACGGCTGCAACACCTTCTGGCCTGCAATGCAGAAGCAGGGCGGCGG
>CAKTPC010000179.1 GCA_934590505.1 uncultured Oscillospiraceae bacterium
GCTTCAGGATTCTCGATGGTCTGGTTGAATGCGCACTTCAGAACGGTCTGGCCGACCTTTGCGCCGTCGGTTGCTGCGGTGTCAGCAGGAGCTGCTGCATCGGCTGCGGGAGCTTCGGTGGCTGCGGGAGCCGTGGTGCTTGCGGACTGGCCGCATGCGCACAGTGCAAATACCATGCACAGTGCGAGGAGCATTGCGAGAACAGATTTGACGTTTTTCATTATCTTTCCTCCATAATGAATTTTATATACAGGCAGATCGCTCTGCCGGTAACACAATTTTGTGCGGGTTAATGTTAAGACTCCGTTAACCGTGACAAGGTTTTCGACGGAGCGCAGCAAAAACATAGCTGTTTCGTCAAGATAACGGTTTCGTAAACCGGTTTATAAAAACGGCCTAAAATAATTCCCCTTAAGCGAGGAATTATTTTCACCTTTCAAGCAGCATCACATCATGAAATGATGTGGAAACGGCCGGCCGTTTCGTGATCTTCGGATTCTTTTTTATTTATCGCCTGCGTCGGCGGGAGTGGATTCTCTTATAATAATAGAGGACGGAACTATTTCCTCCGCGGGAGGTTCGGCAGAGCTGCCGTTTATCCTGTCGAGCAGGAGCCTTGCCGCTCTCGCTCCGATCTCGCCTGTGCTGAGCGCCACCGCAGTTATCCCGGGGTCTGCGATCTGAAGCCAGTCCCAATCGTCAAAGGTGCACAGGCCAAGCTCCGCGCCTGCCTTAACGCCCAAGAACTTCATCGCCGTAAGGATACGCTGGGTCGTCGTGCCATTGGCGGAGAGCACCGCTGCACGCTCGCCCTCGTGCTTTCCGAGGAAATCACGCAGGCTGTCAACGCAGCTATTGGGATGCTCACAGTTTATCTCATATATCTCCGGCTCTGCTCCGTTTTCCATGACGGTCTCGGTATAGCCCTTGCATCTGAGCTCTCTGGGAGATATCTTTGCTATCGTTTCTGAGAAGAAGGCCACATGCTTATAGCCTTGGGAAAGGAGCAGACGCGTGCACTCCGCCGCGTTTTCCTGGTTGCGGCTGCACACCGTGTCGATAAGCCCCGGCTCCATCAGCGGCCTGTCCGCGAGCACCAGAGGGATGCCGCGTTCCTGAAGCTCAAGCAGGTATTCATCGTTACTGCCGCAGGTGTTGACGATCAGCCCGTCCACCCGGTTATCAAGGAAGCCCCGAAGAGCTCTCTTCTCGCGGCGGGCACTTTCGCGGCTGTCGGCAAACAGCACCTGATAGCCCGACTCCTCGCATACCGAGGTGATACCTTTGAGCAGGAGCGCCGAGAAGGGGCTGCTGACATCACCGATAACGCAGCCGATAAGCATCGTCCTGCTGGACTTGAGCCGCTGCGCCGAACGGTCGGGGTGATAGTTGAGCGCTGTGACCGCTGCCGATATCTTTTCCTTAGTTTCCGCTGACATGTTCTCGTACTTACCGTTGAGGAAGCGCGAGATCGTTGTCTTTGAAACTCCGCAGTAGCTTGCGACCTGATTTATAGTAACTTTCTTTTCTGATTGAGCGTCCATTATTTACCACTAAATTAACAATTCTGTAATGAGTTTAGCATCAGGTTTTCGTTTTGTCAACCGGTTTCCAAGCATCTTAGCGACGTGATACTGTACAGAATTTTCAGCCTGTTTTTTAGCACTTTCCACAAACGCCGTGTTTTTGCGGTTCAAATGGCAGAATTTTCCGCCGCGGCGAAACAATCTCCCGCGCCTGTCGTCATACCCCCGAATTAATTCCTTGTTTTTCACTGCGTATATGATATAATGTAGTGTAATTAACTTGGAACAGTTTGTCCAATTCACGCTACCATCAATTGATGGTATAGGAGGAAAAGATATGATAAGCTTCAACGTGCCTCCCTGCACCGGGAACGAAATGAAATATATCGAGCAGGCCATCGCCTCGCACAAGATCTGCGGTGACGGCAGCTTCACCAAAAAGTGCAACGCCTGGTTCGAACAGCGCTTTGACGCGAAGAAGGTGCTCCTTACCACCAGCGGCAGCACCGCGCTCGACATGGCGGCGCTCCTGTGCGGCCTTGAGCCGGGGGACGAGGTAATTCTCCCGAGCTTCACCTTCTCCAGCACTGCGAACTCCTTTGTCCTTGCCGGGGCAAAGCTCGTGTTTGTTGACATCCGTCCGGACACGATGAACATCGATGAAACGCTTATCGAGCGCGCCATCACCGATAAGACCAAGGTCATCTGCGTCATGCACTATGCCGGCGTCGCCTGTGAGATGGACACGATTATGGACATCGCCCGCCGTCACAAGCTGCTGGTCGTTGAGGACGCGGCGCAGGGTGTCATGGCGAGCTACAAGGGCAAGGCCCTCGGCACGATCGGCGACCTCGGCTGCTACTCCTTCCATGAGACGAAGAACTATTCAATGGGCGAGGGCGGCGCAATCGTCATAAATAACCCCGATTATATCGAGCAGGCCGAGATACTGCGCGAAAAGGGCACCAACCGCGCCAAGTTCTTCCGCGGTCAGGTCGATAAGTATACCTGGGTCGATTTCGGCGACAGCTATCTGCCGAGCGAGCTGAACGCGGCCTATCTCTGGGCACAGCTCGAAATGGCGGACGAGATCAATAACGACCGTCTGCACAGCTGGCATGAGTATGACGAGGCCTTCAAGTCTCTCGAGGCTGCCGGCAAGCTCGGTCTGCCCACCGTACCCGAGGGCTGCGTACATAACGCGCATATGTATTACATCAAATGTAAGGACCTCGCCGAGCGCACCGCGCTCATCAGCTTCCTGAAGGAGCGCGATATCCTTGCTGTGTTCCACTATGTTCCTCTGCACTCCGCCCCCGCTGGTGAGCGCTTCGGCCGCTTTGACGGCGAGGATAAGTACACCACCGTTGAGTCCGACAGGCTCCTGCGCCTGCCGATGTACTACGGTCTGACCGCCGAGGATCGCAGCCGCGTCATCGCTGCGGTCAAAGAATTTTACGGTGAGTGAGCCATGATTTCATTCGAGCCCTGCGACCTGCCGGTCATCACCGGCGATAAGGTCACGCTCCGCCCAATAACCGACGCCGATACAGACCTTATCGTCCGCTGGCGCAACGACCCCGCTGTGCAGCAGTTCTTCATCTTCCGCGAGCCGTTCACTCCGGAAATGCACCGCAATTGGCTGCGAACGAAGGTCGAGACGGGAAAGGTCGTCCAATATATCATTATCGATAACGCGGACGGTAAAAGCGTCGGCAGCGTATATTTCCGTGATGTCGACCCTGTGAACGACAGCGCGGAATACGGTATCTTCATCGGTGAGGCCAGCGCCCGTCACCGCGGCATCGGCACGGCTACGGCCCGCATGTTCGTTGAATTCGGGCTCAATACTCTGCGCCTGCACAGGATCAGCCTGCGCGTCATCGGCGGAAACGACGTCGCCCGCCGCAGCTATGA
>CAKTPC010000180.1 GCA_934590505.1 uncultured Oscillospiraceae bacterium
TACATCGGCGCATTCGTCATGTTCGGCGATGTGGAGCTTACCGTTCACTGCGCCGCCGAGCTGCTCAAGCGCGCTCCGGAATACGATTACCTGATCGCGCCGGAAGCCAAGGCGATCCCTCTGCTGTATGAAATGGCCCGCCAGAGCGGTGCGGATAAGTACTTCCTTGCCCGCAAAGGTCCCAAGGCCTATATGTCCGGTGTGTTCGAGGTGGACGTCAAGTCCATTACCACGATGAGCGTGCAGAAGCTTGTCATCGACACCGCCGACGCCGAGCTCATCAAGGGCAAGCGTATGCTCATCGTTGACGACGTTATTTCTACCGGCGAATCCCTTCGGGCAATGGAGGAGCTTGTTACCCGTGCCGGCGGCATCGTTGCCGGCAGGATGGCAGTTCTCGCCGAGGGCGACGCACAGAAGAGACACGACATCATCTGCCTTGCTCCGCTGCCGCTCTTTAACCCCGACGGTACCGTAAAGGAATAAATACTGAACCGTTTCGGGGGTTCCCGACAGGTTCAGCGCATCCGCCACGAATCATGCGGTCTTGTGCGAGGAACTGAAGCTCGCGCCCAAGGATCTCGCAGACATGATACTCGGCTCCATGTGAATTTCATCTGCCGCAGGACCTCTGCGGCAGATTTTTTACCATGAAAACTACAGGAGAGCAGAAATGAAAAAGTGCGTTGTTGTTTCTGATTCATTTAAAGGCACCCTCTCAAGCGGCGAAATATGCGCCATCGCGCAGCGGGTCATACCGCGGCGCTTCCCCAACTGCGAGGTCGTCTGCATCCCCGTGGCGGACGGAGGCGAGGGCACGGTGGACTGCTTCATCCGGTCCATGGGCGCGCTGCGCACCGAGGTCACGGTCACGAATGCGCTGTGGGAACGCTCCCCTGCTGCATATGCGCGCATCGGCGAGCTTGCGATAATCGAGATGGCGGCAGCGGCAGGACTGCCGCTGGTCGGTGAGCATCGCTGCCCCGGCACCGCGACGACCTACGGCGTCGGCGAGCTTATTGCCCACGCGGTAGGCTCCGGGTGCAAAAGGATACTGCTCGGGCTCGGCGGCAGCGCCACGAACGACGGCGGCTGCGGCTGCGCTGCGGCGCTCGGCGTCGATTTCTTCGACGCAGACGGCCGCAGCTTTATCCCCGTCGGAGATACGCTCGGTCTTATAGAGCGCATAGATACCGGCAAAGCGGCGGCTCTCCTCCGTGACGCGGAGCTCACGATAATGTGCGATGTCACAAACCCGCTCTACGGCCCGATGGGTGCGGCCTATGTCTTTGCCCCGCAGAAAGGCGCGGACGCGGAAAAGGTAAAGAGCCTTGACGCGGGACTGCGGCACTTCGGCGATGTGATACGCTCACAGCTCGGGATCGATGTGAGCACGATGCCCGGCGCGGGCGCGGCGGGCGGAATGGGCGCCGGCTGCGCTGCCCTGCTCGGCGGGACGATACAGTCCGGCATCGACGCGGTGCTTGATGCCACCGGCTTTGACCGGCAGCTCGACGGCGCGGACCTTGTCATTACCGGCGAAGGGCGCATAGACTCGCAGAGCGCGGGCGGCAAGGTCATCTCCGGGGTCGCGAAGCGCACCCGTGCGAAGGGCGTTCCGCTCATCGCCATCGCCGGGGGCATTGCGGACTCTGCCAGCGCGGTATATGACATCGGCGTGGGAGCCATGTTCGGTACCGACAGAGAGGCGCTCCCGGTAGATAAGCTCGGCGCGAGGAGCTCTGCCGACTATGAGGCGACTCTCAACGACATCATGAGCCTTATCGCCATTGCGGAGGGCTTCGCCAGATAATGCGTCTCACCGTCTCGGCCGATTTCTATAAAAAGCAAAGCTCCGTGGGGAACCGAATTTCCATCGGCTCCCCACGGAGCTTTATTGGCTTGACATCAGAGGTGCTGGTCGCGGTCGACCTTATCATAGAAATGGTCGAGAATGGGTTGCATTGCGGAGGTGAGCTTCATATCGAGATTGAAGAAATAGATCGCGAAGGTCACCGCGAAAAACGCGAGACATATAAGCAGCAGCTTTTTAAGGAGCTTGCAGAATTTAGACATTTTATCTCATTTCTCCTTTCCACTTACCACGACTCTTCATCATGGAGAACTTCAAGGCTTGGGTCGACGGGCTCCTCGCCCATGACCGTGCGCATATAGTTGTTTATCTGGTCGCGCACACCCTGACGGGAGATCACGCGCGGGTCAAACAGATCGTGCGTGACCCAGACAAGGTGGATGCCGTATTCTCTCGCGCGCTCCTCGAACATGCCGTGCATACCGTCGAGCGCCTTGCAGCTCATGTGTTCCCAGAGAACGACCATGTCGGCGTTGAACTCCTTGCAGTACTCCCACAGCTCATCAAGCAGCACCTTGTAGCCGCCGTGGGTGCGGTTGCGCATTATCATATTCTCGGTCAGCCACGCCATGTCGTAGTACGCCTGCTCGCGGTTCTCCGGGGTGTCCTCGGTGACAAGTTCCTTCGTGGAGACCATAGAGAGCATATCCGTCAGCGGCACGATGCCCCAGCAGTTGAGCAGCCACACAAGGAAGTCCATATAGAAATGCGACTGGACGCCCCATACGATGGCTCTGTGGCGGTACTCGTTTGCGGCCATCTTCTTTTTCTTATAGGCGCGCTCTGCGAGTTTGGTTATCTTGCGGTCGACGTCCTCAAAGGCCTTGACCTTGCCGCATATTGCCATGTAGTTGGTCTCGGTATAGAGCGCGAGGTTCGAGCCGAACACCTGCGGGTATTCGGTCTTGTTCATCTCAAGCCATTCGATGCGGCACTTGGTGGCATAATTGACGCGCTTTGCGCATTCAAAGTATGCGTTCCAGTCCCACTTCTCGCCGGTGTGCTCCTCGATAAAGGCAATGGCATTTTTTATCTCCTGTGCGGCATAGTCCTGCACATCGTCCTCGCGGTGGCGCAGAGGTGCGGCGAGCTGGAACACGGGGATGCCGTCCTCAAGCTCAAGGCGCTTGGAGATAACGCCGTTGCCGAGGAGGGAGCCGTCGCAGGTGGTGTTGCACTGGACGGCGCAGGCGCCGAGCACAGGGGCGTCGTCGTCGATGGACACGCCGGCCTCGGCCTCGGGCATGGGGCAGACATCGCCCGCAAGTCCGTACTCCTGCGCAATGTCGATATAATGCTCAGCAGCGTGCTGATTCAGAAGCACGGAGACATAGGTGGACGGCGTCTCGCGGCTGAGCCCCTTCAGGGTCGGGAAGCCCATCATGACGGCGGTCATTTCGTTTTCGTCGACGAGGACTACCTTATCGGAAAACACCTTGTCATTGCCGATGCGGCGGTCGCCGCGGAAGAGACCGTCAAGCAGCTTTGCGACGTCCTCGATTATGAGGTCCTGCTCCAGATGGCAGATACGCAGATGCTCGCCGCGCAG
>CAKTPC010000181.1 GCA_934590505.1 uncultured Oscillospiraceae bacterium
TGCCCGCACTGCCACAGCACGAACACCTTCCTCATCACCGGCAATGAGTACAACATCAAAGAGATAGAAGCAATGTAGCATTAACCCCAAAAGACAAAGGCGGCGTGATTTCGGTCACACCGCCTTTTTGAATGCCGCCAAGAAGCAGATAATAACAGCGCAGAGCTTAAGCCCCACGCTGTCATTGCCTTATATATTCTCTTTCTTAATATGATTGACTGACATAGCTACCACACCAAGGCCAATTGCAATAATAATCATCCCGGCAGGATAGTAAATAACATTTGCAATTGTGCTCATTGATTCAGCAATCAGTTCCACGCCGCTATTTATAGCATTTAATTCATCTACCATAGTATCCGAAGCACCATAGATGTATGTATAGAAATCTCCCCCGAACTCTGCATATTCTGCATTATAGTGCTCTGCACGATATGTATCTATGCTGATTTCTTTATTGATAACTGTGCCACCCATTCTTTGTCTGGAGCTGCCTTACAGAATACTCCTTTTTATCTGTTTATTGGCATGCCTCCATAAAAACAAAAATGTACAAGAATCGGCAAAAAGCACAATTTTTGTACACTCAATTATATATATTGTCAAGCTTTTCTCTCAAAAAAGTTAGGAAAATATGCAGTCAGTACAAGCAAAAACCTCCTGCTGATTTAGTACAGCAGGAGGTTTTTGTATTCATTTTCGCATCGTAAATGCTTACTCCGCGTCTTCCCAGTTATGCCAGACGTTCTGAACATCGTCATTATCCTCGAACATGTCGAGCATCTTCTGCATGTTCTTGATATCGTCCTCGTTGGTGAGCTTGATGTAGCCGTTCTGCGGAAGCATCTCGACCTGCGCAGAGAGGAGCTTGTAGCCCTTTTCGGTCAGCGCGTCGGCAACAGATGCGACGTCATCCTCCGCGGTGTAGACGGTCATAACCTCGCCGTCGGCCTCAAAGTCGGCAGCGCCCGCGTCGAGAGCATCCATCATTACGGTATCCTCGTCAAGCTCTTCGTCCTCGTTGTCGATGACGATAACGCCCTTGCGGTCAAAGGACCAGGACACGCAGTTGGCAGCGCCCATGTTTCCGCCGTACTTATCGAAGTAGTGGCGAATTTCGCCGGCGGTGCGGTTGCGGTTGTCGGTCATCGACTCGACAATGACAGCGACGCCCTGAGGACCGTAGCCCTCGTAGACGACCTTTTCATAGTTCTCGGTATTGCCTGCGCCTAGCGCCTTATCGATGGTGCGCTTAATATTGTCGTTCGGCATATTGGCGGCCTTTGCCTTGGCAATGACAGCAGCGAGCCTGGAGTTGCTGCGCGGATCCCCGCCGCCGCCCTCCTTGACAGCCACGATCATTTCTCTGGCTATCTTGGTGAAGGCCTGCGCGCGCTTGGCGTCAGCCGCTCCCTTGGTCTTTTGTATGTTGTGCCACTTGGAATGTCCTGACATATAAACAACTCCTCTTGTATCTTGTGAATAAACGCATAGCAGCATTAACGGCAGATATTTTATCACATCGCCCGCGCTATGACAAGTAGTTTTTTACACGCATTTGGGGATAAGCAGAAGTCCCGCGCTGTCCGCGTCCTCTGTCGGGTTCGCAGCGCTGATCTTCTCAACACTTGAGTGGTACTCCTTCGCAAGCTCCCACATCGTCTCATCCCCGGCTCTGACAAGCGTGACCGCCGGGTACTGCGAGAGGTCGAAACCGTTCTCCTCGTCGAGTTCTATCGAGTCCACTCTTCTGACCTCGACGCTGCCGACGGAAACGCAGCTCAGCTCCAGCGCCATGTGCCCGTCGACATACTGCCCGTCGGGGCGCAGGTAGACGTCCGTCAGGCGCGCCGAGCTGATCCGCATATTGGCGCTCCCCTCGCCCTCCATGCCGATGCTGCGCCGCACCGCCGCAAGCTGCCCCTGACTGCTGCGGTACACGACGTCGACATTCACCGCTGCGCTTATCTTCGTCTGCTCCTGCGAGATATGCGCCACCGACACAAACGCGCTGAGCACATCCGCGCAGTCCTCGACGATGCTTATCCTCTCATCAGCGGCGAGCTTGAGCTTCTGTACCTCGGAGCCCGCATCGTAGCGGCAGGACTGCCTGCGGCACACCGCCGGCATGAGGTTGCTGTAAGCGTCGGCGATATAGGTCATGCGCTTTCTGCTGCGGCACACGAGCTGCATTACCGCGTGAAGCTCCGCATCGAGCGCCTTGTCGCCGTTCACGGTGTCTATAATGTCGAAGTACGCACCCGTCAGCTCTATCGATGCGCAGCAGCTGTCCATGCACTCCTCGCCGATATCGATGATCTGTGAAAACGGGGTGCAGAACTCCGTCCGCACGGGGTAATTTACCTCGTCGGAAAGATAGCAGACGGCAAGCTCCGCGCTGCCCTTTACTATCACCTTCGTGCCGATGAGCTGGCTGTCGCTCACGATGAACTCCGCCCTGCTCGACACGAGCCGCGACGGCTTCGGCTTACCGCCGGGGAAGGAAAACTGCTCGTTTACCGCAAAGGTCTTTTCACAGACGGCATCGGTAAACATGAGTTCGGCGCTTTCATAGCGCGCGTGCAGGCCGCGGCAGGCGTTCTCCGGCAGGCGTGACTCTATGCTTATGCTCTCCTGCCTATAGCAGCTCAGCTCCCCGGATATCTCGAATGTCACAGACACCTTGCGCGGATTTATCACTCTCGCCTCCGTACTGAGTATTGAGAGCTTTATCTGCGCCGCGGCGTCCGACTCGATATCCGGTACCTCATACTCCACGGAAAAGCTCTTACTGAGCCTGACAAAAGACATGCTCTCCTGACTTTCGGTTATGTACAGCAGTGACGCCACCGCCTCGCCCGATATCAGCACGCCGCGGCTCGTGATGTCCTTGCTCTTGAGCATGACATAGCTCTGGACCGTCGCGATACGGCCGATATCGTCGTCCGTATCCGGTACTACACTCTCCGTGCTCTCCTGCAACTTCTTTGTCTGGCGGCTAATTTCCCGGTACATACTCACATTTTTATTCTCAAATTTGATTTCCATATTCTTCTGCTCCTTGCTGCACAGTTTGTACAGAATATGCCCACTGCGGTCTCGTTATTACTTGCGGGTAAATCTGGCTATCAGATCGGAAATGAATTTCGGCAGCTTGAATATAAAAACTCTCATGTCTGCTCCTTTCCCCGGCATACTGTTATTTCAGCGGCAGCGTATATACCATACGCCAAGACCGATAAGGGCTGCAGCGAGAACGAACCACCAGAACTCCGTCGGCAGGACAAGGGACAGTATTATCACCACGCCCGCGGCTATCGCCGTGCAGCCCCATATACTGTGGTTACCTCTGCGCATAAAATGACCGCCCCCCGCGAAATGTATTCTCTGCATTCTACGCGGCGGACGGTCGTTTTATGTG
>CAKTPC010000182.1 GCA_934590505.1 uncultured Oscillospiraceae bacterium
GCAGCCACGCTGTGTCCGGGTCGAGCAGGACGCGGTCTTTCATAAGATCGTCGGCCTTGATGTAGTTGCCGCTCAAAAGACGCAGCGGGTGGAAATCGAAGTAGTTCCCGCCGATGGCGGTGACTGTGACATCAGCGCTGCGCTTGTTGCCGTTCGAGACC
Source organism: uncultured Oscillospiraceae bacterium (assembly GCA_934590505.1). Lineage (GTDB taxonomy): Bacteria > Bacillota > Clostridia > Oscillospirales > Oscillospiraceae > Limivicinus. Next base: position 162 of record CAKTPC010000182.1, read on the forward strand.
TTGACCTTGCCGAAAGTGCTCCACGCGTCGGTAAATAGGGTGCTGTCGGTATCTATATCCGCCGCGGCCTCGTGCAGCTTTTTCATCATTTCGGTGCGGAAGGAATATATGCTGTCCAAGGTGACAGTGCCGTCCGCGGACAGGAAGCAGCTTATCTGCGCAAAGGTCGTTTCACTCTCGCCCTGCCAGCGCTCCGCCTCGCGCTGTGCCTCAAGCCGGTGCGCAACGCTGCCGTAGGCAAGGATACATACGGCGCAGAGCACTGTGAGCGCTGCGGCCACGATGAGCATTATGCGCCAGCGGCGGCTGAGCCTTATATTTTTCAATCTTTCCATAACGGCTCCGGATCAGAGATATACGGATAGTAGTTCTCCTTAAAGGATTTCCACGCTTTTTCTACTTTCGTACTGTCATTTGCCGAACCCGATCTGCTTACTAGCAGCCCGGTTATATATAAAATCGCGTCAATATCGGATGAGCTGTCATTCGACAGTGAATCCTGACGCAGTATTTCCCGCAGTTCTTCGGTGCTTAGCTTATCGAAGTACGAAAAATCCCTTGCACTATTATTAGGAACAGACATCTTTACCTCCTTCGCATATATGGCTTATCAGCCCTCGGAGCTGTCGGCCATTCTCACCTGATCGCCGTTCTTGATGGGTCCGGAGCCGGTGGTGATGACATAGTCACCGTTGCCGAGGTCGGCAACGACGGCGGAGTTATTGTCATCGGAGGCAAGCACCTCGATGCTGACGCGCTTTGCGATATAGCGGTTGCCGAGGGGCGAGCTCTTCTGGCTGATGGCAAGGACGAACGAGCCGTTATTGTCGCTGCGGATGGCGGAATTGGGCACGATCGTGTCGTAATTTGCGCTCTTCTGGCCGACGGAGAGAGTAAGCTCGGAGCCGGTGGTGACGTCGCCCTCAAGGTCGAAGGTGAGAAGCTTATTGGTCTGCGGGTTCTTGGGGTCGGTGCGGATATTGGTAAGGGTCGCGGTGATGGTATTGCCCCAATAGTAGTTGCTGACGGTGGCGGTATCGCCGGTGCGCAGGCGCTGCGCCTGATCGTTCGTGACGGAAAAGCTCACGGTGTGCCCCATGTCGGGGACCTCGATGGTACACATGAGCGAATCCTTGGTGACGGTATCACCGGCGGTGCAGTCGATGGTGTCGATCTTGCCGCTGACGTTTGCGGTGATGGTGTTGCCATCCTCGCCGGCGAGTGACTTTACCTTCTCCTGCTGGCGGGATATCTGGTCGGCGAGACTTGCAAGGTCGATCTGGGCAGCGGCAAGAGTTTTTTCATTCTGTGCCTGAGTATATTCAAGGCTGCTCAGAGCGTCGGAGTATGTGTTGTAAGCCTTATCATATTCTTCGTATGCAGCGTCAAGAGCGTCTCTGTACGGTATAAGCTTGTAGTCGATATCCTCCTGCTGTCTGGCTATCGTGTCGTACTTCGCTTTTGCAGCGTCATACTGCTTCTTTGCCGCGACAAGCAGCGGGTCGGATTTCTCGGACATCCCGGAAAGGGTCTGCTGAGCGGCTTCAAGCGCGGCGGCGTTGGCTTCGCTCGGGTCGTTATCATAGGCTGTCTGTGCATCGACCACTGCGGCATAAGCTTTCTGGTACCTGTCGTTATACGCATCCTGCGCCTGATACATCGTATCTTCTGCGTTCTGAAGCTGCGTCAGGGCCTCCGCAAGCTGGGCGGCCAGCTCCTTATTGCCGTACTTTTCAAACATATCGTCGTACAGCTTCTGTGCTTCGACGCATTTTTCATCTGCGGCGTCGAGCGCTTTTTCCGCATCGGACACGGCGCGGTTCTGCGTAGTGTAATCAAAGGTCGGCAGGGAGAGCGCCGCCTTCTGGTAGCTCACGCGGAGCTCACGCAGGGCCTGTTCGGCCTGCTCAAGCTCGTCGCCGTCACCCTCTCCGAGGATAAAGAGCACGTCGCCGGTCTGAACCTCCTGACCCGCCTTGACCATAACTGACCTGACAGTGCGGGTCTTGGTCGCTTTGACCTGGTGCTTGCCGCTGGCCGTGACGGTACCGGTGCCGCGCACCTTGGCGACAATGCTGCCATCGGTCACTCTGGCAGTGGCGACCTCCACCAGCGAGCGGTTCATTATAGTGTTCGAGAAAAAGGTCAGCACGAGCAGCACGGCCAGAAAGATGATGGCCGCATTCTTGACCCATTCACGGTTTGCAGTCTTGAATTCCATATTGCACCTCTTTAGAATTGTCAGCCCTTGACGCTGCCGGAGTTTGCGATACCCTCAACGAGGTATTCCTCGCCGTGCAGGAACAGCAGCAGGCACGGGATCATATACACCGTCGCCATAGCGAAGGCAAGGCCGATCTCGCCGGAGTTAATGCTGGAAAGGAACACCGAGAGCGGCTGTGCCTCGGAATCCTGAAGCAGGATAAGGGGCTGCTCGACCATGTTCCAATAATCGATAAAGACAAGGATCGCGATAGAGTAAAGCGCCGAGCGGCACTGGGGCAGGCAGATCTTGGTGAATATCTCCCACTCCCCCGCTCCGTCCACCTTTGCCGCCTCGATAAGCGAATACGGGATACGGCGCATGAATTTCGTCAGCAGGAACACCGAGAACGGCGCGAACATGCCGGGCAGAATAATAGACCACGGCGTGTTCAATATGCCGAGCCACTGGCTGACGAGATAGTTCGGCACGAGCGTGACCTGATACGGCATGAGCATAAGGATGACATAGAAGAAGAATATGCCGCTGCGTATCTTCCCGCGCCAGCGGGTGAAGCTGTATGCCGCGACCGCCGCAACGCCGACCTGAAGAATGACGATCGGCACGACGAGGAGGATACTGTTCCAGAGCTTGAGCAGGTACTCAGGGGACTTTATAAGCCCGGTGGTATACTGCGAAAGCGTGACCTTATCGGGGATGAACTTGAGGTTCACGGTCTTGGAGACGTAGCCGCCGGAGGTCGTGGCAAAGATCATGCCGTAGTTGGATTTTATCTCCGCCTCGGACATGAAAGAGTTTGTAATGGTAAGCACCGTCGGCAGAAGGAAGAGCACCGCGAAAATGGCGCAGAGCACGAACATCGCGCCGCGGCCGAAATAGTGCTTCTTTCTGAGACGGGCAGGAGCCTTGTTTTTCATCCCTCCACGTCCTTTCCGAACTTGTCCTCCGCGTAGAAGAGCAGCGCGATGAGGACGACCATCACCAGAGCCATGACGACTGC
>CAKTPC010000183.1 GCA_934590505.1 uncultured Oscillospiraceae bacterium
CCGTCGGACTATATGATAGCCCGCATGCGCGAAAACGACATGCTCCTGCCGCTGGACTTTGACAACATCCCGAACTATCAGTACATCAATGAAGGGTTCCACGGTCTGTACTACGACCCGGACGACATGTACAGTGTGCCCTACACCTACGGTGTCGTCGGCGTGATATACGACGCGAACCGCGTCGATGAAGAGGATGCGCACGGCTGGGAGCTTATGTGGAACGACAAGTACAAGGGAGATATCCTCCAGTTCAACAATTCCCGCGACGCCTTTGCTACGGCGCAGTATATGCTCGGTCTTGACGTCAACAGCAGCGACCACAGTGAGTGGGACACCGCGCTCGACGCGCTCAAGAAGCAGGCACCGCTCGTGAAGAGCTACGTCATGGACGAGGTCTATAACATGATGGAGTCCGGCGAGGCCGCGATAGCTGCCTACTACGCGGGCGACTACTTCACGATGGTCGACGCGCAGGCGGACAATGTAGACCTGCAGTTCTATTACCCCGACGCGACGAACTACTTCGTCGACGCGATGTGCATCCCGTCCTGCTGCCAGAACAAGGAGCTTGCCGAGATATTCATAAACTATATGCTCTCTCCCGAACCCGCCATCGCGAACGCTGAGTACATCTACTATGCTTCCCCGAACTCGCTCGTATACGAGGACGAGGGCTACATCGAGGAGATGGGCGAGGACACCATGGCTATCCTCTATCCCGAGATAGACTTCAACGCCATGTACGGTGCCTACGCCTACCGCAGCCTCGACGCAGACATGCTCGACTATGTCAACACCCTCTGGGAGACGCTGAAGATCAACTGATAAGTATTAAAAAAATTCCGCAGGAGCATGCTCCTGCGGAATTTTTCTTGTACGAGTTTACGCACCGTACTGTGAAAACGGCGTGTAATCGAGCTGCTGATATGCGGCGTCGGTCGGCGCTATCTCAGTCAGAGTGCCGTTCGCGTAGCTGTAGCAGCTGTGCTCGGCGTCAAAGGCGCTGCTTGCGCCGTCGACGACGAGGGTGTTGTCATCGCAGATATAGCAGCGGGCGCGTTCCATGGAATCGAGCAGCAGCACGGGGTGACCGTCCTGATAGGTGTAGTCAAAGACGGTGTTGGCAACAAATTCGTCCCCGCCGATCGCACCGATGAAGAGCTCCAGCGTTCCGTCCCCGTCAAGGTCAAGGAAAATATAGCCGACGTTGTCAAGCGCATTGCCCTCATAGCAGTACATATTGAGCAGGCTTATCTCGCTGCCGATAAGCTCTTCGCCGCCGTAGTTATTTGCGAGCGCCTGCGCGTACACATCGAGAATGTCCTTGTACATGACCAGCGGATCGGTCACGGACTCGGGGGTAGGTTCCGGTGTCAAGGTCGGTTCAGCTGTCGGCTCCGGTGTGGGCTCGGCGGTCTGCACAGGCTCAGCCGTGGGAGCGGGCGACGCGGGGCTTCCGCAGGCGGTCAGCACGGCGAGTGAGAGCGCCGCGCACAGGATGATAGATACGGTCTTTTTCATTTTGTTTTCTCCTTGTCAATTGATGGTACCATTGATGGTCAGTTCAACCAATTGATTTGCTGCTCCTCTATAAGCGGGTAGCTTATAAGGTCGCTGCCGTCGAGGTTTTCTCGGTGCATATCAACGGCGCTTATGCAGCTGTTGTTATAGGTGGTGTAGTAATAGATGCCCTTGTCCGCGTTGCAGCAGCTTGAGTAGAGCGTGATCTCATACTTGCCGCCTTCAAGTTCGCAGCAGCCGCGCTGCTGCTCAACGGAGCCGAGAATGTGGAAGAACTGGCTCAAGCTCTCGCTTTCGCTGTCCCCGGAGACAGAATTGAGCTTGGTAAACGCGGCGCGGACAAAGCGGGACTGCGAGGACAGATCGCCCGGCAGGCCGATGCCACCCATGCCGCGGCTGTAGGTGTCGAGCGGCAGCGCGGAAAAGCGGTTCACAGGTGGTTTAGGCGAGACATTCACATAGTTATTGAGGCTGAAAAGCTGCATAGGAAACGGCGGGTTGTTTGTCAGCACGCCGACGGGGTTATCGTATATATGCAGGCCGTCCTGCGTGGATTCAAGCGTGACGCAGCCGTGCCTGTCGGCGATGAGCCAATGCAGCTGGGCAAGCGGCATCCCGTCGGAGAACGGGACATCTGTGATGTTCAGGCGCTCAAGCAGGGTGCGCGCCTCATCGATACCGGCGCAGCTGCCGAGCAGCCACGGGATCAGCTCGAACTGCGTGATGTTATCCTTGCCGCTCTGCGGCGCGTGGTACTTCGCGTTGCCAACGAAGTTCAGCCCCGCGATGCAGAGCCCCTTTTCGTTCATGGCGTCATAGTAGAGCGGGTAGCCGCCTTGCACATGGGCCATGCCGATAATGGCATAGTGTGTCTTGAGCTCCTTACCGCTGCGCAAGGAAAAGGAGTAGCCGCGCGGCGTGACGGTGACGCTCTCGCCGTAGGGAAACTCATAATCAAGATTGCGTCCAAAATAAAAGTCCTTCGTCAGATATGTTGCTGCGGTGCACATTGCAATTCCTCCAAGACGTTTTATCATAGTGGTGCACATTCTAAACCCCGGAGCGCTGCATATCAAGTGAAGAATTATTAAGAAAAGCTCAACAATTGTACACCTGCGATGCGGCGAAGTGTCGACAAGCCTGTAAAGCCGTGGTAAAATATTATAAACTGATGGAAGAAATAAAATGTATGGAACTGGTAGTCAAACATTTTTCCGAGCTGAGCGCAGAGGAGATCGGGCGCATCGCGTTCTTAGTCGGGCACCATCACACGTATACCGATGTCGACGGTTTGGATTACCAGATACTGCTGGAAGCGGACTATATTGCCAATGCCTCGGAGAACGGCTGCAGCGAGAAGAACGTCAGAAACTTCATTGAGAAAATAATGCGGACAGCCAGCGGCAGAAGGCTTGCCGAGCTGGTGCTCTGCCCGTGATATAAGACCAGCCCCACCGTGCAAAAACGGTGGGGCTGGTTTTGCCAAATGACAGTTATTTAATTGAAGCTGTCGGCATTCACGCGCAGCATGCGATCCACACTCTGACGCAAGGCAACGTGCTCGGGAAAAGCAAGCTCCGGGTCAGAGGCAAGCAGCAGCTGAGCTTCGCTCTGCGCGCGCTGCATGACATTCATATCCGCGCCGAGATCGGCGACGTGCATCTCCGGCAGACCGTGCTGACGGGAACCGAAGAAATCGCCGGGGCCGCGCAGACGCAGGTCCTCTTCGGATATCTTGAAGCCGTCGTTGGTCTTGGTCATTATCGAGAGCCTTGCGCGCACATCCTCGCTGTCGTTATCCGAGACGAGGACGCAATAACTCTTGTGCTTGCCGCGGCC
>CAKTPC010000184.1 GCA_934590505.1 uncultured Oscillospiraceae bacterium
TCGACACAGCCCTCCACGCAGAGGACCATGTTCGACGGAGCATAGAAAACGCGGTGGCAGTCGTAAAGCGTCTGCGCGGTGATGTGGGAGATGCTCTCCACCGTTCCGGCGACGCGGTCACGTATCGGATGGTGGTCATAGAGCAGGCCGAGCAGGTTATAATAGACTACCATACCGGGGTTATCCTCGCCCATGAGTATCTCCTGCGCGATTATGCCCTGCTCCTTTGCGACCGTCTCATCCGTGAAATACGGCGTGGACACAAAGTGCAGCAGCATCCGCAGGTTCTCTTCAAAGCCCTCGGTGCATTGGAAATAATAGCAGGTCACACCGCTTGAGGTGAAGGCGTTGGGGTCTGCTCCGTTTGCCGAGAGTATGCTCAGCGCATTGTCCCCGTTCGGCAGGTCAAACATCTTGTGCTCAAGATAGTGCGCAACTCCCGCAGGTGTGTCGACAGTGCGCCCGTCTATCGTGAAGCGGCGGTGCGCCCCGCCGTAATTTGTCATGAATGCGGCATAGCAGGTGGAGAAGTCCTTCTTCGGTATCACCCTTATCTCAAGTCCGTTCGGGAGCACCGTGCTGTAAAGCTTTTCGCCGATCTCGGGGTATTCATGCAGTTTCATCATCGCTGCAGTCCTCCTCTCCGCTTCCCTTGAGGAAGTATATAAGGTCGCACTCTATCGATTTGGCTATCTCCTGAACGTCCTCCTTCGTGACGTCCTCCGCCAGCGCGGCAAGCTCCGCCGGGCCGTAGTCAAGCCCATCTAGCGCCTGTGAGAGATAGAAGCCCTCGAGCTCGCCGATGCTGTCCTGCACTGCGCGCAGGTCGGAGGCGACGCTCTTTTTTGCCGAGCGCAGCTCGTCGTCGGTGATCTCGCCCCGGCGGACACTGTCGAGCTGCGCGAGTATCTCATCGCGTGCAGCGTCCAGTTTGTCAAACTCAATGCCGGAGGAGACGAGCATTATCCCCTTGTGCAGATATACTGCCGAGCTTGCATAGTAGCACAGCGACAGCTTTTCGCGCACGTTCATGAAAAGCTTGCTCGTCGCGCCGCTGCCGTAGACGGCATTAAAGACATAGAGCGCCGGGATGTCCGGCTCCTCCATGCACTCGCCAAGGCGGAAACCGAGGACGAGCTTGCCCTGCGTCACGTCCATCTCCTCTTCCGCAAAGCGGACGTGATCCTCCACCGCGTTCATGCGCAGGTCGGTGCCGATGTCATAATCCACCTCGCCGCGCGGCATCGTGGAGAACGCATCGCACATTGCGGCGGTCACGGCTTTGAAGTCGGTCTTGCCGCAGTAGAATATCTCGACCGGGCAGGTCTGGATAAGCTCGCGGTAATGCCGGGTCAGCTTCTTATAGTGGATGTTCTCGGCCTCACTCTCGCTGCCGAAGCGACCGACGGCAAAGTCCTCATAGCAGCACATCTCTTCGATGCAGCGCATGAGGGCGTAGCTGCGCTTGTCGTTCTTGCGGCTGCGGATGATGTCAAGGAGCTTTTCGCGTTCGCTGTCCACATACTGCGGCAGCAGCAGGCCGCCGCGCGTGGCGGGGTCGAGCAAAAGCTGCGCCATGAGCGCGCAGGTATCGCCCAGCAGCGCCTCGCCCCCGGGAAGATAGTCCGGCTCCGGGAAACTGCCGTAAAAGCCGATGCACTGAATTTCGCCTATGCGCCGCACGACCGGCTCCACAGCCGCGCCGTAAAGCTCGTCCATCCTGCGCGACAGCTGCTCCATATCGCCGTAGCGCGTAGTGCCGCGGCGCAGCACAAAGGGGATAACCGCGTTCATCGCCGCGGTCTCGCGCCGAAGCTGCGTGAGCAGCGTGACGCTCATGCAGGCGGTCTTGAATTTGTCGGAACGCAGATGACTCAGAAACACGCCGGGCATAAGCTCGGTTCTGTTAAACTCCATGTGGCACCTCCGCGATTTTTCTTATCATAATTATACCACCCGCAGCCTTGAAATGGTAGAACTATTTGTTAATTACAGGAAATTTCACCCTATCCCGCGGCCGTCATAGCTCTTGCCGTCCACGGTGATCCCGCCGGGTGTGCGCTCTATCGTGTGCACGCCCCCCGCGTCGTCCGTCCAGCATACGGAAAACTCCGGCAGCACGGGGGATTCTATATAAAGCCTCCCGTCTCTCAGCCGCAGGCCCAGCAGCTCCCGTGTCACCGCGCGGAAGTACCAGCCCGCGGAGCCCGTGTACCATGTCCAGCCCGCAAGTCCCTCGTGCCCTTTCGCCGTGCTGATATCCGCCGGGAGCACAAAGGGCTCCGCCTGATAGAGGCATGCATCGTGCGTCTCAGGCAGCAGCATTTCAAGCATCGCCGTCCCCTCGGCGTTTCTCCCGAGGCGCAGCGCCGCGATGGCGAGCCATATCGCCCCATGGGTGTACTGCCCGCCGTTTTCACGGAAGCCCTCACCGTAGCCGGTGATATACCCTGGGCTGCGTTCAGTATCTGAATACGGCGGGTCGAGTAGCTTTATGAGCTTATGCTCTCTGTCCCATAGTCGGAACAGCGCCGAATCCATCGCCGCGGCAGCGCGCATCGAAGAGCCGAAGCCAGAGAGCACCGCCCAGCTCTGTGCCACGGAGTCTATACGCTCCCTGTCTCCGATCGCTTCACCATCGGCATAGAACGCACGCAGATACCATTTTCCGTTGAAGGCCGCATCCGCCGCGCTCCAGACTTCGGCAGCGTACTGTCTGTACCGTACCGCACCATCGGCGCAGAGCCGTTCCAGCAGCTCCGCGAAGTGCGCGGCGCAGTGGGCGAAGAACCATCCCAGCCACACGCTTTCGCCGCTGACTTTGTCGAGCGCGTCGTTCCAGTCGCCGCTGCCGGTGTATGGCAGCCCGTGCTTTCCGAAGCCGCGCGATATACAGCATTCGAGCGCTGCGCGGGCGTGTTCAAGCACCGCCGCGCTCTTTGCGGACTTTTCAGGGCGTTCATAGCGATCGTGCTCATCGTCTTTCAGCGGCGGGGAGAAAATATAAGGCTCCTCAATGGAGCACAGTTCCTCCTCTCCCGTCGCCTCGACGTATTCGCACAGCGCCCAGACCAGCCACAGCAGATCGTCCGAGCAGCGCGTGCGCACGCCGCGGTCGCCGTCCGGGTGCGGGTGCCACCAGTGCAGCACATCGCCCTCGGCGTATTGATGGCGGCAGCAGTCGAGTATGCGTTCCCTTGCGTAGCTGCGGTTTATGAGCAGCAGGTTTATGCTGTCCTGAAGCTGATCGCGGAAGCCGAGCGCGCCGCCGCTCTGGTATATGC
>CAKTPC010000185.1 GCA_934590505.1 uncultured Oscillospiraceae bacterium
GTCGATGTTTACGAGCGCCTGACCGACGAGAAGGAAATGCAGATGCTCAAGCTCATAAGCGAGTTCCCGAAGGAGGTAGCCGCGGATGCGCTCAACCGCAAGCCGAACAAGATGACCGAGTATATCATTACGCTCGTCAAGGTTTTCCACAGCTACTATAATTCCACCAAGGTCAACAACCCCGACGATCCCGAGTTGACCAACGAGCGCATCGGGCTCATCAAGGCTGCGATGATAACCCTCAAAAATGCGCTCGGGCTCATCGGCGTTTCCGCTCCGGAGAGCATGTGAGGTCCCCGCTGCAACAAAATCCAATATACACTCCGCAAAAAGACAGCCGTATAAACGCTTCAAAAACGGCCTGAACAGCCCCGAAAGAGGAAAACCGTTCTACGACGGTTTTCCTCTTTTCGTTTTATTTTTTTGGACCGGCAAATGAGCGCTGAGCATTTCCTGTTAATTGCCCGTTAAATTACAGAGGGACGAAAAAAATAAATGAGCTTGAGAACATAAAAATTTAAATTTCCCGTACAATGAGAACAGCAAAAACACATGATTTCGTTTACACGATTCTTCCAATATTTCAGTACGCATCGGGTATGATATGTGCAGTGACATCCTGCGCCGGTACTATGCGCGCAGGATCGACGCAGCAAAAATACGAAATATGTTATGGACAGGAGGAATTAAAATGAAAGGCATTTGCGTTCGCAGCGAAATAAAGCCGCTGAAAAAAGTGCTTCTTCATCGTCCCGGCAACGAGCTGCTCAATCTTACGCCTGACCGTCTGCCGGAGCTTCTTTTTGATGATATACCGTTTCTGAAAGTCGCACAGCGGGAGCATGACGCTTTTGCTGAGATACTCCGCAATAACGGCACCGAGGTAGTCTATCTTGAGGATCTCATGGCCGAGGTATTCACGCTCCGCCCCGATGTCATCAAGCCTTTTGTATACCAGTGGCTGTCCGAGGGCAACATAAAGACCCGCCGCTGGCAGAATAAGCTGTACAATTATCTTGTCAGCAACTTCGAGGGCAAGGCGCTTGTCGAAAAGACCATGGAGGGTATCACGCTCAAGGAGATGGGCGGCGCTTCCGCTTATTCCCTGCAGGATATGATCGCCCCGGCTGATGAACTGATCGTCGACCCGATGCCGAACCTCTACTTCACTCGCGACCCGTTCGCGTCCGTCGGTACCGGCGTGTTCCTGCACAGAATGCGTTTCCCGACCCGCCGCCGCGAGACTATCTACGCCGACTACATCTTCCGTTACCATCCCGACTTTGAGGGCCTTGTCACCCGTTACTACGACCGTGACCTCCACGCGAACATCGAGGGCGGCGATGTCCTGAACCTCACCGAGGACACCATCGCGATCGGAATCTCGCAGCGCACTTCTCCCGACGGCATCGAGGCCGCGGCGCGAAATCTCTTTGCCGATCCCAACGCCAAGATCCGCACTGTGCTGGCCTTCGACATTCCCGACTGCCGCGCGTTCATGCACCTTGACACCGTCTTTACCCAGATCGACTACGACAAGTACACCATCCATCCCGCGATCCTTGGGCCGCTCACCGTGTATGAGATCACCCCGGGCACGAAGGACCCGGCTGACCTGCGCATACGCCGCATCAACTCGAAGCTGGAGGATATCCTTTCCAAGTACACCCGCACCGAGCACGTCAAGCTCATCAACTGCGGCGGCAGAGACCTGATTGCTTCGGCGCGTGAGCAGTGGAACGACGGCTCCAACACCCTGTGCATCGCACCGGGCAAGATCGTTGTCTATGAGCGCAACGACGTCACAAACGCAATCCTCCGCGACGAGGGCATCGAGGTCCTCGAAATGCCGTCGGCGGAGCTGTCCCGCGGCCGCGGCGGTCCGCGCTGCATGTCCATGCCGCTCATACGCGCAGAATAAAAAGCACAAGTTTCAATCTTTACTTTCAGGAGGAAACAATCATGGGTATCAACATTCGCGGAAGAAGCTTCCTTACTCTTCTGGACTTTACTCCGGACGAGATCAACTATCTCCTTGACCTCGCCTCCGAGTTCAAGCGCATGAAGAACAACGGCATTGAGCACAAGTGGCTCGCCGGTAAGCAGATCGTCCTGCTCTTCGAAAAGACCTCCACGCGCACCCGCTGCGCATTCGAGGTCGGCGCGCGCGATCTCGGCATGGGCGTCACCTTCCTCGATTCCGGCTCCTCCCAGATGGGCAAAAAGGAGTCCCTTGCCGACACCGCGAAAGTCCTCGGCCGTATGTTCGACGGCATTGAGTACCGCGGCTTCAAGCAGTCCGTTGTTGAGGACCTTGCCCGTTACTCCGGTGTTCCTGTGTGGAACGGCCTGACCGACCAGTTTCATCCCACGCAGATGCTCGCCGACATTATGACCGCACGCGAAGCGTTCGGCGATGTGCGCGGCCGCAAGCTCACCTTCTTCGGCGACGCGCGCAACAACGTCGCAAACTCCCTCATGGTCGTCTGCGCAAAGCTCGGCATGCGCTTCTGCGCCTGCGGCCCCAAGGAGCTCATGCCCGAGGACTGGCTCATCGAGAAGTGCAGGGCAGTCGCCGCCGAGACAGGCGCGGTGCTCGAGTTCACCGATGATGCGGCAGTCGGCGCACGTGACTGCGACGTGCTCTACACCGATATATGGCTGTCCATGGGCGAACCCGCAGAGCTGTGGGAGAAGCGCATCAAGCTCCTGCGTCCCTATCAGGTCAACAAGGAAGTCATGGCTATGGCTAAGCCCACCGCCATCTTTGAGCACTGCCTTCCCTCCTTCCATGACCGAGAAACGACCATTGGCGAGGAGATATATCAGAAATTCGGCCTTGAGGCAATGGAGGTCACAGACGATGTGTTCCTCGGCCAGCAGGCACGTCAGTTTGAGGAGGCTGAAAACCGCATGCACACCATTAAGGCTGTGATGTACGCAACATTGAAATAAGGAGGAATATGGCAGAAAGAATCGTTGTCGCGCTTGGCGGAAACGCGCTTGGAAAAACCCCCGAGCAGCAGCTTGAGCTTGTCCGCAATACTGCCCGCCCCATAGCCGATCTCGTCGGGAAAGGCTACGAGGTCATCATCGGCCACGGCAACGGACCGCAGGTCGGCATGATAAACCTCGCGATGGAGTTCTCCGCTAACAAGGGCGGGAACACCCCGTTCATGCCGTTCCCCGAATGCGGCGCAATGACCCAGGGCTACATCGGCTATCATCTTCAGCAGGCTATCCAGCATGAGCTGAAGAA
>CAKTPC010000186.1 GCA_934590505.1 uncultured Oscillospiraceae bacterium
CGAGGTAAGTTCATGAGCACAGTCACTGAGATTTTCGGCTGCAATGTATTCAACGATTCCGTTATGAGAGAGCGTCTCCCCAAGGACGTGTTCATGCAGGTGCAGCGCTCGATAAACGACGGCAAGCGCCTTGACAGCGCGGCAGCCACGGTCGTCGCAAACGCGATGAAGGATTGGGCCATTGAGAAGGGTGCGACGCACTTCACCCATTGGTTCCAGCCTATGACCGGCATCACCGCCGAGAAGCACGACAGCTTCATTTCCCCTGTCGGCGGCGGCAAGGTAATCATGGAGTTCTCCGGCAAGGAACTTATCCAGGGCGAGCCTGACGCCTCCAGCTTCCCCTCCGGCGGCCTGCGCGCGACCTTTGAAGCCCGCGGCTATACCGCATGGGACCCGACCTCCTACGCGTTTATAAAGGACGGCGTACTCTGCATCCCGACCGCTTTCTGCTCCTACGGCGGTGAGGCGCTCGATAAAAAGACTCCGCTGCTGCGCTCGATGGAAGCCATCAATAAGCAGGGTATGAGAGTCCTCAAGCTTTTCGGCAACACCGACGCAACCTCTGTCAGAACGACCGTCGGCCCCGAGCAGGAGTACTTCCTTATTGATAAGTCCATCCTTGACAAGCGCAAGGATCTGCTCTACACCGGGCGCACGCTCTTCGGCGCAAAGCCGCCCAAGGGGCAGGAGCTGGAGGATCATTACTTCGGTGCTATCAAGACTCGCGTGTCCTCCTTCATGAAGGAACTCAACGACGAGCTGTGGAAGCTCGGCGTGCTCGCAAAGACCGAGCACAACGAGGTCGCACCTGCGCAGCATGAGCTTGCCCCCATCTTCACCACGACGAACATCGCCGCCGACCACAACCAGCTTACCATGGAGCTTATGCAGAAGATAGCGAAGAAGCACGACATGGTCTGCCTTCTGCACGAAAAGCCCTTTGCCGGCGTCAACGGCAGCGGCAAACACAACAACTGGTCCATGTGCACCAACACCGGCGTGAACCTCCTCGAGCCGGGCGACACCCCGTATGAGAACGCTCAGTTCCTGCTGATGCTCTGTGCGGTCATTCAGGCCGTCGATGATTATCAGGATATGCTGCGTATCTCCGTCGCCTCCGCCGGCAACGACCACCGTCTCGGCGCGAACGAAGCGCCTCCCGCCATCGTCTCTATGTTCGTCGGCGACGAGCTAGGCGCGATCCTCGACGCGATAGAGACCGACACCCCCTACGGCAGCAAGGAGAAGGAGCTAATCAAGGTCGGCGTCCACGTCCTGCCGAAGTTCCCGAAAGACACCACCGACCGCAACAGGACCTCGCCCTTCGCCTTCACCGGCAACAAGTTCGAGTTCCGTATGCCAGGCTCCTCCGCATCCATCTCCGGCGTGAACGTCGTGCTGAACACCGCGGTCGCCGAGTCCCTGCGTCAGTATGCCGATATCCTTGAAAAGGCTGACGACTTTGAGACTGCTCTGCACGATCTTATCAAGGATGTTATACATAAGCACAAGCGCATCATCTTCAACGGCAACGGCTACGACGAGAGCTGGGTCAAGGAAGCCGAGAAGCGCGGTCTGCTGAACCTGCGTTCCACGCCCGACTGCGTGCCCTATTACCTCAGTGAGAAGAACGTCGAGCTCTTCACCCGCCACAAGGTCTACACCGAGACCGAGCTGCACGCGCGCTATGAGATCAAGCTTGATAACTACAGCAAGGTGCTGCACATCGAAGCGCAGACCATGCTCGACATGGTATGGAAGGATATCCTCCCTGCCGCCAGCGCCTACACCAAGGAGCTTGCGGAGACTGTTGCTGCAAAGAAAGCTATCGGCGGCGGTATCGATACAAGCTACGAAGAGAAGCTTGCAGGCCATGTAAGCGTCCTGCTCTCCTCCGCCACAAAAAAGGCCGAGGCTCTCGAATATGCGCTCATGGGCGTTAAGGACATCACCGATACCCTCGCCCTTGCCCGCTACTACAGAGACACGATATTTGCCGCAATGAACGAGCTGCGCATCATCGTCGACGAAATGGAGACGCACTGCGCCGCGAAGTACTGGCCGTACCCCTCCTACGGAGATATTCTCTTCAGCGTGAAGTAATGTCATATAAAACGCCGAGACGGGCGAACTGAGCATAGCACCGTGGATCGTAAATGATGGAGACAGCCTTGCACTTATCGGCACGGCAGTCGGCGCGGACGCCGCACCGGAGCAGTCTCCGAAGGCGGCTGTGAGTGCCAGCCCCGCACCGACCGCGAGCGCATGTCCTGCCACGGAAGTGAGCGCCGCACCGCAGGAGACTCCCACGGCGGAAGCTTCCGCAGGGGAGACACCGGCTGCAGAACAGGCGGAATAAAAACATATTCATCGCGCCCTCCCGTTGGAAACAATGGGAGGGCGCTGAACTTCCGGTATAAGCGTTCTTGGTACCATCAATTGACAAGAGCACACACGCCTGACAGCGCGTCTTTCCGGTGCTTTTTGTCCTTTTCGCCTTGACGGGCGTCAGCCCGTCTGCGTCTCAAAAACCAAAAATCACACAAGAAATCCATCACTGTCAGGTGCAAGCAGTTTTGCCGGAGCAGAAAAGCGTTCAGGCAATGAAAAGCCCGCAGGCAATACTTTGTGTATTGGCAAGGGCTTTGAAGCGGCATGGACGTTTTTCTGCCCGTCAAAACCGTGTGTGTCCTTGTCAATTGATGGTAGGCTTTTGGCAGCAACCTGCTGCGGGGCGCCCCGCGAAAATAACTCCGCCCCGCGTAGAAATTGCGGTATAAAGGACTTGCATAAAGGGGAATTTATGGTATAGTATTAAACCGTATGTCCACCTTGATTACATGGCTTTACTGAAAAATAAGGAGAGTTATTTGCATGAACGACTTTGGAAGCAAGATTTATGACGCCGTAAATAAGGCCGTAAAAGAGGTCTATGATTTGGAACCGGCTGAGGGTCAGCTCATTATCGAAACCCCTCAGGACACCAAACTGGGCGACTACTCCACCAGCATTGCCATGAAGCTTTCGCGCACTCTCCGACGTAATCCGATGGAGATCGCCGAGCCCCTTACCGCAAAGCTCGCGGAGCTTCTCCCGGAGTGCGAGTCGATAACCGTCGCCCGCCCCGGCTTCATCAACTTCAAGCTCAAGCAGAGCGCCCTCGCCGCCGTCATCAACGAGGTCATCGC
>CAKTPC010000187.1 GCA_934590505.1 uncultured Oscillospiraceae bacterium
GACGGCGAATGCTCCGTTTCCGTGTTTGAGCCGGTGCGCGGCAAGGACGTTTTCATCGTTCAGTCCACCTGCAACCACGTCAATGACAACCTCATGGAGCTGCTCATCATGATCGATGCGATGCGCAGAGCCTCCGCTGGCCGTATCACTGCGGTCATTCCCTACTTCGGCTATGCCCGTCAGGACAGAAAGGCCAAGAGCCGCGACCCCATCTCCGCGAAGCTCGTCGCTAACCTTATCACTACCGCCGGTGCGGACAGAGTGCTGACGATGGACCTTCACGCCGCGCAGATCCAGGGCTTCTTCGATATTCCTGTTGACAATCTTCTCGGCTCCCACCTGTTCGTAAAGCACTTTGTCAACATGTTCGGCAAGGGCAATGAGGACATTATGGTCGTCTCCCCCGACGTCGGCAGCACCGCACGCGTGCGCTCCTTCTCGATGAAGCTCGGCGTCAACATGGCCATCGTCGACAAGCGCCGTGAAAAGGCGAACCAGTCCGAGGTCATGAACATCATCGGCAATGTCGAAGGCAAGACCTGCATCCTGCTTGACGATATCGTCGATACTGCCGGTTCCCTCTGCGGCGCAGCCAAGGCCATCAGCGAAATAGGCGGTGCGAAGAAGGTATACGCCTGCGCGACCCACGGCGTGCTCTCCGGTCCCGCTATCGAGCGCATCGAGAACAGCTGCATAGAAGAGCTTCTCCTGCTCGACACTATCCCCTACCCCTCCGACAAGCCCGCATGCGCCAAGATCAAGTATCTCTCCACCGCGCCCGTCTTTGCTGAGGCTATCAGAAGAATTTACGAAGAAGTCTCCATTTCCAATCTGTTCGATTGAGTTACAGCGGCTTATAAAAAACGAACACCGTTCCCATCGGCGCCTGGTAAACCGGCGCTGATGGAGACACGGTGTATCAGTGTATTAAGTATGTAAACCGATTGCCCGAGCGGTAATCATGTTATCAATAAACGTTCTCCAACATTGGGGTGAAAACAAATGCTTTTCAAAAAGCCCGGCGGGGTAAGCTGGCTCATCGTGTTTCTCGGCAACCCCGGGCTTAAATACGAAGGCACCCGCCATAACGCAGGCTTCATGGCGGCGGACGCCATGGCCAAGGAAAAGAACATAAGCATCAACCGTGCGCGCTTCAAGGCGCTCACGGCAACGGTCGACATAGGCGGCGAGAGCGTCATGCTCATGAAGCCGCAGACCTTTATGAACCTCTCCGGCGAGGCCGTCATTCAGGCGGTGCGGTTTTATAAGATACCTCCGGAGCACGTGATCGTCATATCGGACGAGATAAGCCTGCCGATCGGCAAGCTGCGCATCCGCGTCAAGGGCAGCGCCGGCGGGCACAACGGACTCAAAAACATCATCGCACAGCTTGGTACAGACGCTTTTCCCCGCATCCGCATAGGCGTCGGCGCGCCCCCGCACCCGGACTATGACATGGCCGATTGGGTGCTCTCCGCCTTCAAGGATCAGGACGCCGTTGACATGCGCGCTGCCGCGCTCCGCGCCGCCCACGCCGCCGAGTGCTATATCACCGACGGAGCCGACCGCGCGATGAACAGATATAATTAATAAACACAGTGCCGCATTAGTAATTCCTAAGTCTTTATTGGAAATTTTCCAGATAAATATATTGCACTCAGGAGGTTGACAATGAAAAAAAGCTGCATCGCAATGCTCCTGGCGGGAGGACAGGGCTCCCGTCTGTATGCCTTGACTCAGAATGTAGCCAAGCCCAGCGTCCCCTTCGGCGGAAAGTACAGAATAATCGACTTCCCGCTCTCCAACTGCGCAAACTCCGGTATCGACACCGTGGGTGTTCTGACGCAGTACCGTCCGCTCCAGCTCAACAGCTATATCGGCAGCGGCCAGCCGTGGGACCTTGACGTGTCCGACGGCGGCGTCTACATTCTGCCGCCGTACCAGAGCGCGGGCGAGCGCGGCTCGTGGTTCTCCGGCACCGCGAACGCGATCTATCAGAACATCGGCTTCATCGAAAGCTATGATCCCGATAACGTGCTGATCCTCTCGGGCGACCATATATACAAGATGGACTATTCCGATATGCTGCGCGAGCATATCGAGAAGGACGCCGCCTGCACGATCTCTGTGCTTCAGGTCTCGATGGAGGAGGCCACCCGCTTCGGCATAATGAACATCGGCCCGGACGGATACATAAACGAGTTTGAGGAGAAGCCCAAGCATCCGAAGAGTGACCTTGCATCCATGGGCATATACATCTTCAACTGGAAAAAGCTGCGCGAATACCTCATTGCCGACGAGAACGACCCGAACTCCGACAAGGACTTCGGCAAGAACATAATCCCCAACATGCTCGCCGCGGGCGAAAAGCTCTGGCCGTACCGCTTCAGCGGCTACTGGCGTGACGTCGGCACCATCACGAGCCTGTGGGATGCAAACATGGATATGCTTTCCACCACGCTCATCAACCTCTATGATCCCGACTGGCCGATCAGCGCGCGCAGTCCTATCTGCCCGCCGCACTATACCGGCGAGCATGCAGAGATCATCCACTCGATAGTCACCGAGGGCTGCGAGATCGACGGGCATGTTGAAAACTCCGTGCTCTCGCCCTCCGTCAAGGTCCAGACCGGGGCGAATGTGTGCTACAGCGTGCTTATGCCCGGCGCGGTCGTCGAATCCGGTGCGACTGTTGAATACGCCATTATCGGTGAGAACACCGTCATTCACTCCGGCGCTCATGTCGGCTCCGCGCCCGATGGCTCTGACGACTGGGGTGTCGCCACCTGCGGCCCGAAAATCGAGATCGGCTCCGGCGCGCGCGTGCCTGCCGGCGCAATGATCTACACCGGTGAGGAGGTTTGAGCAATGAAGGATTTTCACGGAATAATCTTTGCGTACAACACTTTCCCTGAGCTTCGCGAGCTTGTCAAATCCCGCACGGCGGCGTCGCTTCCGTTCTGCGGTCGCTACCGCCTTATAGACTTCCCGCTCTCTTCCATGCGCAACGCAGGCATCCTCGATGTCGGCGTCATCGTCCAGCGCGATTATCAGTCCCTGCTTGACCATATCGGCAGCGGCAAACCCTGGGACATGAGCCGCCGCGACAACGGCCTGCGCATGCTCCCGCCCTTCGGTCTGCCCGAGTACCACAAGGGCAACTACACCGGCACGATGGA
>CAKTPC010000188.1 GCA_934590505.1 uncultured Oscillospiraceae bacterium
CCGGATGAGTTCTATGTGAAGCTCAACCGGGATATTTATGAGACGATGTACGCCATGTTCTCCTACGGGCAGACCATAGACCCAGTCACAGTGCTTGACCAGATGAAGGTCAGGGGCGTGTATCAGGAGAATAACGACGCATACGTCGCCGAGGTCATGCGCGTTACGCCGACGGCGGCAAACGTCATGGAGTATGCCGCGATAGTGCGCGACCGCGCACTGCTGCGCCGTCTCGGCGAAGCGGCGGACGAGATAAACAGCATGGTCTACGAGGGATCCGGTGAAGCGGAGACGATGCTCGAAGCCGCGGAGCGGCGCATCTACGCGCTGCGTCAGGGACGCAATGTCGGCGGTCTTATGCCGGTATCCTCGGTCGTGCAGAACGTGTTTGACGAGCTGTCCGAAGCCGCGACCTCCGGAAACCAGATTCCCGGCATCTCGACCGGGCTTCCCGACCTTGACCGGGTGACTCTCGGCCTCAACAAATCCGAGCTTATCCTTGTGGCCGCCCGACCCGGTATGGGCAAGACGAGCATCGCGCTCAACATGGCGCTCACCGCTGCCATGAGCCAGCACAAGACAGTCGCGATCTTCTCGCTCGAAATGTCGAGAGAGCAGCTTGTTATGAGGCTGCTGTCGCGAGCGGCGCTGATACCGTCACAGAACCTGCTGACAGGCCAGCTCACCGAGCAGCAGTGGCGCGACATTTCCGACGCTGCCCAGACGCTCAGCCAGACCGATATACGCATTGACGATAACCCGACGCTCACCGTGTCTGACATGAACGCCCAGTGCCGCCGCGTGCCGAACCTCGACCTTGTGGTCATTGACTACCTCCAACTGATGCAGTCCGCCGGCAGCGGACACAGCTGGTCAAACGAGAGCCGCACTCAGGCCGTCAGCGATATAAGCCGTATGCTTAAGATCATGGCCAAGGAGCTGAACGTCCCGGTCATCTGCCTGTCGCAGCTGTCGCGTGCAAACGAGTCGCGTCAGGATAAGCGCCCTATGCTCTCCGACCTGCGTGAATCCGGCGCTATTGAGCAGGACGCGGACGTCGTTATCGGCCTGTACCGCGATGGATATTATAATAAGGAAAGCGAAAACCCGAATCTTGCCGAGGCTATCATACTCAAGAACCGTAAAGGCCAGACCGGCACGGTGGAGCTGTCATGGCTGCCTGAGTATACAAGCTTCAGCTCGATAGAAAAGCGCCGCGAAGATGACTATTAAGCTTGACATGTCCGCCTTTGCCGGGGAGCGCGTGTTGTGCGCGGTGTCCGGAGGCGCGGACTCGATGTGCCTGCTGCACCTGCTCTATTCAAGCGGCGCGGACGTTATTGCTGCGCACTATGAGCACGGCATCCGCGGCGAGGAATCTCTGCGGGACGCGCGCTTTGTGAAAAACTGGTGCGCCGAGCATGGGATAGAATGCGTCGTCGGTCACGGGGATGTGCCGGGATATGCCTTGGCACACGGGCTTGGGACCGAGGAGGCGGCACGGCGGCTGCGCTATGAGTTCCTGCAAAGCACCGCGCGGGAGCGCGGCTGCGGGCTTATCGCAACGGCGCACAATGCCGACGATAACGCCGAGACGCTTATCTTCAACCTCACCCGCGGCAGCGGCGCGCTCGGCCTGCGCGGCATCCCCGCGCGGCGAGAGAACATTATCCGACCGCTGCTGGGTGTGAGCCGTGCGCAGATAGAACAGTACCTCGCCGAAAACGGCATCGAGCACATCGAGGACAGCACGAACGACAGCGACGACTACAGCCGCAACCTTATCCGGCACAGGATCATGCCCGTGCTGCGGCAGATAAACCCCGCGCTATCCGACGCCGCGGGACGCACGGCGGAGCTTTTGGGACGGGATGAGGACTGCCTTTCTTCCCTCGCGTCAGACTTCGTTGAGAAGAACCTCCGCGGCGGGAGCCTTCCTGCAAAAGAGTTGGGTGAACTGCACCCAGCGATAGCTTCACGCGTGCTGCGGCAGCTTCTGGGCACGGGGCTCACAATGGAGCAGACCAATGCCGCACTCAGGATTTGCCGTAGTACAGGAGTGCGGAGCCTTGATATCACAGGCCGACAGCTCGTGTGCGATCAGGGGAGGTTATACCTTGCAGCGCAGGAGAGCGTCATGCTCCCGGAGCGCGCGGTGATACCAGGCACGGTGACGGAAATGCCGGAAGCGGGGCTGCGCATGAGCGTGGAATTTACCGAATACAGGGAAGAAATTAACGGCTTGTTCAAGACTTATTACATCAAATATGAGAATATTAACTCTGCTGTAACCTGCACCGGAAGGCGTCCGGGAGACCGCATGAGGCCGCTGGGGCGCGGGTGTACAAAGAGCCTGAAGAGCCTGTTCATGGAGGCGGGCTTCAGCCAATTTCAGAGAGACACCGCCCCGGTCATCCGGGACGATAAAGGAATACTTGCCGTCTGCGGCATCGCCGTTGACGAGCGCGCCGCCCCAAAGGCGGGAGACAAGGTGCTGAAAATAAGCTTCAGCGAAATTTAAGCTCAAGCCGCACAGCGGCATTGGACAAATAGAAAAGAGAAAACGGGAGACACATTCAATGCACGAGGATATTGAAAGAATTCTGATCGGTGAGGATGAGATCAAAGCGCGCGTGGCAGAAGCCGGCGCGAATATAAGCCATGACTTCGCGGGCAAGGACCCGATATTTGTGGGTGTGCTCAAGGGCTGCTTTATTTTCATGGCCGATCTCATGCGCTATGTGGACATACAGTGCTCGATGGACTTTATGGCCGTTTCGTCCTACAGCGGCACAAGCTCCACCGGTGCTGTCAAGATAAACAAGGATCTGAGCGAGGACATTGAGGGCCGTCACATTATTATCGTTGAGGATATCCTCGACTCCGGTGTCACTCTCAGCTATCTTAAGAACTACCTCATGGTCAGAAGGCCTGCGTCGATATCCATCGTTACGCTCATGGATAAGCCCGCCAGACGCAAGGCGGATGTCTATGCCGATTACTCCTGCTTTGAGGTACCGGATGCTTTCGTTGTCGGATACGGGCTCGACTATAATGAGCGCTACCGCAACCTGCCGTATATCGGCGTACTCAAGCCGGAGATATACTCCTGAGCATTTATATCGTATTCTCCATCGTATAAGAAGGATGTGACATATACTTGAAA
>CAKTPC010000189.1 GCA_934590505.1 uncultured Oscillospiraceae bacterium
GATCATATCGACGCGATGGCCGAGCTCAAGCGCGGCATCGGTCTGCGCGGCTACGGCTCGGTCAAGCCCATCGACGCCTATAAGCAGGAGGGCTATGACATGTTCGAGGCTATGGTGCGCGGCATCCGCGAGGAAACGGTGCGCCGTCTGTTCATCGTGCAGGTGCGCAAGGAACAGGCCATCGAGCGCAAGGCCGTCTCGAAGAATGCAGCGGCAAACGTCGGCGGTGAGCCGGTGAAGAAGCAGCCTGTCAAGAAAGTGCCGAAGCCCGGCCGCAACGACCCCTGCCCCTGCGGCAAGATGAAGGCCGACGGCTCCCGACGCCTCAAGTACAAAGAATGCTGCGGACGCAACGAGTAATACACATCCAAAGTCTCACGCTTGCAGAAGGAGATTTCCATGTCCTTTACAGAGAACAATCATAACGGGCTCATCTATATGAGTTCGGATAAGATCTGCGCGCGCCACGCTTTCACCACGCGCTATGGCGGCGTGAGCACGGGGATATTTTCATCGCTGAACCTCGGCTCCACCCGGGGCGACGATCCCGAGGCCGTGCGCGAAAACTACCGCCGCGTGTGTGCGCTCATGGGTGTCGGCATAGATGACATGGCCGTGACGCAGCAGGTGCACAAGGCCGATGTGCGCATTGTCACATCGGCGGACAAGCACGTGTGCATGTCGCGCGTGCCCTATGAGGCCGACGGCATCGTCACTTCTGAGCGCGGTCTGCCGATAATGTGCATGGTAGCCGACTGCGTGCCCGTGCTGCTCTGGGACGGAGATCACTCCGTTGCCGGGGCGATACACTGCGGCTGGCGCAGCTCCGTCGGGGATATCCTCAAGAACGCGCTTGACGCGATGGCGTCTCTCGGCGCGGAAGCTCAGAGCGTCCATGCCGCGATAGGCCCCTCGATAGGCCGCTGCTGCTTTGAGACGGACGACGATGTGCCCCAAGCGATAGAGCGCTACCTCTCCGGGGACACGGACGGTCTGTTCGACCGCCGCGCCGACGGCAAGACGATGGTCGACCTTCGCGCGGCAAATGCGCGGCGGCTCATTCAGCTCGGCGTCCTGCCGGAGAACCTTGACATTTCGGATGAATGCACCTACTGCCGCCATGACAAATACTGGTCGCACCGCTATACCCACGGACAGCGCGGCAGTCAGGCGGCGCTGATAGTTCTGGACTGAGGAGATGAACATGAGAAAGAAAAAGAGACTGTGCGCGCTGCTGCTGTGCATGGCAATGCTGCTCGGCTGCACCGGCTGCGGCAGCACTACGAGCAAGAGCAATAACCTCAACGACCTTGTGTCGACCGCCGGTAAGGACGTGACCCGCGCCGCCGCGGCGGACAACGTGTTCTCCCTCAACTGCAATAACGACTACAGCTTCAACCCCCTTATCGCGACGAACCACTCGAACCAGCTCGTGTGCAGCCTTGTTTATGAGAACATGGTCGATCTCGACAACAGCTTTGAGGTCATCCCGAACCTGCTGACGAGCTGGATCTGCAACGAGGAGGCCACCTACTGGACCTTCGATATCGCTGAGGGGCACTATTTCAGCGACGGCACACCCGTCACCGGGCGCGACCTGCGCTATTCGCTCGACGCCGCGATAAACTCCGACCGCTTCCGTGGCCGCTTCGCGAGCTATCAGGGTTCCGGTTATGACGATACCCGCTTCTATGTCTCTCTCGGCATCGGCGACACGCAGTTTGTAAAGCTGCTGAATATCCCCATCGTGAAATACGGCACCTACGGTGACCCCAAGCCCATCGGCAGCGGGCCGTATATGTACAGCGAGGATGAGACCTATCTCGTCGCCTCGCCATATTACCCGGACTATGAGAATCTTCCGGTAGACACGGTGTTCCTCGTGAAGTACACGGACGCGGCCAGCCGCATCACCGCCTTTGACGACGGCATAATCGACGTTGTCACCAACGACCCGTCGAGCTACACGAACCTCGGCTACGCCAGTACCAGCGAGATCCATAACTACGCCACCACGAACTATCACTATGTGATGTTCAATGAGGAATCCACCATAGGCCGCTTCAATGGCTTCCGTCAGGCGATGAACTATGCCTTTGACCGTGCGTATTTTGCCGATGAGCTTATGCACGGAAACGCGGCGGCCTCTGCTGTTCCGATGTACCCCACCTGCGCGGACTATCCGCAGCAGTATGCCGACAGTCTTGCGTATAATCTTGAGACCTGCCGCCTAGTGCTCGAAAATTCCGGTATAAAGGATTACGACGGTGACGGCAAGCTTGAATATATGTCCGGCTCCGCGCAGAAGATAGAGCTCAAGTTCATCGTCTGCTCCGACAGCAGCGCAAAGACCGGCGTCGTGCGCAAGTTTGCAAGCGACATGGAGACTCTCGGTCTGACCGTGAACGTTCAGGAGCTGACCTGGGAGAACTATCTTCAGGCGCTCGAGGACGGGGACTTCGACATGTACTACGGCGAGGTGAAGCTGCGCAGCAACTTTGACGTTACAGAGCTCCTCGACCCCGACAGTGACCTCAACTTCTCGCGCGGGAAGGACAGCAGCTTTGTCGGCTACATAAACAACTATCTCGCTGCCGGGGACGCCTCGCGCTCAGCCCTGTTCCAGCAGATGTGCGAGTATATTGCCGGGACGGGCTCGCTCATTTCCATCGGCTTTGAGACGCACCAGTTCATAAGCCACCGCGGCGTCATCAAGGGCATAAACCCCAACGCTGGGAACCCGCTGTATGATTTCCCGAATTGGGAAATCATGCTGGACTAAACTCCTCAACAAAGCATAAATGCTTTGCTGAAAAGCGCTCAGACCCGTGCCTACGTCAGAATAACACCGCAAGGTCATGCCGCGCCGCAAGCGGCACGACCTTGACAGGCAGTGTTATTCTTCCTTTTCCTCGCAAACCCACTTCGTTGGGCTTTGCTCGGAGTTGCGGGGGTGCAGCACAAATACGCTTTTGTAAATCACGCAAGTAAAAATATAATTTGGGAGAATCAAAAAAACTTACAATAAAAGAGGAGGAAAAACAATGACTGACAGAGAACTCATGTCAAAGGCAAAGCAGGCGTCGCTCAACGCCTACGTTCCGTATTCGCGCTTCGCGGTGGGCGCCGCGATCGAATGCACCGACGGCACTGT
>CAKTPC010000190.1 GCA_934590505.1 uncultured Oscillospiraceae bacterium
ACAATGCCGAGCTCGATCATATCACCGTACTTGTCGTTTGCGGCGTCGAAACCGTAGTTGGTGTCGGTGCTGCTGTAGACGTTATTGAGGATAACGGCACCTTCCAGACCGGCGTTTGCGGCGATCTGCATGATAGGAGCCTTCAGAGCCTTTGCGATAAGGGCAGCGCCGGTCTTTTCATCGCCCTCGAGAGTGGAGACGAGCTTGTCGGCAGCCTTTGCGGCAATGACATAAGCGGTGCCGCCGCCGGGGACGATGCCTTCTGCGACTGCTGCGCGGGTAGCGTTGAGAGCGTCCTCAATGCGGAGCTTCTTTTCCTTCATCTCAGTCTCGGTTGCTGCACCGACCTTGATGACTGCTACGCCGCCGGACAGCTTTGCCAGACGCTCCTGCAGCTTTTCCTTGTCATACTCGGAGGTGGTGACACTGATCTGGTGCTCAATCTGAGCGGTACGGGCCTTAATAGCGGAGGCGTCGCCGGCACCGTCAACAATGATGGTGTTCTCCTTGGTGACCTTGACCTGATGTGCCTGACCGAGCATGTTGAGCTGAGCATCCTTGAGCTCCATGCCGAGCTCGCTGGAAATGACCTGACCGCCGGTGAGGATGGCGATATCCTGAAGCATTTCCTTGCGTCTGTCGCCGAAGCCGGGAGCCTTGACGCACACGCAGGTGAAAGTGCCGCGCAGCTTGTTGAGGATGATGGTGGCAAGAGCTTCGCCCTCGACGTCCTCAGCAATGATGAGGAGCTTGCGGCCGGCCTTGACTATCTGCTCAAGCAGAGGCAGGATCTCCTGAATGTTGGTGATCTTCTTATCGGTGATGAGGATGAGAGCATCGTCAATAACGGCTTCCATCTTGTCCATATCGGTGGCCATGTAGGGAGAGAGGTAGCCGCGGTCGAACTGCATGCCCTCGACAACATCGCTGTAAGTCTCAGCGGTCTTGCTCTCTTCAATGGTGATGACGCCGTTCTGGCTGACCTTTTCCATAGCCTCGGCAATCAGGGAACCGATGACTTCGTCGCCGGAGGAGATGGTGCCGACACGGGCGATATCCTTGGAGCCGGAGACGGGCTGAGAAGCGGTCTTGACAGCCTCAACAGCAGCCTTTGTAGCTTTCTGGATACCCTTCTTCATGACCATCGGGTTTGCGCCGGCGGCCAGATTCTTAAGGCCCTCGCCGATCATGGCCTGAGCCAGAACGGTCGCGGAGGTGGTGCCGTCACCGGCGACGTCGTTGGTCTTGGTGGAGACTTCCTTGATGAGCTGTGCGCCCATATTCTCGAAAGCGTCCTCAAGCTCGATCTCCTTTGCGATGGTAACGCCGTCGTTCGTGATCAGGGGAGAACCGAACTTCTTGTCCAGAACGACGTTGCGGCCCTTGGGGCCGAGAGTTATTTTAACGGTATCGGCCAGCTGATTTACGCCGCGCTCGATAGCCTTTCTTGCTTCTTCACCGTATATTATCTGCTTTGCCATAATAATTAAGCCTCCTTAAAATTCCGATATGCTGAATTACTCGATGACCGCGAGGATGTCACTCTGACGGACGATGGTGTATTCCTCATCGTCGAGCTTGACCTTGCTGCCGCTGTACTTGCCGACGAGAACCTGCTGACCGGCCTTGACGATCATATCGACCTGATTGCCGTCGACCATGCCGCCGGGGCCGACCTCAACGACCTCGTACACCTCGGGCTTCTCCTGCGCGGAAGCCGTCAGGAAAATACCGGAGGAGGTGCGCTCCTCAGCTGCGTTCTGCTTCAACACGACTCTGTCTGCCAAAGGTTTGAGTTTCATACTTATATACCTCCAAAAATTTTTTACAAAAACAATCACCGTTAGCACTCAACACTTAGGAGTGCTAACGGTGATTATAATACCACACTTTTCAAATTTTGCAAGCCCTATATATAAAAAACCGGGCGGAACTTTTTGAATTTTTTGTTACAAGCACACAGACCCTTATACGGTGGCTGTCTCGGCGGCAGACTGCTCGAAGAATTTCATCCCTGCGGGGACGATGAGCTTGACTGCATTATGGATAACACGGATGCTGACATCCTTAGAAAACAGTGCCTCACCGTCGATGTTAATGACGTTGTCCTCGTCAAAACTGATGCTGAGTTCATCCGTCTGGATACGCGTGATATACTGCGGGCACTCATCTGCATGGCCGGAGGCGTACTTGCCGAGCAGGCGGGCGAGCGTGATGAGCCCGACCTTCTTGACGACAAAGACGTCAAGCACGCCGTCGTCCGGGCGCGCGGTCAGCGAGGGGTTGAAGCCGCCGCCGTAGTAGCGCCCGTTGCAGACGCAGACGAGAGCAAGCTCTTCATCGACGTAGAAGTCCTTGATCCGCACACGCATGTGCCGGTTGATGCCCTTGATGACGTTCACGATAAGGGAGACAACATAGCCGGTCGCGCCGCCGATGATTGGAATCTTGCTGTAGTTGTGCACAGAGGTGCCGATACGCGCGTCAATGCCGACAGAGCAGATATTTGAGCAGAAGCGCCCGTTGCAGTCGATGAGATCGATTGGGTGCTCACTGCCGCGCAGGAGCACGTCAAGGTCACGGAACATGTCCTTTTCCTTGCCGAACATACGGCAGAAGTCATTGCCTGTGCCGGTAGGGAAGGGGCAGACGGCGACATTATCCAGTCCGGCCGCGCCGCAGACGCATTCATTGAAAGTACCGTCCCCGCCGCAGGCGTATACATGCAGCCTCTCATTCTCGGCGGCCTCGGCCTTTATCTTGCCGGGGGCGTCCATAGGAGCTTTGGTGACGTAAATTTCATATGTATCTCCGCTGTTCTCGAAATGCGAAAAGGCGGCGTTGACCTTTTCGGTGACTATAGCGGTTTTATCGCTGCCGCCGGCAGTGGGGTTGACTATAAAAAGATGCTTCATTTATATCTCTCCGATGCGTTTATTTGAAGTACATGAACAGGTCGCACTTTATCATGCCATTATAGAGCTTGCGTTTCTTGTCAGCTGGCTTGCCGAAGCAGCGCTCAAACTCCGTGTGGGAGGACAGCAGATAGAGCTGCCAGTTCTCGCTTTGCAGATACGCCTTGCCGAAGCCGCGGTAAAGCTCCTCCGCCTGCTCCTTTTCCATGATGCG
>CAKTPC010000191.1 GCA_934590505.1 uncultured Oscillospiraceae bacterium
CGCAGAACTCATCGAGCCACTCAGGGCGCTCCGCGCTGTACAGCACAGGGCTGGTTTCCGTCTCTGTCATGCCTTTTCCAGTATCTCCCTGATCTCCGCGAGGTCGGAGGCGAAATATATCCCGCGCTGCTTCTCGGTGGTCGAAAGCCCCATATCTATCATGTGCTCCAGCAGCGCCTTGAGCCCGTCATAGTAACCGTTCAGATTATATAGTATGCACGGTGCCTTGAGCAGCTCCAGCGCGGAGCAGGACATCACCTCGGAAATTTCCTCGAGCGTCCCCGTCCCGCCGGGAAAGGCGATGAACGAGTCGCCCAGCTCCATCATTTTCGTCTTGCGCTCCGGCATGTTCTTCGTCACGATAAGGCGGGTGATCGCGTCATACTCAAAGCCCGCGTCGATGAAGAACTGCGGCTCGACGCCTGTCACCTCGCCGCCCGCCATGAGCACGCTCTCCGCAAGCTCGCCCATGAGCCCGGCCTTGGATCCGCCATACACAAGGGCGTTCCCGCTCTCGCCTATCCACGTGCCAAGCTCCCGCACCGCACTTTTGAGCGTGGGGTCGTTTCCTTCATTCGCGCCGAGATACACTGTGATGTTCATTCTTCGTCCTCCGTGAGCAATAATTCTATAGTAGGGACATATCGGCATTTCTCCATATCGACTCTACCGTCGGGCAGGAAGCTCACCCGCTCCTCCTCAAGCAGAATGCGTCTGAAGTCCGCGTGCCCGCCGCCGGCTATTTCGCCGCTGTCTTTCACGACGCGCTGCCACGGTATATCATCCGGGCAGCAACGCATCGCCCAGCCGACCTGCCGCGCCGCCCTCGGCGCGCCGAGCACGCGTGCGATCTGTCCATAGGACATGACCCTGCCCGCCGGTATGCGCGCGACGACCTTATACACTTCATCAAAGAAGCTGTTTTTCTTCTCTTCGCCCATGCCGCGTCCCTTAAAAGATTTTTTGATGTGATATTGTACCATGCGCCGAAAAAGTTTTCAACAATGGCAAAGTAAAAACAGCGGTAAAACAAAAACAGCGGCGGGATGTTCTCCCGCCGCATCAGCTTGCTTATTTTGCTTACTTCGCTTTCTTCCCGAGCAGGCGCAGCTTGAAAGCGCGTATCTTCGCGGCGTTCTTGCTCGTCATGAAAGCGCCGACCACCATCATCCCGGAGGTTATTCCGGAGCACAGTCCGCCCCAGAAGTTCAGCGAATTCCCGGTAAACACCAGCACTGTATACACTATCGCCGCTATAAGCCCCGCGATAAACAGCCAGTGCATGCTCTGCATCAGCTTGAGCTTTTCGTCGTTGCTGTAATCGGCGACCTTCATCACAGTCTCTTCAAGTTCCTTATTCATTTTCTCGCCTTTCCTTTCACCGTCGAGCAGTTCTCTGAGATCTACAGCGTAAAAATCAGACATCTCCATAAGTATATCAAGGTCCGGCATATTGCTGCCGGTCTCCCAGCGCGATACGGTCCTGCGCGCAACGCCGAAGCGCTCGGCAAGCTGTTCCTGCGTCAGTCCCTTTTCACGGCGCAGCGCCTTGATGAAATTGCCTATTTTGATCTGATCCATATTTCTGCCTCCCTCGTTTACGGCTCGATGATAACACGGCTGCCGCCGCTGCAACAGGACATAAAGCGGGCAATGCCCGCATGGGACACGGTGTGTCACCTTTGGAAAGCCGAATATCCGGGCACGGTTTGCCGCACCCGGATCGAATTGTGAGTTGCTATCTCCTGCCTCACGCGAGATTGAGCCACTTTTTCAGGCAAAGCGTGGTCGGGATGTAGTATATCGCAGCCTTCACCAGCGCAAGCGCGATGAAGATGAGCATCACTACATGCGTGGCTGCGCTTATATCGAGAGTGTCAATGTTATTGAACAGGTCGAACAGCCCGGAGTTGCCGGTGATGCTCGCGCCGACGACTGCAAACATGGTCATCGCAGCGCTGAGCACAAAGAAGGACACAACCGACAGCAGTCCCTTATGGTCATTGAAGCTGTGGCCGATGGCCATGGAGGCATAGAAGTGCAGGCACACAGAGCAGGAGTACACGAACAGCAGCACGATGCCCTCAAGCACATAGCCCGCAATGTCCCAGCCGGTGAAAAACTCCCAGAAATGCACCTCATTGAGCATACCGTTAATGCTGACGACACCCTCTTCGTTGAATGCGGCGCTCAGGCTCGTGGCGGTCATGATGAACATCGAGAGCACGACCACAACAGCGGTGGCAAAGAACCAGATAAACGAGGAAATAAGCTTTGCGAAGATGTGCTCATCGACCGTCGCAGGCAGGGTGAAGGACACATAGCCCTCATCGCCGAGCAGGTTTCTGTAAAAGCGCTGGATCATCACGACAACAGCAACAACGCACACCGCCATAACGCCCATAACGAACGCAAAAATGATGAGCCCGTAGACAACGTTCAGCCAGGTGTAATCGACCTGATGTTCCATTGCCGTGGTCGAGATACCGGCCAGCACCGACAGCGCCAGCACCGCGCCGAGAAACGGCAGCATAACGCGCCCTCCCGCGCGCAGCTCATGTTTTATAAGCTTACTCAGCATTTGAATACCTCCCTGAACAGAGCATCGACGCTCTTGCCGTACTGCTCTCTTATATCGTCAACGCTCGACTGCATGTTCACCTTGCCGTCCTTGAGGAAGATGACCTCGTCAAGCGCGTTTTCAACATCGCTTATGAGATGGGTGGAAATAATGACGCTCGCGTTTTCGTCATAGTTTCTGATGATAGTGTCAAGGATGTAGTCCCTTGTCGCGGGATCGACGCCGCCTATCGGCTCATCGAGCATATAGAGCCTTGCGCGGCGGCTCATGACCATGATGAGCTGCACCTTCTCGCGCGTGCCCTTGGACATCTGCTTTATCGTCCGCTTCTCGGGTATGTTCAGATGCTCAAGCATTTTCCCGGCGCGCTCACGGTCAAAGTCCGCGTAGAAGTCGGCATAGAAATCCATGAGTTGCTTGGTGTTCATCCACTCCGGCAGACAGGGGCGGTCGGGCAGATAGCTCACGAGCGCCTTGCTCTCCTTGCCGGGCTTATACCCGCAGACGTCGATCTCGCCCGAGTCCGGCGTCAGCAGGCCGTT
>CAKTPC010000192.1 GCA_934590505.1 uncultured Oscillospiraceae bacterium
GGAGGACGCATATGCGCCCGTCCAAGAGTGTGGTTATTATTTCCCGTCTTGGGAAATTTGATACGCGGCTTGTGCTCAGCGCCGCTGTGTGGTATTCTAATGCCCGTGTGGCCTGTCAGCGTCAGGCCGATTCCTGCTATGGAAAGGCGGTATTATAATAATGAAGATAACTACACGTAAGCTCGCTGTCTCGGCGATACTGCTCGCAGCGGACGTGCTGCTGACGCGCGTATTCGCGTTCAACACTCCGCTTATGAAAATCGGCCTCGGCTTTGCCGCGATAGCGCTGTGCGCGATGCTCTACGGCCCCGCTTGGGCTGCGCTCGTCTCCGCGCTGGGTGACCTCATCGGCTCGCTCGCGTTCCCGACTGGCGCATACTTCCCGGGCTTTACGCTGACCGCCGCGGTCACGGGGCTCATATTCGGTCTGTGCCTGTATAAGCGTGAGCACTCATGGATACATGCCGTTTTAGCGGCGGCGCTCAACTGCCTGATAGTCTCCTTCCTTGCAAACTCCGCGATGATCTCCTTCATCACCGGCAACTCCTACGTCGCGATGCTCGCGACGCGCGCAGTGCAGCTTGCGGTCATGCTGCCGGTGCAGGCGGCGGTACTGCTGCTGCTCACGCGCTCGAAGTTCATCGCAAAGCAGGTCGCGGAATACGGGGTATGAAAAGCTCTCCGTATAAAATCAGCCCCGGACGAAATGTCCGGGGCTGAAATTTTTATTTACCGTTCTTCTCGGAAGTAGGCAAGGCCGAGGGAGGCGGGAGGCTGATTCTCGCGCTTATCGCGCATGGAGGAGATGACCAGAACGACGATAGTGACGACGTAGGGGATCATCTTATACAGCTCCTTGACGGCGAGGTTCGTGCCGGTGGGCAGGAACAGATACAGGATATACAGGCCGCCGAAGAGGATGGAGGATATCACGCCGACATCCGGCTTCCAGATCGTGAAGATAACAAGCGCGATGGCGAGCCAGCCGCGGTCGCCGAAGGCGTCGTTCGACCAGATGCCGCAGGCGTAGTCCATGACGTAGTACAGTCCGCCGAGGCCGGCTATCATGCTGCCGGCGCAGGTAGCGATGTACTTATACTTCTTGACATCGATACCGGCAGCGTCCGCAGTGTTCGGGCTCTCGCCGACAGCGCGCAGGTGCAGGCCGACGCGGGTGTGCTTAAGTACATAGGCCGCAGCAAGGGCGATGATGATCGCGGCATAAGCAAGGAAGCCGTAGCTCAGGAATATCTTTCCGAACCAGCCGAGCTTATCGGCAAAGGGAAGGGAGCGGCTGTAGTAAGCGCTCGTCGCGGACAGGGCGATGGACGGGACCTCACTGCCGGTGAGCTTGATGAGCGAACCGCCGAAGAAGTTGCCGAAGCCGACACCGAAGGTGGTCATTGCAAGACCGGTGACATTCTGGTTTGCGCGCAGGGAAACGGTGAGGAAGCAGTAGAGAAGCCCCATCAGCAGTGACCCGAGCAGAGAGCACAGCAGCGGGATCATTATTGCGAGAAAGCCGCTCATGGCTTCCGCGGAGCCTGCGGACTGCTCATACGCGAATGCGCCGATGACACCGCAGATACCGCCGACATACATAATGCCGGGGATGCCGAGGTTGAGGTTGCCGGACTTTTCGGTCAGCGTCTCACCTGTACTGCCGAAGAGCAGCGGGATGCCCTGAACAACAGCTCTCGGGATAAAGGAAACTATATCAAACATTGCTCAGTCCTCCTTCTTTGCGGCCTTGCGGAAGCTTATCTTATAGTTGATGAAGAATTCGCTCCCGATGATGAAGAACAGGATGATGCCGGTAAGAATATCGGAGAAGGAATGGTTCAGGCCGAAGGCGGTGGAAATTTCGCCCGCGCCGCGCTCGAGGAACACGAGCAGCAGGGAGGTAAAGACCATGATGATGGGGTTAAACTTTGCAAGCCATGAAACCATGACCGCCGTGAAGCCGCGGCCGCCGGCAATAGTCGTCGTGACGGTGTGGTTGATGCCGCCGACGAGCAGCAGACCCGCAAGGCCGCAGATAGCACCGGAGAGCGCCATCGTACGCATGATGACCTTCTCGACCTTGATGCCGACGTAGCGCGCGGTGCGCTCGCTCTCGCCGACGACGCTTATCTCATAGCCGTGCTTTGAGTAGTTGAGATACACATACACCGCGACTGTCACCACAGCGGCAACGACTATGCTCAGCAGGTACTTGTTCCCGCCGAGCTGCGGCAGCCAGCCAAGCTGGGTCGCCTGATTGATGATGCCGATCTGTCCTGCGCCCTTGGGGACTTCCCATACAATGATGAAATACGCGACGAGCTGGGTCGCGACATAGTTCATCATCAGGGTAAAAAGCGTCTCGTTAGTGTTCCACTTGGCCTTGAAGAAAGCCGGGATGAAGCCCCACAGCGCGCCCGCCGCGATAGCCGCAACGGTCATGGTGAGGATCAGCATGCCGTTTGACATCTTATCGCTCAGGCAGATCATGACAGCCGTCGTCGCAAGGCAGCCGGCAAGGGTCTGGCCCTCAGCGCCGATGTTCCAGAAGCGCATCTTAAACGCGGGGGTCACGGCAAGGGAGATGCACAGCAGAACTGCCATGCCCTGGAAGGTTATCCAGCTGCGGCGCGCGGTGCCGAAAGCGCCGCTTATCATCGCGCCGTATACGGCGATCGGGTCCTCACCGGTCGTGACAGTGGTAACGAGCGCGCACACGAGCAGCGCCGCGACTATCGCGCCGAGGCGGATAGCCCAGGCCTTGTACCACGGCATAGCGCCGCGCTTGGAAATATGAGCCAGCGGCTCCTGCTTCTGCTTATTCATCGGCCTTGTCACCTCCGAGCTTTGTCATCATCATGCCAACCTCGCGCTTCGAGGTCCTGCATCCTTCAACGATGCCGCTGACCTTGCCGCCGCAGAGGACGAGTATCCTATCGGCCAGCTCCAGCAGCACATCCAGATCCTCGCCGACGTATATGACGGCGACGCCTTTCTGCTTCTGCCGGTTTATGAGGTCATATATAGTATAGGAAGAGTTGATATCCAGTCCGCGCACGGCGTAGGCCGTGAGCAGCAC
>CAKTPC010000193.1 GCA_934590505.1 uncultured Oscillospiraceae bacterium
TCTTGGAGTCGTACTGGAAGTAAGCCTGAACGTATTTATCGGTATGGTCGCCGATGATCTTGATGGAGTTCTTGTTCGCACCGACAGTGCCGTCGCCGCCGAGACCCCAGAACTTGCACTCGATGGTGCCTTCTGCCGCAGTGTTGGGTGCGGGCTCTTCGGTGAGGGACATGTTGGTGACATCATCGATGATGCCGATGGTGAACTGGCGCTTCATCTCCGCCTTCTTGAGCTCGTTGTAAACAGCGAACACGGAAGCGGGAGGAGTATCCTTGGAGCCGAGACCGTAGCGGCCGCCGATAACGGTGACGTCGGTCTTGCCGGCGTTTGCCAGAGCGGTGACGACATCGAGGTAGAGAGGCTCGCCCTGTGCGCCGGGTTCCTTGGTGCGGTCGAGGACTGCGATCTTCTTCGCGGTCGCGGGGATGGCGGCAAGGAGCTTATCCGGGCAGAACGGACGGAACAGGCGGCACTTGACAAGGCCGACCTTCTCGCCCTGTGCGGTCAGGTAGTCAATGACTTCCTCTGCGACGTCACAGATGGAGCCCATGGCGATGATGACGCGGTCAGCATCGGGAGCGCCGTAGTAGTTGAAGAGCTGGTAATCGGTGCCGAGCTTGGCATTGATTTTGCCCATGTACTCCTCGACTATTGCGGGGACTGCCTCGTAGTACTTGTTGGAAGCTTCACGGTTCTGGAAGAAGATATCGCCGTTCTCGTGGGAACCGCGCATTACGGGGTGCTCGGAGTTCAGCGCTCTGTCTCTGAAAGCCTTGACGGCGTCCATGTCGACCATGTCCTTGAGATCGTCATAATCCCAGACCTGGATCTTCTGCAGCTCGTGAGAGGTGCGGAAGCCATCGAAGAAGTTGAGGAAAGGAACTCTGCCCTTGATAGCCGCAAGGTGCGCGACCGGGGACAGGTCCATAACTTCCTGAACGTTGGACTCGGCCAGCATTGCGAAACCGGTCTGGCGGCAAGCCATAACGTCGCTGTGGTCACCGAAGATGTTCAGGGTGTGGCTTGCGAGGGTACGTGCGCTGACGTGGAACACGCCGGGCAGCAGCTCGCCTGCGATCTTGTACATGTTGGGGATCATCAGGAGCAGGCCCTGGGATGCGGTGTAAGTGGTGGTCAGAGCGCCTGCGTTCAGAGAACCGTGGACTGCACCTGCGGCGCCGGACTCTGCTTGCATTTCCTGAACCTTTACAGTCGAGCCGAATATATTTTTACGGCCTGCCGCACTCCACTGATCCACGAAGTCTGCCATAGGGCTGGACGGTGTAATGGGGTAGATTGCTGCAACTTCAGTAAACGCGTAGGATACATGGGCGGCTGCGTTGTTGCCGTCCATTGTCTTGAAGTGTCTCTCCATTAGTTTCATCTCCATTTTCAGTTTTTGCTTTTTCTTTGCTCATCTATTGAATGGACACATTGTATTTTAACATCATCGCGGCGAAATGTAAACCGATTACCGCAATTTTTATGTCAAAAAAATAGCCATGCCGGGAGGAAAACAGTTATATCAACAGCTCTTGCAGGGCTTGACGCGCAGTGGTATAATAATATAATTGACCGGTGGGGATAGATATCCGCCCCGCGGTCAATAAAAGTATATCACATGGAGGGATTTACCATGACAAGAATAGACATTTTTTCCGGCTTCCTCGGTGCGGGCAAGACCACGCTTATCCGCAAGCTCATCAACGAGGGCTACAAGGGTCAGAAGCTCGTGCTCATCGAGAACGAGTTCGGCGAGATCGCCATTGACGGCGGCTTTCTGAAGGACGCCGGCGTCCAGATCACCGAGATGAACTCCGGCTGCATCTGCTGCACGCTGGTCGGCGACTTCACCAAGGCGCTCAAGAAGGTCATGGACGATTACGCGCCCGACCGCATCATCATCGAGCCGTCAGGCGTCGGCAAGCTGTCCGACGTTGCGAAGGCTGTTGAGCACGTTGAGGGCGCACACATCGGCGCAAAGGTCACCGTTGTCGACGCCGGCAAGTGCCGTATGTACATGCGCAACTTCGGCGAGTTCTTCAATGACCAAGTCGAGAACGCAGACCTCATCGTCATGAGCCGTACCGATATTACCCCCGAGGCCAAGGTGCAGACCGCAGCGGACATGCTCCGCACCTTGAACCACGATGCGGGCCTTATCACCACCCCGCTCGATAAGATCAGCGGCGAGCAGATCCTTGAGGCGATGGATAAGAACGGCCTGCGCACGCAGATGGAGGAGCTTGAGCATGAGCACGAGCATCACCACCATGACCATGATGACGACGATGACGATGATTGCTGCTGCGGCCACGACCATGACCATGAGCACCACCATCATCACGACCACGACGACGATGATGATGACGACTGCTGCTGCGGCCACGATCATGAACACGAGCATGAGCATCATCACCACGATCACGACCATGACCACGGCGACGAGTGCTCCTGCGGCTGCCACGATCACGATCATGAACATCACCATCACCACCATGCCGACGAGGTTTTCACCAGCTGGGGCATGGAGACGCCGCGCAAGTTCACCGAGGAGAGCCTCAAGAAGATCCTCGAAGCGCTTGACGAGAGCGCCGTTTACGGCACCATCCTGCGCGCCAAGGGCATAGTCGATGCAAGCGACGGCGACTGGCTCTACTTTGACTATACCCCCGGCGAATATGACGTGCGCCGCGGCAATGCTGCCGTCACCGGCCGCTTCTGCGTGATCGGCTCTAAGCTCAACGAGCAGGCGCTGAAGGAGCTGTTTGAAGTTGAATAAAAAGCCTAAGGAGATGCCGGTATATCTCTTCACGGGTTTTCTGGAGAGCGGCAAGACCAAGTTCATACAGGAGACGCTTGAGGACAAGCGCTTCTGCAACAAGGAAAAGACCCTGCTGCTCGTCTGCGAGGAGGGCGATGAGGAGTATGCGCCTGAGCAGTTTGCAACGGATACCGTCGTCATCCGCGTGCTTGAGGGACAGGAGCAGCTGACGAACGAGAACCTCACCAAGTGGGCGCAGGAGACGAAGGCTGACCGCGTCGTTATCGAGTATAA
>CAKTPC010000194.1 GCA_934590505.1 uncultured Oscillospiraceae bacterium
TTGGCCTGCTGCATCTCACGCGCAGTCTGATGGAACTTCCGCCCGGTCTCGAAGTTCACCGAGTTCATGACGATGTGGTTGTGTATGTGCGCCGTGTTCATGTGCGTGACGACCACGCACTGATAGCCCCTGAAGTATTCCGCGAACTTCAGACCGATCTCATGCGCGGTCTTGAAGTCCAGAGGATCGTCGGGGGAGAAGGCTTGGACGATGTGATAGTAACTGCGTCCGTCCGTTTTGCGGAACAGTTTCTTTACCGCTTCAAATTCAGCCTGCGCAGTCTCGGCAACGCAGTTGACACCGGAGATGAGACTGTCCACGGTTTTCTCCCGGTTGGTGACGTAGTCGAGTATGCCGCTCAGACTGCGTGAGACAGCAATGAATTTAACGTTTGCCATATCCCGCGGTACACCTCCATGAAGGGTTCGTAGTTCACCTGAGAGATGCGTCCCTGCCGCGCCATGACCGTGAGCTGGTTCAGGTTGTTGCCCTGATAGCGCAGCTCCCGCAGAATTTCATCCATGCCTTCGATGACAACGACCTCACGTTCCATGGCGGCGCGGCGCACGAACTCGCTCTCGGACATGTGGGCGGCTTTCGCCTTGCGGTGGATGCGCTCCTTTTCCCACCCGGCAACACGGGCGCGGATGAATTGATTTTTTGCCATAAACCATGCCTCCCTTGCTGATAATAGGGGTGTGGGCTTAGCCCGCTTGTCTGCCGAAGGGGGGCGGGGAACGGGGCAGACGCCCCGTCCCGTACCACAAAGGCGAAACTTGTCATTCTCGAGGCGAGAATTTTCGGCGCTGCCGCGCGCCTCGAGGGGAAACGCCCTCATACCGCCCGATTTGACAGCCATGGCGCATCGCCTCCCTCCGGGAAAAATACGTTTCGGCAGGTCTGGAAATCCGCCGCCATGCCTCGGCACAGCATTTCTTCGTACAGCATCATCCGGAACACCGCCGCGCCGTAGGCTGTGCGCATCTCGCCGCGGCAGCGGCGGGCGAGGGACTTTTGTTCTTCGTTAAGATTGCCGTGGTGCTCATTGCAGAGAAAGAGAAGCAGCTCGCCCTCGTCGATGGGGGCGTCGTGGCTCTTGCTCCACTCCGCTTGTATGTAACGCACCGTGTCGCGTGTGCGCCAGACGGTCGCCATCGGATCATGATCCACGATGTGATTTGCAAGGAGTTCTATCATGCGCGGTCACACTCCCTTCGCTGATTTAGTTCCGCCAGGTGTTTTTCAACTCGCAGCCGCTCCGTGTCGAGCTCCGCTTGCAAGAGCTGCCGCTCATAGTTGAGCTCCAGCGCCTCTTGGATCGGACGGATGGTGTAGATGAGACTGCCGTTGCGCACACGGCCGTCCTTTGTGATGATCGTGCTCGGCTCTGTGCGGATGAGACCCTTTTCCTCAAGACTGGCTACGTACTTCCGCACTGTGTTTTCACTCAGCCGCACCGCCTTGCTGATGGTGCGGTAGCTCGGATGACACTGATAGGTCACGCGATCCTCACAGCGCAGAAGAAAATTGTAGATGGAGATCTCATATGAGCTGAGACCGAGACTGAAAACTTCATTGGGCACAAGGTAGTAGTGCTTGACCGGGTCGCGTTTAGGCCAGCGCTGAAGCATCAGGCACCACCTCCCGTCTGCTCCTCCACCCACTGACAAAATTTTTCCTTGGGAACTATGATGCGGTTCCCGACCCGCAGAGCGGGGAAGCCCTTCTCGTGCATCAGTTCGTATGCACTGGAGATCGACACTCCCAGCACCTGCGCCACCGTGTTCACGTTGAGGAACAGCGGAAGCTGATCGTAGTTAGTGAATATTGATTCCTGCATTCGATCCCTCCTTCAAGTTTTGTTTGTTCAAGAAAAATTTTCTTGCGTTTCGGAGGTCTCTCTGTTAGACTGTTCGCAGATGGAGTCTGCGTTTTCCGAAACGCAGCGTGCCGCTGAACTGTTGCAGCAGTTTGGCGGCTTCATTTTTTATTTCATCACTCCCTTCGATTTCGTCTTTGCCATGCGCCATACCCGTTCCTGCCCTGCGGCCTTGCTTGACCAACACAGCGTTTGCATCATCCTTGGTACGCTCAGCGTCGCTTCATTGCGCTACTTCCCCGGTGAGTATCTTCTCTGGCGATGGGTGTTCAATTTTCAAGGTTCAGCGCGGCGTGTCATAATTTTCTGTTGACAATCGACCGCTCTGGTGATAGACTTATCTCAAATTTATTTTGACAGTCTATTTGGGGATTTGCATAGTAACATGTATTTCGAGATTTGTCAAGACTTATATTATAAAAATTTTGCGATTGTCTATTTGGAGGGCGCTATGTCTTGGTATGCAAAGATGTATTTCTCAGGAGACAGAGAAATTTTTCAATACGATTCTATGGGGACTCAAGGTGCTCCCTCTGTGCAGCAGGAGCTTCCTTTCTTGGAGAGCCTTCTCTCGTTTCAGGAGCTTGACATAGCCGAGCAGACGCCGCTGCTCAAGGCCATTGCCGACTGCTGGAGCAAGTATATTGCGGAGGACGACAAGGATGCGCTTGTCTCTGCGATGATGAAGCTCGGCGAGCTTGGAGCGAGGCACATATATTTTCAGCTCCTGTATGTGCGTTTCTATGAGCGGCAGGCAAGATTAGCCTTTTCCGAAGACCGTGGCAGCGCAGAGGACGAGCAGATGCTTGACGAGCTGCGGCGTTTGCCGGAGATACTTCCGGTGTATCAGAAGCAGGTGCAGCGTTTCTTTGACTTAGTTCTGGACGTTGACACTGCCGGACGTGAGCCGCAAGTCCAGGCATCGAAGAACTATTATTACGATATCCCGAACGATCCAGGCTTGTTCAGGTTCCACCCCATTCCTCTCAGCTTCGAGCCGGTGGAATACCAGAAGTGCTCTCCGGTTTTGTACTCCGGAAGCATTGCCGACATGATCGATTACTCATTGCGGAGCTGCGTCGAGCGCGGCATTACCGTCCGCCGCTGCAAGAACTGCGGACGCTATTTCCCGCAGACAGGCCGCGTGAGCGCG
Organism: uncultured Oscillospiraceae bacterium; assembly: GCA_934590505.1. Classification (GTDB taxonomy): domain Bacteria; phylum Bacillota; class Clostridia; order Oscillospirales; family Oscillospiraceae; genus Limivicinus. The sequence continues at coordinate 3,033 of CAKTPC010000194.1, forward strand.
GAGTACTGCGAGCGCCCTGT
>CAKTPC010000195.1 GCA_934590505.1 uncultured Oscillospiraceae bacterium
AGGATTCAGAAATGAGGAAGAATTCGGCTACATGGCAGGATATGAACCGTGGGAGAAATTAATTTTTGACAGATAAGTTTTTTGAAAACTGTCGTTTGGTAAAATCTATTCCATTTTTAAAAGCCTTGTGATAAAATATGTTCTGTGAGACGGTGGCATTGCTGATAAGACCCCATGACCAGGATGAAACGCACAATGCCTGGTAATATACGGAGGAGAAACAATGAAAAATGTATTTAATGTGGACATAACAAACAATCCGGACAATGAGCACATAGACGGCGTGCAGTTCATTACGCAGACACTTGATCCAGTTCTGCTGCAGCAAGTGGACCGCATTGCGGATCAGGCGCAAGAACAAGAGGATAAAGCGGAATTGCCCCTTGTGCTGCGCGTTTTGCGCGGCCTTGCTGCTATATGTGCGCTCATTTGCGTCGGCGGCCTTGTGAAAGCACTTGGGAAGGTCACATTTTTGGAGGGGTTTCATAATGCGCCGGGTGTCTACATCATCGGAGGCATCGCGCTGATTGTCTGGGCAGTACTGGCCGTGTGGTCCCGCGCGCGGGCGCGCAAAGTCAGCAGCAGCCCGGAACAAGCCGCACTTGAACGCGATGCGGAACAGATTGTGCAAGCCGCTTTGACAGATCTGGGCGTGCCGGAGGACGCAAAGAGAATTGATGTGCTCTACCGCGTTTATCATGTAAAGAACGGCAAAGAAAAATCAGACCTAGATTACATCAACGATGAAAAATGGGTATATCGCAGCCCAGATGCACTGTGCATTGCCGATGTGCGCACTGTTGTGTCGATCCCCATTTCTTCGGTGATCGGTACGGAAGTTCGTAAGAAACGTATACGCATGATGCAATGGAACAAAGAGCAGGCACCGAACTCCGCGGAGTACAAGCCGTACCGCGTGACCGAAAATGACGGTGTTTACTATATACGCTCCTGCACAGCACTGCAGATCCACGACGTCTTTGGTGACTACGAGATCCTGATTCCGAACTATGATGCCGACACGGTCTGCGGGATGCTGAACCTCTCTGTTGATGTTTGAAGTAAGAAAAGTGCATTTTCTGCAAAATGTCTCTTGCAATCCACCAGTTGTTGTGATATAGTAACTCCGTTATAATAGATGATTTCCCCTATCATGAAAGGATGAATACCATGACTACTTTGGAACTGATTCTGACGATTATCCAGCTGCTGTCCGGTCTGGCCGTGACCGTGATCGTGCTGATGCAGTCCGGCAAGAGCGCCGGTCTGTCCGGCGCCATTGCTGGCGGTGCGGAAACGTTCCTTTCCAAGGGCAAAGCCAAGACGCTCGATGCCAAGCTCGCCAAGGCGACCAAGTGGTTCGGTCTCGTCTTTGTTGTCCTGACGCTGGTTCTGACCGTGCTGATGCACAAGGGCGCATAATCGCGGTAAAACAGCACAAAAGAGCATCCTCCGAGTGATTCGGTGGATGCTCTTTTTCATGTAAGGCTCAAAGCGTGATCAGTCCGGATATTCCGCACGGCTGCCGCCGATGAGCTTCGGTCTGGTGCGTGCTGCGTTGACCGCCGCCTCGCCGATCGTCTTGACCGACAGGCGCAGCGGGACAGCCACGTGCTTGAGGTGCATGCCGATCATGGTGTTGCCGATGTCGAGACCGGCGTCAGCCTTTACAAACTCGACCGCGACCGGGTCATCCATCGCCTCGTAGACCGCCGTTGCGAACGAGCCGCCTGCTTTCGGGCGCGGGCGGACGCAGACGATCTCATAACCGAATTTCTCGGCGGCCGAACGCTCCATGATCAGGGCGCGGTTGAGGTGCTCGCAGCACTGTGCCTCCAGATAGAGACCGCGCTCATTCAGGATCGGCAGGATCTCGTCAACCACGGCCTTTGCCGCCTCCGGTGTGGAGCCCTTGCCGATCTTCTGCCCCATGATCTCGCTTGAGGAGCAGCCAATCACGACCTGCTGACCCGGCTTGAGTGCAGCTGCATCCAGCAGCTCAAGCAGAGCCGCGCGGGCTGCGCTGCGTACTTCTTCATACATAAATGGTCATCTCCAGACAGTTATTAAAATTTCTTATTTTCATTGTAGCACGCAGCGGCGGATTTGACAATCCTCTGCGAGGCGTGTATCATTAACGTTAACCAAAACGTAACAGGAGGACTCTGTTTTGAAACGTATATTTGCTTGTCTTCTTGCCGCAACGCTGCTCATCTGCGCCGGCTGCGGCACAAAATCCGAAAAACCGGATGTCAACGGTGCTCCCTCAAAAGCGGAGACATATTACGCTCCGCTCACCGGCGAACAGCTGAGCGCGAAGCCGGAAAACACCCGTCCGTTTGCCGTCATGATCAATAACATTGTCTACGCGCAGCCGCAGGTCGGCATCAGCAACGCAGACATTATCTATGAGATCCCGGCTGAGGGCGGCATCACCCGCATGATGGCGATTTTCAGCCACCTGTACGACATAGAGTCTGTTGGCAGCATCCGCAGCCTGCGCCCATACTATCTGAGCGTTGCCCTGTCGTATGACGCTATTGTCATCCATGCCGGCGGCAGCGAGCAGGCCTACAGCGATGTGAAAACCTATAATGCCGATCACCTCGACGGCGTGCGAGACGGCAATACCAGCTCCATGTTCTACCGCGATAAGAGCCGCGGTCAGCATGGCTCGGAGCATACGCTGTTTTTCCACGGCGCGAACGTGCAGCCGCTCGTTGAGAAGTATCAGTTCCGCACCGAACACAACAGCAGCTACGAGACCGGTCTGAGCTTCGCGGACAACGCAGCGCAGCAGTGCACTGCCGATGCCGCCACCGCGCAGGTGACGTTCAATGCCTCCAAGAGCACGTCCTTTACATACCATGCCGACACCGGCAAGTACACGGCCGTGCAGTATAAAGGCGACTACAAGGACGGCGCGACCGGAGAGCCTGTCCCCTTCTCCAACCTGCTCATCCTCTCGGCCGACATGAAAACGGTCGACAGCTATGGCC
>CAKTPC010000196.1 GCA_934590505.1 uncultured Oscillospiraceae bacterium
CTCAACAAGTACAAAGCCCGCGGCATTGATATTATCCACCCGTAAAAAAGCGTAATAACGCAGGCAGCAGACAGACTTAAACGCCCCTGTTCACCGCGTAGGACAGGGGCGTTCGTGTTTTGCGGACAAAATCCCGGTATAAATGTAGGTTTTGCGCCGAAATATCGAAGGCAGATAATATATGGGAAGATAAAAGCGGATGTAGGGAAAATATTAAGAGAACTGAGCGAGCGGAAAGGAGTAGAGATACTGGAGGCAGAGTGCTGCCGAGACCATATCCACATGCTGGTATCAATACCGCCGCACATGAGTGTGCCCCAAACCCGAGACGGACTTGAGAAAATGTTATAGGTGTTCATCGACAGAAAGCAAAGAAATCGCCATGCTGTCTATGCCATAATGAGAGCGGGACGAATTGTCCCGCTCTACTATTTAAACTATTTAAAAAGAAAAGAGGTATCCCTATGACACTTGGAGAAATCGAGGCAATGGATCGTGGGTGCATTACACCCGCAATTGCCGGAGCGTACTTGGGCATGGCCCCATATGCGATCTCAATCATGGCGCGTGACTGTCCGGAGAAGCTTCCGTTCCCGACGTTCCGCAGCGGGAACAGAACAAAGATCCCCCGGCTGGCATTCATCCGCTGGGCAAGAGGCGAAGCGCTTGAAAAGGAGGAAGGGTAAATACACATCGTCATTTCAACATTCACCGGTCGGAAAAGACCGGCGGCGTACACGGCGATCATTCCTAAGCAGCACACGGGAAGGACCGGTCAAAGGTCCTTCCCGTGTGCTGCTCTCTGTATAACTCCGCCGCCGAGAACGGTGTCCCCGTCGTAGAGCACGGCGGCCTGCCCGGGGGTTATCGCGCGCTGAGGCTCGTCAAAGACGATGTGAACGGCGTCGCTCCCGACCGGCGTCACCGTCGCCCACTGCTCGGGATGGCGGTAGCGGATCTTCGCTTTGCAGCGCAGCTCATGCGCGGGCGCGCTGCCGCTTATCCAGTTGAAGTCCGCAGCGTCTGCCTCGCGGCGGAAGAGCTCATCATTGCTCCCGAGGACGACCTCGTTTGTGCGCGGGCAGATATCGCAGACATACAGCGGCGAGGGAGCAGAGATGCCAAGCCCCCTGCGCTGGCCGATGGTATAGTGTATCACGCCCTTGTGCTGCCCAAGGACGCTGCCGGAGCTGTTCACAAAGTTCCCGCACATCGGCCTGCGTCCGGTGTGCTTTTCGATGACCCCGGCATAGTCCCCGTCCGGGACAAAGCAGATATCCTGACTGTCGGGCTTTGCTGCGTTCACAAAGCCGCACTTCTCGGCAAGGGCGCGCACTTCGGTTTTACGCATGCCGCCGAGCGGGAACATGACGTGCGCAAGCTGCTCCTGTGTCATGGCGTAGAGCACGTAGCTCTGATCCTTGCTCTCATCTGCAGCCTTCTTAAGCAGAAAGCTGCCGCCCTGTTCCTCGATACGCGCGTAATGCCCGGTCACAACATAGTCGCAGCCCAGAATTTTTGCACGGTCAAATAGCTTGCCGAACTTCATGAAGCGGTTACAGTCGATGCACGGGTTCGGTGTGACGCCGTGTTCGTAGCTGTCGATGAACCTGCGGATGACCGTGCTGCGGAAATCGTCCGTGAAGTTGAACACGTAGAACGGCATACCCAGCGCGTAGGCGACGCTGCGCGCGTCCTCTATATCGTCGAGCGAGCAGCAGGTGCGCGTGCGCTCGATACCAGCATCCTCGTTGTTATAGAGCTTCATCGTGCAGCCGATGCATTGGACCCCACGGTCCTTCATCAGCTTTGCCGCGAGCGAGGAGTCGACCCCGCCGCTCATCGCGATCAGTGCTTTTTTCATTGGCGTGACCTCTATATCATATAAAACCCATGTATTTGATATGCGACAGTATAGAGCGGTTTTGCTGAGCTGTCAAGGCGGAGAAAATTTTTGCCGATAGGGCTTGACAAGGAAGTAAGCTGGTGCTAATATAATGCCTATAAAGCATATAGGTTATTGGTAAATGATAGGGGCGCTTTTTATGGAATATATATTTATATGGTTTCGATGTTGATATCCGCAGGAAAATAAGACTGAACACGAACAAAAACTGTATATTTATATTATCTAAAAGGAGCTTTTAACAATGAAAACTTATGAAAGAATCACTGATCTGATAGGCGGCACTCCGCTTCTGAAGCTTACGAACTACATAAAGGACAATGACCTCGGCGCAGACGTTTACGGAAAGCTTGAATACTTTAACCCCGCCGGCAGCGTCAAGGACAGGATCGCCCGCGCGATGATCGACGACGCCGAAGCTAAGGGCGCGCTCAAGCCGGACTCTGTCATAATCGAGCCGACCAGCGGCAACACCGGCATCGGACTTGCGGCCGTCGCCGCCTCAAGGGGCTACAAAGTTATACTCACCATGCCGGAGACGATGAGCATAGAGCGGCGCAAGCTGCTCAAAGCCTACGGCGCGGAGATAGTTCTGACCGACGGGGCGAAGGGAATGAAGGGCGCGATAGCGAAGGCGCAGGAGCTTGCCGCCGAAACGCCGAACAGCTTCATCCCCAGCCAGTTCACCAACAAGGCAAATCCCGCCGCGCACTTTAAGACGACGGGACCGGAGATATGGGAGGACACCGACGGTAAGGTCGATATCTTTGTTGCGGGCGTCGGTACGGGCGGCACACTCTCCGGCGTGGGCGAGTATCTGAAGAGCAGGAATCCGAACGTCAAGGTCGTCGCGGTCGAGCCTGCGGGCTCACCGGTGCTCTCAAAGGGCACGCCGGGGCCGCATAAGATACAGGGCATCGGCGCAGGCTTTGTCCCCGATACGCTGAACACCGGAATATACGACGAGATCATCCCGGTCGAGAACGAGGACGCCTTTGCCGCGGGCCGCGCGCTTGCCAGACGCGAGGGGCTGCTTGTCGGCATATCCTCGGGCGCGGCGGTCTTTGC
>CAKTPC010000197.1 GCA_934590505.1 uncultured Oscillospiraceae bacterium
TCGCGGTTCGTGATGATGCCGATGAGCTTGCCGGTCTCGTCAACGATGGGCACACCGGAGATGCGGAACTTCGCCATGAGTGCGTCCGCGTCGCCGAGAGTATCACCGGAGCTGAGATAGAAAGGATTTGTAATAACGCCGTTTTCGGAGCGCTTGACCAGATCGACCTGCTCGGCCTGCTGCTCAATGCTCATGTTCTTATGAATAACGCCGATGCCGCCCTCTCTCGCGACCGCGATCGCCATGCGGTACTCGGTGACGGTATCCATGGCGGCGCTCATGACGGGCACGTTGAGCCTGATCTTATTGGTGAGCCATGTTCCAAGCTCAACATCGGCAGGCAAAATGTCACTCTCGGCGGGGACGAGAAGCACGTCGTCAAACGTAAGCCCCTCACCGACGAAACGGCTGCTGTACAAATCCTTAAGACCCATATGATATTACCCCTTCTCTTATCTTATTTTATATAAGTCAGCACCGCACAAAACGTCTACGGTGCTGACTTATATTTCTGCCATTTTATCAGATTCCGCAGTAAAGTCAAGCATATTATTTGCCGTGGCTGCGGGCGTAGTAGAATATGTACTGCTGAGCAAGACCGGCGTATTCGCCGAGCGTCGCAGGGTCAAAGTCTTTGGGGAAATTCTCCTTGAGTGCGCGCCTTATCCACACGTCTATCGGGAAGGCTTCGAGGTGGTACAGCCCGAAGAGCACGACGCAGTTTGCGACCTTCGGCCCTATCCCCTGCTCGCGCATGAGCCGCGCACGGGCGCTGACGCAGTCGCAGCGAATCAGCGCGTCAAGGTCAAGGCTTCCGTCCGCGACGGTCTGCGCTGCCGACATTATATACGGCGCACGGTACCCGCAGCGCAGCACATCCAGCGCGCCCGGTTCGAGCGCAGCTATTCTCTGCGCCGATGGGAAGGTGTAGTACACCGCACCCTCAAACTCAACGGGCTCACCGAAGCTTTCGCACAGGCGCTCGACGATGCCCTTTATACGGCTTATATTATTGCACTGGGAGATGATGAACGAGCACAGCGCCTCCCACGGCTCCTGCCGCAGTATCCTTATCCCCTGCCCGTAGGCGATGCAGGTATCGAGATATTCCCCTCCGTGAAAGCCTGCGCTTATCCCGGCATAGTCCCGGTCGAGGTCAAAGTATTCCCGCCACAGCGCTTCCTGAGCATCAGAACATAGGTACACTTCTCCGCTCTCCGTCCATACCCTCGCGGGATATCCAAATGCTATGCCGCTGTATACGCCGCTCTCGTCCGCATTCCAGCGGAAGCACTGGCCGCACTCAAAGGTCTTTTCTATATCAAGCTCATGCGCTGATGCCAGATGTATCGTCTCAGCCATTAGAACCACTCCCTGTTTTTATTTCTGTGCTTTTCTGTATTCCGAGGGCAGCAGGTGGTAGCGCTCCCGGAAAGCCGAGGAAAACTTGCCCGCGCTGTCATAGCCCACGGCTTCTGCCACTGCGGCAATGCTCAGCTCCGTTTCGCGCAGCAGCTCCGCCGCCTTTTCCATGCGGTGCTCCTTCATGTGCGAGGCTATAGACTCACCGTACACGGCCTTGAAAACGTCCTTGAGCGTCGTCGGATTCATAAGGTATTTGCGCGCAAGCTCCTCAATGGTGATGCGCTCCTCCGGGTGGGCAAGCAGCTCATCATGCATACGCCGCGCCGTCTCCACCTGCTCGACGGAGAAGCCCTCGACGCTTTGACCCGCGGCCTCGCCCTCGCCGCCGCGCGGGCAGGATATCTCCATGACGCGCTCGGTCACCTTATGCAGCAGCTGCGCCTCTACCGTATCGGCAGCTTTATAATACACCTCGCGCCCGTCACGCCGGCTGGTGATGAGCCCCGCCTCGCGCAGCTGCCGCAGGTGGTGCGACACTGCGGGGCTCGACATATCCACCAGCGCCGAAATATTCGCCACGCACTCCTCGCAGTGGCACAGCAGCCAGAATATTCTCAGGCGGCTGCTGTCGTCCAGCAGGCGGAACACATCGGCCGCAGCGTCAAAATCACGCTCTCGCACGAGCTGCTTTTTCAGGAAAGCGGCCTTTCTCGGATTGCCGTGATCGTGGGGCAGAAGATTCTCATCCATGTTGCATCTCACGCGGCGCGATGCCCGCGTTTTCCTTTCCATTTTCCTTTTGGAAAACATATTTTCCTTTTTGGCAGAGGCTGCCTCCGAGGCATTGACTTTCCCCCGCGCACATATTATACTTCAGCCATAAAGATTAAACAAGCACTTAATCATTAATCTTGGAAAGGAACTTATAAAAATGAAAAAGAGCTACAAGATCGATGTTGACTGCGCAAACTGCGCAAACCTCATGGAGAAGGCCGCAAAGGAGACCGTCGGTGTCAAGGACGCAAGCGTCAACTTCATGGCACTGAAGATGTTCGTCGAGTTTGAAGAGGGCGCGGAGCCCGAAAAGGTCATGAAGGATGTTCTCAAGGCCTGCCGCAAGGTTGAGCCCGACTGCGAGATCTTCATGTAAAATCCATTCGTCCCGCTCGTAAACATTGAAAACGAGCGGGACGTGCTATAAGACATCATCAAAAGGAGAGGCACCATGAACAGAAAGCAGAAAAAGAATCTGATCCGCATTATCATTGCCGCGGTGCTGCTGATCTTCCTCAAGCTTGTCAGTCTCCCGGCATGGCTCAGCGTCGTGCTGTATCTCGCGGCATATATAGTCATCGGCTATGACATTCTCCGCAAGGCCTTCAAGGGCATTCTCAACAAGCAGGTCTTTGATGAAAACTTCCTCATGGCCGTCGCCACCGTCGGCGCTATCGCGCTGGCCGTGTATGAGCGCAGCGCCGACCTGAGCGAGGCCGTCGCGGTCATGCTGTTCTACCAGATAGG
>CAKTPC010000198.1 GCA_934590505.1 uncultured Oscillospiraceae bacterium
CCTAACGTTAAAAGGGAGTAGTTGCAAAGGCATGGTCAACAATCTCCTGGGAGTTCTCCCGGTGGTCATGCGCCTGTAAAGATAGGTAATGAGACTTTTAGCACATCACATTTGCTGATCGTGCGGAAGTCTTATTTTTTTGCACGTCAGCCGGAAGGAGATCACTATGGGTATCGATTTTACCGGAGGGAACCTTTTCTTTGTTCTGCTGCTGTTTGCAGCGGGGCTTCTGTGCATCATCAAGGGCGGAGACTTCTTTGTCGACGCTGCGACATGGATAGCCGAGGCGTCGCGCATCCCGAAGTTCATCATCGGCGCAACGGTCGTGAGCTTTGCAACGACTATGCCGGAGATGATGGTATCGGTGTTCGCGGCCTTTGAGGGCAACGCGGATATCGCCGTCGGCAACGCTGTCGGCTCCGTCACGGCGAACACCGGGCTTATCATGTGCCTGTCGCTCGTGTGCCTTGAGTGCATGATGCCGCGCCGCCAGTACGCGGTCAAGGCCTGCCTGCTGCTCGGCTCGGTCGCGGTGCTGTGCGCATTCACGCGGGATGGCCAATTGTCCATTTTAGAGAGCGTTGTGATCCTTCTGTTTTTCGTCGGCTTCATGGCGGACAGCCTTATCTCCGCAAAGCGTGAGCACGGCGCGGAGAGCGATGAGATAGTGCAGGTCGATACCAGCGGGAAGAACATAATCATAAACATCGGCAAGTTCCTGCTTGGCGCAGCGGCCATCGTGCTTGGCGCACAGCTGCTTATCGATAACGGCACGGCGCTCGCGCTGCTGCTGCACGTCCCTGATTCCATCATCGGCGCGACGATGATTGCGATAGGCACATCTCTGCCGGAGCTTGTGACGACCATCACCGCCATCAGAAAAAAGCAGTCCGACCTCTCCGTCGGCAACATCATCGGCGCGAACATCATGGACATCACGCTCATCATGCCGCTGTGCGCGCTGCTGCTCGGCAAGCCACTGACGGTAGAGAATCAGGGGATGCTGCTGGATATCCCGGCATGCCTTATCGTCTCCGCAGGCGCGCTCGTTCCGGCGCTTGTCTGCGGGCGCTTCAAGCGCTGGATAGGCTTCTTCATCGGCGGGCTTTATATAGTCTACCTCGTGATAATGTTCGCCTGCTTCGGCGTATAAAGACAATAATTAAAATATAATAAAACTCCTGCCTGCGGCCAGCGCCGCGGGCAGGAGTTTTTCAGATGTATAAGGCTCAGGCTCTAAGTGCGCGTATCGCATTGAGCACGGCCAGGACCATAACGCCGACGTCGGCGAAGATCGCGGCCCACATGTTTGCGATACCGAGCGCGCCGAGCAGCAGGCACGCAAACTTGATGACGAGCGCGAACACGATGTTCTCATGCACGATGCGGATGCACTTGCGGGATATCTTTATGCCCTTGGCGATCTTCATCGGGTCGTCGTCCATGAGGACGATATCGGCGGCCTCAATGGCGGCGTCAGAGCCCATCGCGCCCATGGCGATGCCGATATCCGCGCGGGAGAGCACGGGTGCGTCGTTTATGCCGTCGCCGACGAAGGCGAGCTTGCCGCGGCCATCGAGCTTTGAGAGCAGCATTTCGACCTTGTCTACCTTGTCGCCGGGCAGCAGCTCACTGTATACCTCGTCAACGCCGAGGTTCTTTGCTGTGTACTGCGCGACCTTGTCAGCATCGCCGGTGAGCATGACGGTCTTGGTGACACCGGCGCGCTTGAGCGCGGCGATAGCTTCTTTCGCGTCAGGCTTCTCAACATCGGAGATAAGGATGTGCCCGGAGTACTTGCCGTCGATGGCGATATGGATAACGGTGCCGACACTGCGGCAGGGGATGGCCTCAATGCCCAGCTGCGCCATTAGCTTGTCATTGCCCGCCGCGACGCTCACGCCGTCGACCTTGGCGATGACGCCCTTGCCGGAGACCTCCTGAATATCCGTCACGCGGTCACGGTCTATCTCCTTGCCGTAGGCGCGGCGAAGGCTCTGGCTTATCGGGTGGGAGGAGGCGCACTCGGCAAGTGCCGCGTACTCTATGAGCTTCTCATTTTCAATGGCGCTGTGGTGGATGCCGCTGACCTCGAACACGCCCTGAGTGAGAGTTCCGGTCTTGTCAAACACCATCGTCTTTACCTGAGACATAGTCTCAAGATAGTTCGAGCCTTTTATAAGAATGCCCTCGTGGCTCGCTCCGCCGATGCCGGCAAAGAAGCTGAGCGGGATGCTGATGACCAGCGCGCAGGGGCAGCTGATGACAAGGAAGGTAAGCGCGCGATAGATCCATGTGCTCCACTCGCCGCCCATGCCCATGATAAGGCGGACGACCGGCGGCAGCACCGCGAGCGCCAGCGCGCTGTAGCAGACGACCGGGGTATAGACGCGGGCAAAGCGGGAGATGAAGCTCTCCGCGCGGGACTTGCGCGCACCGGAGCTTTCGACCAGCTCAAGGATCTTGGAAACGGTGGATTCCCCGAAGGCCTTACTCGTCCGGATCTTAAGCACGCCCGTCATATTGATGCAGCCGCTTATGATCTCGTCGCCGACTGCAACATCGCGCGGCAGGCTCTCACCCGTCAGGGCGCTGGTGTTGAGACTGGAGGTGCCTTCAATAACAGTGCCGTCAATAGGGACCTTCTCGCCGGGCTGGACGACGATGATGCTGCCGATCTCGACTTCGTCAGGATCGACGCGCTCAAGCTGGCCGTCCTTTTCGATGTTGGCGTAGTCAGGGCGGATGTCCATCAGGGCGCTGATGTTGCGGCGGCTCTTGCCGACGGCGTAGCTCTGGAACAGCTCACCTATCTGGTAGAACAGCATGACCGCGACGGCCTCGCTCAGGTCGGCGCTGCGCTCATACACGGCCAGCGCGATAGC
>CAKTPC010000199.1 GCA_934590505.1 uncultured Oscillospiraceae bacterium
CGGCATCCGAGGAGAACGCCAAGGAGCGTTACGAGCACCTGCTCAAGCTCAAGGCTCTCTACGAATAAGCCGAAAAAATCGCATAAACCATTTCAGCGCCCCGGTCGCCCGGGGCGCTGAGTTTATCTGATTGCAGCAACAGCGCTTCCGGTTCGCCGTACCGAAAGCGCTGTTATGTTTTATTCTTTATTTTCCTCCGTGTCCTCGGGGAGCTTATCGCGTTGGACAAGCACCTTTTCGACACGGCGGCCGTCAGTCATGCGCAGCACGGTGACGGTGAAATCACGGTAATGGAAGCTGTCCCCGGCATGCGGAAAGTCGCCGAACATCTCAAGCGTCCAGCCTCCGACGGTGTTGCTCTCGGGGGAGAAGTTCTCATCGTCAAGCCCCATGAGCTCGGCAAAGTCTGAGATGACCATTGAGCCGTCAAGCTCGTACTCATCCTCACTGCGCTGCACAAGCTCGTGCTCGACGGTGTCCGTTTCATCCCAGATATCGCCGACGATCTGTTCAAGCACATCCTCCATCGACACGACACCGAGAGTGCCGCCGTACTCGTCGGAGACTATGGCAAGGTGCTGCTTTGCCTTGCGAAGCTGGCTGAGTACCGCGGGCAGCTTCATGGTCTTATAGACATAGCAGGGCTTCATCAGCAGCTTGCGGATGTCCGCGCGGCCGTTATCGGCCATGGCCTTGAGGAAGTGGTTGAGATACAGCACGCCGATGATATTGTCGATGCTGCCCTCATAGACGGGGATGCGCGAGTATGTGGCCTCCTCAATGACGAACATGATATCGTCCCAGTCGTCCTCAATATCTATCGCGCAGACGTCGACACGCGCGGTCATAACGTCGAGCGCGGATATCTCGGAGAAGTCTATCGCGGCCTGCACGAGCTCGGACTGATCCTCGTCGAGTACGTCCTCGTCCTCGGCAGTCTCAATGATGGACTGAAGCTCCTCAACGGCCTCGTCGCCGCTTTCATCCTTTTGGTCGGGCAGGCCCTTTGTGATAAGCTCAATGAGCTTCACAACTACCCAGATGAGTGGCTTGAGGATTATCATCATAAAGCGCACGGGGTAGGCGTGGCGCAGAGCGATGCGGTTGGCGTTCTTCTTCGCGGTGATCTTCGGTATCGTCTCGCCGAAGATAATGACAAGAAATGTCAGCACGACGGTCGATACCCACGCGTAATCCTCGGAGCTTGTAATGAGTATCACGAGCACGGACGCGAGCGAGGACGCGCCGATGTTCGCAAGGTTATTTCCGATTAGTATGGCACTGAGAGCGTCGTCAAAATGCTCCGTTATCCTGACCGCGAGTCCGGCCTTCTTGGAGCCGTCGTCCCGCGCGTTTTCAAGACGCAGCACATTGCAGGAGGAGTATGCCATCTCAGACGAGGAGCAGAAGTTTGAAAGGCACAGGCACAGAAAGATGCCGATAGAGATAAGGACTATATTCACTGCGCCTCACCGCCTTCCTCGGTCTCCGGAAGCAGAGCGACTGTAAGCTTCATTATACGGTTGTGGTTCATATCCTTCACCGTGACAAGCACCTGATGATAGCGGAAGCTGTCACCGGGCTTGGGGATAGTGTCAAACATTTCGTAGGCCCATTCGCCCATGAGCGTGTTCACAAGCTCCTCATCGTTCTCCGGATCCTCGTAGCCGAGCTGGTCAAACACGTCGCTGACGGTCTCATCCGCGCCGACCTCGTATACGCCGTCGCCAATCTCGACCATCGGTTCCTCAATAACGTCGTCCTCGTCCCATATCTCGCCGACAAGTTCCTCAAGGATATCCTCGACCGTCACGATGCCGAGCGTCCCGCCATAGTTATCGGTGACGACGGCAATGTTCAGCTTGCGCTTTGAGAGAATGGGGAGCAGCTCATCGATATTCGTGCTCTGGTGGACGAACAGGACTTCGTCAAGCATGGGCTTTATATCAAGGTTTTCACCGAGACGGAGATATGCCTTGATGTATTTGCGTATCTGGAGCACGCCGATGATGTTGTCAATGCTGCCCTCGTACACGGGCAGACGGCTGTGGTTCGTGGATTTGATAAGGCTCAGCAGCTCAGCGTGGCTGCTGTTTATGTTTATGGCCACTATATCGACCCGCGGCGTCAGCACGCTCTCAACGGTGACGTCACCGAACTGGAGCGCGGAGGATATCAGGTCGCCCTGATCCTCGTCAAGGCTGCCCTCCTCGGTCATGTCCTCAATGATGTCGTACAGCTCATCCTCCGTGACGGAGATCTGGCTGTCGCCGGGGGTGAGCTTTGCAGCTGCCTGACCTATCCATGTCAGCAGCTTCGAGAGCGGGGCGAAAAGCTTCATAAAGAAGCAGAGCACCGGCGCGCAGGAGAGAGCGAGAGTGTCGCTGTACTTCTTCGCGACGCTCTTCGGGAGCATCTCACCGGCAAAGAACACAACGATAGTTGTAATGATCGTACTGAGCGACACGGCGCTCACGCCCCACTTTCTCGTGACCGCGAGAGTGACGATAGAGGCCGCAGCGATATGTACGATATTGGTGCAGATAAGCAGGGTGCTGATGGCCAGATCAAAATTATCCAGCACATAGAGAGTCTTTTTTGCCCGGAAGTCGCCGCGTTCGGCAGACGCCTTAATGCGGCTGCGCGATGCGGAGGCCATCGAAGTCTCCGTAACAGCAAAAAATGCGGCGCATACAAGAAGCAGCGCGGCAATTATCCAAGGCAATCGACTGCCATCATCCATAAGAGGATACACATCTCCTTTTAATAAATTAATCTGTAGTATAGCATAGCGCGCTGTTTCCGTCAATATTCGTAATG
>CAKTPC010000200.1 GCA_934590505.1 uncultured Oscillospiraceae bacterium
TGGGTAAAAAAGTTTATGTAATTGGCATAGGCCGCCGGGGCTTGTATTTCCTGTCGACTTGTGCTACACTGTCGCTGACAGGAAAACATGTGTCTGCGAAAAACGGACATGGAGGATAAAGAAATGAAAGTTGCAGTTTTAGGATTCGGTACTGTTGGTCAGGGCGTTTACGGTATGCTTGCTCACAGCAAGGGACTTGAGCCGGGGCCCGTGCTTGTCAGACCCGGCAAGGATAACGAGCCTTGGAAGGTCGCGGATATGAGCGCGATAGTGTCCGACGCGTCTATCGGTGCGGTCGCGGAAGTTATGGGCGGGGTCGAACCCGCGTTCAGCTACTGCGCAATGGCGCTCAAAGCGGGCAAGCATGTTGTTACATCCAACAAGGCGCTCGTCGCAGCCAAGGGCATAGAGCTTGCGGAGATCGCGAGAGAGCACGGCGCGGCGTTTTTATTCAGCGCGGCCTGCGGCGGCGGTGTGCCGTTCCTGCATAACCTCTCGCTCGCGGTGCTCAGCGACAGGATAGAGAGCCTCGGCGGCATCCTCAACGGCACGACGAACTATATGCTCGACGCCATGCAGCGCCGCGGCCTTGATTACGGTGCCGCGCTTGCAGACGCACAGAAGCTCGGCTATGCCGAGACTGACCCAACAGCGGACGTTTCCGGACTTGATGCACTGAGAAAGATAATGCTCGGCTGCGCGGTCGGCTTTGAGGCGCTCCCCGATGATGGGCTTGACCGCGAGGGCATTGAGAGCTTCACCGCAGCGGACGTCGCGGATATTAAAAAGCGCGGCCTTACCTGCCGCCTTGTCGCTCGCGGCGGAAGAACGGACTGCGGCGTGTATGCCTATGTTGAACCTGTGCTGTTCACCGCGGCAGCGCCGGAGTGCTCAGTGCTCGATAACTTTAACCTCACAAGATACCATGGTGAGGATTCCGGCGATATAGTTATGATCGGTCAGGGCGCGGGACGCTGGCCGACGGCATCGGCAGTGCTGCGCGACCTGGGTTGCGTTCTGCGCGGCGAGCGTGAAATGCTCAGCGCGGGCTGTATCCGCTGTGCGGCGGACAACGAGGGCTGTGTGCATTCGTACTATGTGCGCCTGCCTGAGAAGCTTGCATCTGAGCTTCCGGTCAAGTCTGCGAATGCTGAAAACGGCGTCGCGAGGGTCATTACGGAGCCCGTCAGCGTTGCGTCCATGCACGCGTTCGCCACAGAACAGAGAGAAAACGGTGCGGAGATATTCTTCGCTGCCGTGGAGGAATAAGAATGAAGGTTGCAAAATTCGGCGGCTCATCCGTCGCGGGAGCTGAGCAGTTCAAAAAAGTCAAGGCGATAGTTGAGGCTGACCCGGAGCGCCGGGTAGTCGTCGTCTCGGCGGCGGGAAAGAGAAACGCCGATGACCATAAGCTGACCGACTTGCTGTACCTGTGCCATGCACACCTTAATTACGGCGTTTCATGCAGGGATATCTTCAACACCATCGAGCAGCGCCTTACCGAGATACGCGACGAGCTTGGCCTGAGCTATGACGTTGAAGCCGAACTCAAGGAGCTTGAGCACACGCTGAGCAAGGATACGCCCGTTGATCTGCTTGTGTCGCGCGGTGAGTATTTTACCTCAAGGCTCATGGCCGAATATCTGGGCTACACCTTTGTCGACGCTGCCGACTGCGTGATTTTTTCCTTTGACGGCAGCATAGACTATGAACGTAGCTATGCCCTTATTGCCGAAGCCGCAGAGAAGTACGGCAGGATAGTCATCCCCGGCTTTTACGGGCGTGTGAGCACCGGCAAGATAAAGGTCATGACCCGCGGCGGCAGCGACATAACCGGCTCCCTCGCGGCAGTCGCCGTCAATGCCGATGTGTACGAGAACTGGACGGACGTTTCAGGTATTCTCATGGCTGATCCCCGAATCGTCGATAACCCCGAGCCAATTAAGAAGATAACCTATGCCGAGCTTCGCGAGCTTGCCTTCATGGGCGCGACAGTGCTGCATGAGGAGTCTGTGCAGCCGGTGCGCGAAAAGGGGATACCTCTCAACATCAGGAATACCAACCGCCCGCAGGATCCCGGAACGATGATAGTCGGGAACATCGACCGCGAGAACAGCGACGACCGTTTCATAACCGGCATCGCGGGCAGAAAGAACTTCACGATAATTACGCTCCAGAAGCATGACATGCACACGAGCCATTCGCTTCGTCAGGCGCTGGAGGTCTTTGAACGCTATCACGCGCCGATAGAGCACATCGCGCTTGGGCTTGATTCATTCGCGCTCGTGACTTCGAGTGCCGGCCTTGGGGAGAGCATATATCAGCTCATGGGCGATCTGCAGAAGGCCTGCCACCCGGATGATATCAGCCAGCAGGACGATATCGCGCTTGTTGCGGCGGTCGGCCGCAAGATGCCGTTCAGGCCAGGCACATCCGGCAAGCTGTTCAAGGCGCTCGGCGATGCGGGCGTCAACATCCGCACCATCGCACAGGGGACGGATGAGCTTTCAATAATCGTTGGTATAGATAATAAGGACTATGAGACGGCTATCCGTGTGCTGTATAACGGATTTGCCGGTTAAGGAGGAAATGAAATGAAAAAAGTTAATGTAGCGATACTCGGCGCAAGCGGCGCCGTCGGCAGAGAGATGCTGAAGATCCTTGAGGAGTATGATATCCCCGTCGCAAAGCTCCTCCCGCTTGCAAGCGCACGCAGTGCGGGCGGATATGTGAAGTTCCACGGTGAGGACGTTCTTATCGA
>CAKTPC010000201.1 GCA_934590505.1 uncultured Oscillospiraceae bacterium
TCGACCTCGGGGCCGTCGAGTATCTCAAAGCCCATGCCGATGAATATATCCTTGAGCTGGTCGAGAACGTTGTACATCGGGTGCTTGTGTCCCATGCGTATATCCTTGCCCGGCAGTGTCACGTCTACGGCTTCGCTCTCAAGCTTGAGCTCCATCATCGCGGAAGAAAGCTCCTCACGGCGCTTGTCTATCGCTTCTTCGATCTCGCTTCTGAGCTGATTGGCCAGCTGCCCCATCGCGGGGCGCTCCTCAGCGGAGAGACTGCCCATCTGACGCAGTATCGCCGTCAGCTCACCCTTTTTGCCGAGGTACCTGACGCGCATCGCCTCAAGGCGCTCCGCGCTGTCGCAGTCCAGAATTTCCTTTACCGATGACTCTCTGAGCTTCTGCATTAATTCTTTCATTTGCCAACTTCTCCTGTAAAAAAATAAAGCCCCCGTCCCTCCGTAACCAAGGGACGAAAGCATGGCTTCCGCGGTACCACCCACGTTCGGCTCAAATGAACCGCTCTTTCAGGCGCTTAACGCGCGCCGCACGCCGGGGATTGGCCGGAGCTCACGGGCGAACCAAACGCGCGCGGCCTATGGAGGCTTGCAGCCGGTGACCCCCACTCTCTGACAGGTGCATCCGCGTTATTTTCCCGTTCAACGCTGTAACACATAAAATTTATCACAGCCTGACGATTTTTGCAAGACCTATTTGACTATTCTTTCATTGGTGATTATAATTGAACAAGCCGCATAAGGTTTAGCATAATTCTTTTCAGAGGTTGGAGGATGACTATGAAACGAATATGCCTGCCTTTGCTGGCAATCGTGTGCCTGCTGCTCACCGGCTGCGCAGGCCGCGAGGTAGAGAAAGCCTACGCCGGGTTTTCCGAGCGGGTGAACGCGGCGCAGTCGCTCTCATTTACAGCGAACGTGCGCGCCGAATATGAGCACAAGACCGCGAAGTTCACCCTGAGCTACACGGAGGATGACAGCGGCGGCGCTGTGACGGTCTTGGCACCGGAGCTCATTGCGGGCGTGACCGCGCGCGTCGAGCCGGGAAGCACCGTTTTGCAGTATGACGGCGTCGTGCTCGATACCGGTTCGCTTGACTCCCTTGGGCTCTCGCCTATGTCATCGCTGCCGGTGCTGGTACAGGCAATGAAGAGCGGACACCTTGACTCCTACGGCGAGGAGGACGGCCTGTACGTCTGCCGCCTTGAGCCGAACGACGAGTACCGCGTCGCGGTATGGTTTGAGCCTGATGGGATGATACCGCAGCGCGCCGAGCTTGAAAGCGGCGGGCGCGTCACGGTCATTGCCGAGATAAGCGGCTGGACGGAGGGCACGGCCGCCGCGAAAACCGAAACGGAATCGGAATAATATTGAAAGGCAGAGAGAAATAAATGGACGATCTGCAGAAGAGAAGCTGGGCTGAGATAAGCCTTGAGAATATCCGCCATAACTATAACGCGATACGTGCGTCGCTGCCGGAGGGCTGCCGCTTCCTCGGCGTGGTGAAGGCCGACGCCTATGGGCACGGCGCAGTGCAGGTGTCGCACCTGCTGCAGGACTGCGGTGCGGACTATCTGGCTGTGTCCTGCCTTGACGAAGCGCTTGAACTGCGCCGCGGCGGGATAACCATGCCCATCCTTATTCTCGGCCATACGCCGCCGGAGTATACGAGCGTGCTTATAGAGAACCGCATCACCCAGACGGTGAGCTGCTACGCCAAGGCGCTGGAGTATTCCACCGCAGCGACGGCGCTCGGCGCTGTGCTGAAGATACACATAAAGCTCGATACGGGCATGTCCCGCCTAGGCTTTCTCTGCGCGGGTGAGTATTTTGATGAGGGCGTGCAGAACGTTATAGATGCCTGCCGGCTGCCCTGGCTTGAGCCGGAGGGCGTGTACACGCACTTCGCTGTCTCCGATGAGGATGGCGAGGATAACGAGCGCTACACCCGCGAGCAGTTCTCGCTTTTCCGCGCGGTAATTGACGCCGTGCGTGAGCGGGGCGGCGTGGAGTTTAAAATACGCCATTGCGCAAACAGCGGCGCGGTCGTGAACTATCCGGAGATGGCGCTCGACATGGTGCGCCCCGGTCTGCTGCTCTACGGCTACGGGGATAATACAGGCTGTCTTGACTTGCGTCCGTGTATGCGCCTTGTCACGACCGTCAGCACCATCAAGCTCTATGAGCCGGGCACCTGTGTGAGCTACGGGCGGCGCTTCACGACCGAACGGCGTACGCGTATGGGCGTGCTCGCCATCGGCTATGCCGACGGTCTGCCGCGCCTCATCTCCAACAAGTGCAGCTTTGCCGCACGCGGGGGCTTTGCGCCGCAGCGGGGGAGCATATGCATGGACATGTGCATGATCGACCTGACCGACCTGCCGGAGGTCGATGTCGGCAGCGAGGTTGAGATATTCGGCGAGACAAACGATATATACAAACTCTCCGCCGCCGCGCAGACTATACCCTATGAGCTTCTCTGTGCTGTGTCAAAACGTGTCCCGAGAGTATATAAATAAAGAAGAACAGGCGCGCTGTTTACAGCGCGCCTGAAATATTTTGACCCGATCGCACTAATCTGCGCCCGCCGGATTTTCATGTATCATGATGTGCTTTATGTCAGGGTACTTGTGCTCAACGGCGTTGTGCACCCGCTCGGCGATGCTGTGCGCGTCGGAAAGCGTCATGCTGCCGTCGACGCTTATCTCAGCATCGATATACACCTTGCTGCCGAACTTGCGCGTGCGCAGCGT
>CAKTPC010000202.1 GCA_934590505.1 uncultured Oscillospiraceae bacterium
ACCTGGCGCAGCTCATCAAAGCGCTCGATGCCCTCGGGCACGGACTGGAACAGCTGCGTCGCCGTCTCGTTGAACACAGGCAGCTCATAGGGCAGCGCGGTGTCAAACTGGTAGTCGGCCTTGTTTTTGTACGGGGAGATGTACAGCTTCTCGCCGCGGCGGACGTTTGCCCACATGCTCATCGTCTCGGCGGCGGAGGAACCGCGGAAGTTATAGTCCCTGACCATGCGCCGCACAAGGCGGAACCATGTGCGCTTGAACACGACGCGGTCTCCGAAGAGCACGTCGCTGCGCGCAGAGACGTAAAGCTTAAAGGCCTCGGGGTGCGCGCTCGTTATCATGTCGTTCAGAGCGTGGATACCCTCGACGATGACGACTTCATCCTTCCTGAGCTGGATGGACTTGGAGGGAGTGAGGCTCCTCATGCGCCGGGCAAATTCGTACTTCGGCACGTAAATGCGCTCGCCTTTGGAGAGCATGTCAAAGTGCCGGTTCATAAGCTCCATGTCGAGGCAGAGCGGGGATTCAAGGTCCAGATCGCCCTCAGGCGTGCGGGGGCTGCTCTCGTCAATGGTCTTGAAATAATCGTCCATACCGATATAGTGCGTGCCGATGCCGCGGCGGTTGAGCTCCTCGGCAATCTTCATCGAAGTCGTGGTCTTGCTTGAGCCGGATGGCCCGGAGAGCAGGACGATGGGGCTCTTGTCGCGGTTGCTGATTATCTTATCCGCGGCTTTGGCGACTCTGTCCTTATAGGCCTGATCGCCCTCCTCAATGAATCCCTTCGGATCGGCGACGGTTTTGAAGTTGATATTCTCAAGCTGGAATGCCATAACTTTTCCTCCCTATTTGTGTTCTATTTCGTTATAAAAATCGAGTATCTTTGCTTTTTCAACGCAGGTACTGCCGATGCTGCTTATATATTCAAGCGGGTATTTCGGAGCCATGATGCGGATGTTGCGACCGTCGTCGGGACGGACAAGCTTTGTCGAACCGCCTCCGCCCATTGCTATTATACTGCACAGCTCCTCCATGATGCAGATATTATACAGGTTCACCCGGCCATCCTTGGCCCAGCCGACATTTTCAAAGCCGCCGGACATGAACTTCTGACGGTAGAGATAGTAGGGCGCGTAGCATGCGGCGCTGAGACGCTCCCCGGCAAAGTCTAGCATGGCGGACACCTCACCGGCCTCCGGAATGGGGACCTCCTCAAGAGTGATGCGCGAGCCCTTCTTAAGCGACAGGGTATGGACGGTTATGTTTTCAGCGCCTAAAGCGAGCACCTTTTCGACGGTATCGCGGAAGCCATCGGTGCTGTCACCGGGAAGCCCGGCGATGAGGTCCATGTTCACGTCAAAGCCGCCGACCTCACGCACAAGCCTGAGCGCATGCTCAATGTCCGCCGCGGCGTGGCGGCGGCCGATGAGCTCAAGCACGCGGTCGCTCATCGTCTGCGGGTTCACGCTGACTCTGTCGACGCCGTGTGCTCTCAGAACACGCAGCTTGTCGGCGCTGATTGTATCGGGACGCCCGGCCTCGACGGTGTACTCACGCACAGCACTGAGGTCAAATTCATCCTCGAGCACCGTGCACAGCCGGTCGAGCTGCTCCGCTGAGAGCGTCGTCGGCGTGCCGCCGCCCATGTAGACGGACACGACGCGCAGCCCCAAGGCGTTTACCTGCGCGGCGGTCGCGGCGATCTCCTTTTCGAGCGCTTCCAGAAACGGCGGGATGAGCTTCATGCTCTTTTCAACGGACTGGCTCACAAAGCTGCAGTACGCGCAGCGGGTGGGGCAGAAGGGGATGCCCACATAAAGACAAATGTCCTTCGGAGAGAGGGAAGCGGCGGCGCGGAGAGTCTCGCGCGTAGTCGTCTTGCAAAGCTGCGCACGGGCAGGGCTGACGTCGTATTCCTTGATGAAACGGCGCAGGGCTTTATCCTCGTCATGCTCCTCGATTATCAGAGTGCTGAGTACCTTGCCGGGGCGCACGCCGGTGAGCGCGCCCCACGCAGGACGCGGGCAGCCGGAGCGGAGCGCCGCGCGGTATATCGCGTTCTTTATGAGCCGCTGGCACACGCGGTCGGTATGCAGCGCATCGGACATCGCGGTGTTTGCGCACTGGGCACGGCCGGTATATGTGCTGCCGTTTATGTGCAGGGTGCAGCAGGCGGTAGTTCGCTGCGCGGTGTGGTTCAGGCTTATTTCCAGCCGATCCCCCTCAGGCTTTCCGTCGGGATATTCGGGGCGCTCGGTGGGGAACATCGTCAGCAGCATCTGCTCGACGGCGTATTTATATTCATGCCCGTGGAGATAGAGCCTCACTGTTTGCCTCCGTTTTTACGCTGGACGCGGCGCTCTCTGATCTTGGCTATCTGCCGGCCGTAATGACGGCCCTCGGAGAGCTTCGGGTAGGCCATAGCGATACGCTCGGAAATGATGTTGGGCTTTTTGAGCGCTTCGAGCTTCGCTTCAAGCTCGGCCTTTTTCGCGCGCAGAGCCTCAAGGCTCTCGTCCTCGCGCGCTTTGACCTCGCGGTTGATTTCACTGCGCTTTTCGAGCACATCCTCAAAGGCTTCCTTGCGGCGCTCGGCAAGCTCGGGGTGCTTCTCATCGAAGGCTTCGCTGCGCTCCTTGCTGTGCTCCACGCCCTC
>CAKTPC010000203.1 GCA_934590505.1 uncultured Oscillospiraceae bacterium
GAAGTAAACGCTGACGGTCAAAGTAAAAGATATTCAAACGGTCAGCGGGCGGAAGTCTGCGGCGACACACAAATCCATTTTATCGACGATAATTTTGACACAGCATATAGAACGATAGACGGAGAAAAGGATAAGATATGGAGCAGTCCTTTTCTTGTGGCTGCTTCGGATACCGATCGCACCGAACGGTGGATCACATTTGAGGTGCACGACAAGGCCGGCAATATTTCGACGGTTGAGGTCTATGTGCACAAGGACCATTCCTTTGACGAGGAGACCGGCGTATGCGCATACTGCGGATATCAGGCTGCCGTATTGATCAAATGCAGCAATGATAATAACGAGGAAGAGTTTGTATCAGGCGGCGGCTTGGATGAGACAATGCGTAAAGCTGATGAGAATAGATTCGACCGATTCTACCTGAAGCTTTACGGAAATGTTGAAAAAATATCTGGAGCCGGGACGTATGGCAGTACGAGCAAAAAATGGACATTTGATTTGAACGGCTACACAATTTCTAATCCTTCGAGTGTTGACCCTGATTCCGTGGCTGCCCTATTCTATGTCGCGAGCGATATTACATTCGTAGGCAATGGTGCTATGAATGCGGATGTCATGGTGGACGGAGGTCAGCTGACGATCGACGGCGAATGCTCCTTCCAAAAGCTGGAACATAAGCGCGGCACACTGACGGTCAACGCCGGTTCCTTTGAATCACTTATCATTTCCAAACTTGATGTAGGTTGGTCATACACAAGAGAAACTGCGCTTTACGGCGGACATTACGGCGAGGTAAAGATCGTCGATATCGAAGGACTTACCTGTGCCGATCTGCTCGCCAGGGGCTACCGCTTTGAAGGTCTGACTCTTGAGCAGACAAAGGTAACGGAGCTGAAAGATGCCACCATCGTTGCCTGCGATCATGCAGATATCGGTAGTGACGGCATCTGCCCCGACTGCGGAATGGAGTTTTTCCTCTCTGTTGAAGCAAACGGAACAACAAAATTTTTTGAAACATTTGAAAGCGCTATCCGCTATGCCGAGCAGAACGACGGCTGCACCGTGAAGCTTTTGAAGGATATTACCGTTGCGGGCACGAGTTCCATGGTATCACACTATCGTCTCGCCCTTACCGAAGGCTCGTATACTCTTGACCTTGCAGGAAAAACGCTGACGGTCGGAGCGGTGGAGGGCAGCTATCTGACGGTCAGTGTCGAGTGTGATCTCACGATCTCCGACTCCGTCGGAGGCGGCAAAATCGTCGGCGAAACGGGCGCGGAAGCGATCGAGGTCAGGGGAAAGCTGACGGTCTCCGGCGGCGACTTTACGGAAATCTACAAAATAGAAGCCTACGGCGCCGATAGCCTTGTGCTTGAGGGCGGCAGCTTCAAAATGGTAAGCAGTGCGCAGAGCGCCGAGGCGGTCTCGCCTCTGAGCTATCTTGCCGAGGAGCGCGCCTATCAACTGACAACCGGAGACAACCGGTATGCAAACGAAAGCGATGTTGTGCGTGATACGGTCGGCACGATGACCACGTGCTATATCAGAAATGTCTCTGTGGTGTCGGCGCCTTTGAAATTCCATGGTCAGCCTCGTGACGACATCTACTATCTCACTATGCCGAACTACGAAAAGTGGGCCATTTTTACGTTTTTATACAGCGGCGGTTATCCGTCAAAAGGGGACATCGCCATTACCGGTGAAAGGACAGACGGAACGGTAGTGTATACAAACACGGTCAAGCCCACAAGAATTTACCAGGATGGCATTAACCTCTGGGATTTCACTACGGAGGATTCCGGGCAATACCGCATCAAGCTGGAATACAACGGCTATGTGCTCTATTCAAATACTTTTACAATCACTATGGCAGTGTGCGAGCACCCGGGCTATGACGAGTATAACAAGTGCTCCCAGTGCTACTGCGACCTTGCGGCGGCTATTGTAAAAGACGGCAAAACGAGCGGATATGTGACCTTTGCGGACGCTCTTGCGGCGGCGCAGACCGATGAAAACAAAGGCTGTGTGCTTTGGCTTTTGACCGATGTGAACGGCAGGGTCACCGTCAGCGGCGGCGACTTCAAGTTTAGTATTAACGGCCATAGTATCGGCGGGCTCGGTGTTACGAAAACCGCTAAGCTGAACATTTTCAGCGGTACCGTAAACGGAACCGTTACCGTTGCAAAGACGGCGAACCTTATCGCATCGGTTACCAATTTCATGGAAGCGGTCAATGATATCGGCAATATGAGCTCATTTATCAATTGTGTATTTGCACAGTCGCTCAATGCCAAAGGAAGTAATACCAACCTCAACAACTGTACAATAAACGGTGCGCTTAATGTTTCCGGCAACGAGGTTACGCTGACCGCAAGCACGGTATACGGCAAGGCCACCGTAAACAACGGCGGTTTGCTCAGATTTATGGGCAACGGCGGTAAATACGGCGAGACCCTTGTAAAATCCGGCGGTGGGCTTGAAGTATACTCAAACAATACAGTCAGCGGTACGATCACGGCACAGTCGGGCAGTGAGGTGAAACTTTCCGGCGGTGTTTATACCGAAATTGCGGCCGAGAGCGGTGCCAAGCTGACAGTTTCGGGCGGCGAATTTACCAATATCACCGTTAACGGTCAGCATCTTATCGACTG
>CAKTPC010000204.1 GCA_934590505.1 uncultured Oscillospiraceae bacterium
AGGCGGTGCGCCTCGTCGCAGGCAGCCTTGACATAGTCCGCGGGCATTTTCATTTCGCCCGGCTCGCCCTTCTTGGTCGCGTCGAGCACGCCGCCGGTGATCATAAGCTTTATAAGGTCGGGCTTTGTTGCAGCGATCTCACGCACGTACTCGGCGGCTTCCGCGGCGGAAGTCGCTTCATAGGCGAGGGAACCTGCCATGTGCCCGCCGGGAACGGAGACGGCCATGTTGCCGGCGAGGATGCGCGGGCCGACGCGCTTGCCGGAGTTGATGTCATCGCGCAGCTTCGCGTCGAGGTCCTGTATACCGCCGACGCTGCGCAGAGTGGTCACGCCGCTGAAGAGCTCGGGCTTAACATAGCTTGCGCACATCTCGTAGGCGATCTTTTTCATGAGCGCGTTCGAGGTCATGAGCTTGACGAGCTTCTTGACATCGGACTGCTTCTTTTTCGGCTTGCCGCTGCCGGGGATATGGACGTGCATGTTTATAAGGCCGGGCATGATATAGCTGCCGTTTAGGTCGATGACGCGGCAGCCGTCGGTGCTTGCGCCCTCGTGCTTGATGCCCTCGATCTTATCACCGTCGGTGAAGAGGATCATGTCCTTTATCGGGGTCATGTCCTTTTCGCCGGTGAGGATGACGCCATTTATATAGGCTGTTCTGGTGCTCTCGGTTCCGATGTCTTTTTTCATTTTCATATTCCTCTCTATATTTTTATTCTCTCAAGCAGTGTTCCGACGCGCGAGGCAAGCTCGCCAAGTGCGCCCGGCATGAACGGGGATGCAAAGCCCGCCTCGGTGAGCAGATCTGTCCAAAGCTTCTCTCCGCCCTGACGGGAAAAGCGCATATATTTACCGAACGCGTCCTCATAATCATCGAGTGAGGCAAGCAGGAAATTGAATGCTGCGGTCTGCGCAAGGCAGTAATCGATATAATAAAAGGGGCTTTCGTATATGTGCATCTGGTACTGCCAGCGCGTGCCCTTTTCGAGATAGGGTATGCCCTCGACGGAGATGTGCGGGCGATATTTCTTCTCAAGTTCAAGCCACGCGGCGTTCCGCTCCGCAGGCGTCATATCGGGGTGAGCGTATATTATATGCTGGAACTCGTCGACCGCCGTGCCGTACGGGATGAACGAGAAAGCGTCAAGCGCGTGCATGTACCGGTAGGCCTGGGCGCCGGTGCCGAAGAACTTCTCCATATACGGCCATGCGAAGAACTCCATGCTCATCGAGTGCGTCTCCGCCGTCTCCATGCCGCCGCAGTCAAGCTCGAGCGCGAAGCGGTTATCCGCGATGAGCCACGCATTGAGAGCGTGCCCAGCCTCGTGGGTCACGACGTCGACATCTCCGGCAGTGCCGTCAAAGTTTGCAAGGATGAATGGCTGGCGGTATTTTACGAACTCCGTGCAGTAGCCTCCGCCCCATTTGTTCTTGCGTGAGTCGACGTCAAAGGCCTCGTTCTCGAGCATCATGTCGATAAACTCGCCGGTCTCGGGGCTCATTGCGTGGTACATCTCACGCGCGGCGGCAAATATGCCGTTCTTCCCGCAGGGGCGCGGGTCGCCGCCGGGGATAAGGACTTCGTTATCATAGAGCTTATAGTCCTCAATGCCCATGCGCTTTGCGTTTTCCGTGCGCAGTGCTGAGACGGCCGGTACGATATCGTGCAGGACGTTCTGCCGGAACTCCGCAACCTCCTGCCGCCCATAGCACAGGCGGTTCATGCGGCAGTAGCCCAGCTCGATGAAATTATCATAGCCGAGCTTCTTTGCCATGCGGTCGCGCACATGCACAAGCGCGTCAAATATCCGGTCAAGCTCCGCGCTGTTTTCCCCGAGCGTTGTGCCTAGGCACTCCATCGCCTCGCCGCGCACTGCGCGGTCACTGTCCTTGAGATAGCCCAGCAGCGCGGGGCGCGGCAGCTTCTCGCCGTGAAAGTCAAACTCCATCCCGGCCATCAGCTTGGAGTATTCGCTGATGAGCCGGTTCTCCTCTACCATGTCGTCAACAATGACCGGGGATATCGCTTTGCGCTGAAGCTCCATCGATCGGAACAGCAGCGGAGACAGCTCCCGCTCAAGCTCCGCGCGGAACGGAGAATCGAGCAGCGCGGCGGCATAATCGGCGATCAGGCTGTGCACAGCGGGACCGGCCTCGTCATAATAATCGTTCTCGGCAGAGTAAAACTCATCGGCAGTGTTGACGGAATAGCGCATATATGCAAGTGCGCTCATGGTATGGTACTCGGAATACAGGCGCAGATAGTCCTCGCGCGCATCGAGGATATCCGCCGTACAGGCGGCGCTGCGGATGCGCTCCGTTATCCCCGCCATCGATGCGCGGAACGCGTCAAGCTCGACGCGGCTGTATGACAGCTGTGAGACCTTCAGAATATCACGTCCCTTTGTTGCAGATTCTTCTCTTATAATATAGTATCTTTCCGGAAAATTTTCAATCTATATATTCAAAACTTCTTTTATATGGTATAATTGTTATGATTACGACTCAAGAAAGGACGGCGCGCAGGCAGAACCATGGATAAGGATAAAAGACGGATGAATTTCAAGCGGCTCCTATCGCTGCTGCTGTGCCTGATGATGTTTGCGGCAATACCGGTATCGGCGCTGGCCGACGA
>CAKTPC010000205.1 GCA_934590505.1 uncultured Oscillospiraceae bacterium
CCGTCAAGCAGCTTTGCGACGTCCTCGATTATGAGGTCCTGCTCCAGATGGCAGATACGCAGATGCTCGCCGCGCAGGCCCTGGGTGTGGCGGTCGACCATCATGGGGACGGCGAGATAGTTCGCCATCCAGCGGTAGCGGAACATGGCCTTGATGTTTCTCGGCTTTGAGACCATCTTCGCCATGGTTATCCAATTGTGGAGCCAGCGGGAGTAATCATAGAGCGTGTCGACCACGCCGCGCCATTCGCGGCGGTTCCTGACCTTACCTTCGGTGTAGAATTTACCGAAATTCTCACAGCCAATTCTCTTGTTGCTCATCACTTGTCCCCTCCCTGGATCTTCTTTATCTCGATGCTCTCAACGAAGGCTTGCACGCGGGTGCGCATCTGACCGGAGGTCGAGATGTTATAGGGGCGGTCGACCGACAGCACGGGGTAGCCGTAATCATCATGCAGGATGTGCGAGCCCATCATGCGCTCATAAGCCCATGGGTCGCAGAACTTTATCTGCTCATAGATGATGCCGTCGGCGTCGTATTCCTTTGCGAGCTTGTTGACATATTCGCGGCGCCCGGTCATCTTGGCAGTGTTCATGTAGCGCGGGCACTGGCCGCGGTACATGTACTGGCGGCATATCTGCGTCAGCGCATCCTCGTCGTCGGTCAGTTCAATGGGATCACGGCCGGGAAGAGAGCCGTAGCAGAAACGGTCGGCACAGACATAAGCGCCGGTATCCTCGACGAGCTTTATAAAGCCGCAGTCGTCCACCTCGGAACCGACCACCAGCACACGGGCGCGGTAGCCCTTCTCGTCAGGCTCGCGAGTCTTGAGCTCTTCGAGAGTTTCCTCGAGCTTGTCTATGATCAGGTACTTCGGCGCAACGTAGGTCGCAAGCGTGATGACATGGAACTCATAGCCTGTGATGCGCGGCTTGTCGCCCTTGCGGAAATCGCCGATCGCGCGGATGAGCTCGCAGACGCGGTTGTGCTCCGCGACGGCCTCACGGATCGCCTTATCGGAAACGTCAATGCCGTAGTGATCGTGCAGGGGCTTGAGGATATGGTTTTTGCACTGGAGGGTATAGAGGTTCAGACCGTTGTCGTCGGCCTTCATGGGTATCTCCATATACTCAAAGAAGAACTTTTCCTTGTTCTTGCCCAACGCCTTCAGAAGCTCCATGTTTTCGACGGCGCGGTTCATCATCGTGCAGCCGTCGGGAGTGATGAGGCAGTCGGCAAAGTTGTAGCCGCCCTCGATGGCGCGCTCAAGCAGGGCGCGGCTGTACTCGCAGAGGAAGCTGGTCATGTAATAGGTCGCCATTTCCATGGAACCGGTGCGCGGTGCGCGCAGACGCGTGGAAAACGCGCCCGGCAGATTCAGCAGCGGCTCGGGGGTGTTCTCGCAGACGTAGGCCACACAGACCTTCCCCTCGCTCTGCGCCTGTAGGATAAGCTCATTCTGAGCTTCCTGCAGGAGATTTTCAAAATAGAGCAGGTGCTTGAGATCTTTCATATCTTTTCTTCTCCAATCGCCGGGAGCCAAGAGCCTCCGGCACAAGAATCCAGCCGCCGCGGGCGGCCGTCATTATTTTAACACTTGTTCTTTTAAATGCAGTATACCGATGTCAGCTTTTTGACAAAATTTTATATTCTTTTTCTCGCCGCCATTCAACACGCGACTATTTCCTTGAGATTCATCTCCTGCCCCTGCTGGAGCCATGTATGGCCGCTGCCGCAGTTGGGACAGGTCTTGCCGTATTTCACGGTGGGATAGGTGGTCTTGCAGTCGTCGCACCATGTTATGGCCGGGATGATCTCGTACTTAAATTCGGTGTGTTCTATCAGCGGAGTTTTTTTAGCGTACCATTTCCAGCAGTCACTCAGATACTCCGGCACTATTCCGGATACCTCGCCGAACTCCAGCGTGACGGACTGGATGTCCGTGAGCTTGTTCTCCTTGGCTATCTCGTCGACCTGCTCGATGACGTAGGTCACTATGCTAAGCTCGTGCATAACTTTCCTTTCTATCCTATTCTGTAAAAACAGGTGCGAGGTTTATCCCGCACCTGTATCTGTTCCGGGATGATTATTTGCCGGAAAGCTGCTTCTTGATTATCTTTACCTGACGCTTTGCGGCGTAGGGGCCGATGGCCTTGAACTTGTCCTCGGCGGGGATCATCTTGCTGTTCTGCGGGCGGTTACGCGTGAGGTGTATCGCGTCGAACTCACACTTGGTGGTGCAGATGCCGCAGCCGATGCACTTGTTCGGGTCGACCACACTGCGGCCGCAGCTCAGGCAGCGGGAGGCCTCGGACTTTATCTGCTCCTCGGTGAAGGTCACGCGGTCGTCGCACATGGTGAGGACCTTCTTCTTGTCGATGACGACGGCGGAGCGTGCGGGCTTCTTTATCTTCTCGACCGGCAGAGTGACATTCTCCTTGTCGAGCTCCTTGAACTCGCGCAGGTTGCGGTGGATGGTCAGCGTCTGGCCGACGTTCACGTAGCGGTGGATGGATACTGCGCCCTCACGGCCGCTGGCAATGGCGTCGATGGTGTACTTCGGGCCGGTCGCGCAGTCGCCGCCGACGAACACGTCGGGCTCGGCGGTCTGGAAGGTCACGCCGTC
>CAKTPC010000206.1 GCA_934590505.1 uncultured Oscillospiraceae bacterium
GCATTGTTTCCATAGGTGGAAAGAAAGTATTCGCTTACGACAACTTCATTTGCTTTTTCAGGAACCCGGCCCTCTAATAACTCCATCTGCGCCTTGGCAATCTCCATCATTTGCGCGTCGCAATACACATAAGACGCATGATAGCCCTGTTCCGAAAGTTCCTCACCGAGTAGATAGTAGCCGCCTACACGCTCAAACTCCGGCAGTCCTTTTAAGTTTTCAATATCGTTTTCCTCTACACCTCGCCAGACCGCCTCATAAGTATCGAGAACCTGATTGCGCTGCATTTGTGTCAGGGAAGTAGACACTATTCCTGTAAAGCAGATCAGAAACGCCGCCAGCGCAACGGCAATCACCACCATCAGATTCCGGCGCTTCTCGCTGTTCCCCTCAAAACGGGGTTCTAAATGCGGGAAATGGACAAAAAAGAAGCGCCGGACGCAGAGGCTTTGATACCTCTGCGTCCGGCGCTTTGCTTATTCGTCTGTGAAGTGGAACCGCTGCGCCGCAAAGTCGGCGTCACTCATGGCGTCCAGCTTATCGGCGGTCTGGCAGGCCAGCGCCGCCATTTCCTTGTCCATGTCCGGCAAAGCTGTCCGGAGATTTGCCGCCGTCCTGCGGCGGTCAGCATTGTGGTACAGACAGATCACCCTGTTTCATAGGGCCGTCCTCCTTTCTCGTCGTCACAAGCTCCATATCGCTTGTTTCCACGCAAGCGTGAAAAGCTCGCTCATTTCGCTGTTCCTCCTCTCCCCACAAAATCACCGATTTTGCGGGGTTCCCCAACTGCCTGTGTTCATGTCGTGGGCCACCAGCGCCGTGTAATAGCCGTTGATGGTGCTTGGGGCGTTGAACAGAACCGCCAGCAGGTATTTTTTGATGTTCCGTATTTCCGTGGTGTTTTTGCTGATACAGTCAAAGACAAACTCAATGTGAGAGCTGTTCAGCTTCATCAGCTTGGATTTCACCAGCTCGGCGGGGTAATCGTCCCCGGCAATGCGGATGGTCTTTCGGGCGCTGCATACGGTTTCTACCAGCAAGTCCACAATCTCGTCCAGCATATCCCGGTCAATCCCCTTGGCGTACTGGCAAAGGTGTTCATACTCGATGTTGTCCTTGATGATCTCCCGATAAATCTCTACGGCGCTCTGTGATTTCGCTCCCGTTCCTTTCCGTTCCGGCGGCGCAGCCGCTTCTTCCACCAAAGGAGAGGGAGGGGAAAGGATAGGAATGGAATCGGTATTTGATCCATCAGTAATTGATTTCTCTTTACTTAATCTATCTTTATTTAATTGCGTTGGTTTTTCCTGCGTAGGCTTTTCCTGCGTTGGATTATCCAATGTTGGATTTTCCAATGTAGGTAAATCCGGCACAGGCTGGGGCTGTTCGTAAATGATGTAATCCGCCCCGCGCAGGCGGCCTTGGCTGTCACGCTCACGGGAACGCACGATATAGCCCGCCTGTTCCAGCTCCCGGACAGCCGCCCGGATCGCGTCGATCTGCTCCCGGTTGATAAGGGACAAGCCTTTCAGCGTAGTAAATCGGTAGTAAATTCAGTTCTTATATCCCGTGAAATGCCCGTATTTCCGGGCTTTTTGGAGATAATCAGAGTTGTTATATAAAAACACACAACGCCCGAACGAAACAAATCATTCGGGCGTTGTGTTATGTTGCTTTAATTATGTCAACTTACTTTTTGCCTTCGGCAAGCAGCTTGAGGATCTGCACGGCGTTCGCAGCAGCGCCCTTGCGTATCTGGTCGCCGCAGCACCAAAGGGTTATCGCGTCCTCGTCCACGAGGTCACGGCGCACTCTGCCGACCCAGACGAGATCCTGATCGCTGGTGTCAAGCGGCGTCGGGTAATTACGTCCCTGATAATCGTCGATAAGGCGCACGCCGGGGTATGCCGCGATGGCGGCTCTGGCCTCGTCCAGCTCAATGCGGCGTTCGGTCTTGACCGTGACGGATATCGAGTGTGAGCGCATGACCGGCACGCGCACGCAGGTACAGGTGACCTTGAGCTCCGGGCGGTGGAATATCCTGCGCCCCTCGTTCTGCATCTTCATCTCCTCATCGGTATAGCCGTTTTCGAGCTCGTCGCCGATGTGTGGGATAACATTCAGGCATATCTGCGTCGGGAATGTGGAGTGCTCGGTCGGCTTGCCGGCAACAATAGCTTCCATCTGCCCCTGAAGCTCGGAGAAGCCCGCCTGACCCGCTCCGGAAACGGCCTGATAGGTGCTTGCAACCATGGCCTTTATCGGCGAGAGCTTTGCAAGCCCCGCGACGGCCATAAGGGTGATGATGGTGGAGCAGTTCGGGTTTGCGATGATGCCCTTGTTTTCAAAAGCGTCCGCGCCGTTTATCTCTGGGACGACCAGAGGCACGTTTTCATCGAGCCTGAATGCGGAGCTGTTATCGATATACACTGCGCCGCTCTTGACTATTGCCGGGGCAAAGCGCTTGGACATGCCGTTCTTCACCGCGCCAAGGACATAGTCCATTCCCGCAAAGCTCTCGTCGGTCGCTTCCTCGATAAGAACGTCCTCACCGTGGAACTTCACATATCCGCCCGCACTGCGTGCGCTTGCAAGCGGGAGGAGCTTTGC
>CAKTPC010000207.1 GCA_934590505.1 uncultured Oscillospiraceae bacterium
CGGCCTTCCTGAACGGCGTTGGCCATGGTGGCGGAGATCAGGCGGATGGCGCGGATAGCGTCATCGTTTGCGGGGATAACGTAATCGACCTCATCGGGGTCGCAGTTGGTGTCGACGATAGCGACGATGGGGATGTGCAGCTTGCGTGCTTCGGCGATGGCGTTGTGCTCCTTGCGGGGGTCAACGACGAACAGTGCGCCGGGGAGCTTCTTCATGTCCTTGACGCCGCCGAGGTACTTCTCGAGCTTTTCCATCTCGCCGAGGTGCTTCATGACTTCTTTCTTGGGCAGCATATCGAAGGTGCCGTCCTCCTGCATCTTCTTGAGCTGAGCAAGACGGTCGACGCGGGTGCGCATGGTCTTGAAGTTGGTGAGCATGCCGCCGAGCCAACGTGCGTTGACATAGTACATGCCGACGCGTGCAGCCTCTTCCTTGACTGCGTCCGAAGCCTGCTTCTTGGTGCCGACGAAGAGAACGGTCTGGCCGTTTGCGGCGAGATCGCGCACAAAGTCATAAGCCTCTTCGAGCTTCTTGACGGTCTTCTGCAGGTCGATTATATAGATACCGTTACGCTCACAGTAAATATACTCGGCCATCTTGGGGTTCCAGCGGCGGGTCTGGTGACCGAAGTGGACACCGGCTTCCAGCAGCTGCTTCATGGATACTACTGACATTTCTTTTCCTCCGTAATTTGTTATTTTCCTCCGGGAACTTCAACCCCTCCACCAAGCCCTGAACACAAGGCCACATGGGGGAAAGTCCATTCCCGTGCGAAATGCTCTGATATGATACCAGAATTGTTCCCGGATTGCAAGGGCTTGAGTACATTTTTTCAAAGTTTTTGAAGAAAATTTTGACTCTTTTTCTTATCTGCCGCTTGATTTATGCGCACGGCTGTGCTACAATCCCTCTCGCTCACTCGGAGGACAAGCCGTTCATATGTGGAAACGACGAGCCGGATAAGGTGGCAGGCTGAAACGTCTGTTTTCTTATCCGGCCTCTTTTTTTGGAGGAACTATATGGATCTTATAAACGACAAGCTCAGTAAAATCTATCTGAAATATCTCACTGCCGCCTTCGGCAGTGCGTTTATGGGCTGCGTATTCGGCCTTGTCGATATGGTCATGGTCGGGCAGTACCACGGACCGGAGGGCTCCGCGGCGATGGGCGTTGTCGCGCCGATATGGAACATGGTCTATAGCTTCGGTCTGCTTGCCGGTATCGGCGGCTCCGTACTCTTCAGCGTCGCCAAGGGCGGCGACGACCACGGTGAGCACCCGGCAAATGCGTATTTCACCGGGTCTATAATCTTCGGCGGCATTGTCGCGCTGGTGCTTTGGGTCGGGCTGTGGATATTCGAGGTGCCGCTGCTGCGTCTCTTCGGTGCGAGCGACGCACTGCTGCCGCTGTGCCGGCGTTATCTCATCCCGGTCAAATTCACAGTCCCGTTCTATCCGTTCTCGACACTGCTGTCCTCCTTCATTCGCAATGACGGTAACCCAACCCTTGCAACAAAGTCAGTGCTGTTCGGCGGAATATTCAACGTTTTCGGCGATTACTTCTTTGTTTTTACACTCGACATGGGCATTCTCGGCGCTGGAATTGCAACGGCGATGGGCGTCTCCATGTCTGTATTTATGATGATGACGCACTTCCGCTCCACTATAAACACGATGCGCTTTGTGCCGGTCGCGCATCTGCCGGAGATGTTCGGCAAAATCGCCGCAAACGGCTTTTCAAGCTTTATTATCGATATCGCCATGGGTGTGCTCACCATGCTGTTTAACCGCCAGATCATGAGCTGTCTCGGCTCGGACGCTCTTGCGGTTTATGCCGTCATTGTCAATATCAGCACCTTTGTGCAGTGCTGCGCCTACGGCGTCGGTCAGGCGGCACAGCCGATCATATCGCAGAACTATGGTGCGGGGCGCTCTGACCGTGTATCCCAGCTGCTGCGCTATTGTCTAATAAGCTGCGCGGTCATCAGCGCCGCGTGGACGGCGTCGGTCATTATTCTGCCGAATGGCTTCATTAAGCTATTCATGTCGCCGACGCCGGAAGTTCTCGCCATCGCCCCGGAGATCATGCGCATATACGCAGTCTCTTTCCTGCTGCTGCCGTATAACGTGTTTTCCACATATTATTTTCAAGCCATGCTGAGACCCGGCACATCTGTTATTATCTCCGTCTCTCGCGGCATAGTCATAAGCGGCGCGCTTATAATGCTCCTGCCTTTGCTCCTCGGCAGCGGCTCCGTGTGGTTTGCAATGCCGATAGCGGAAGCGGTAACGGCAGTTTATGTCACAATATCGATAGTGCGGGTGCAGAAGGCATTTGCCAATGCTTAAACATTAGCATGGTCTAAATTGACTTTTACCTTATGAAGTGTTAGAATGTTCACAAGCGAGTACCATCAGCTGACATGAGCACACACGCCTGACAGCGTCAGAAGAAGCTTGCACCGTCGCTGTCAGGTGCAAGCAGTTTTGCCGGAGCGGAAAAGCGTTCAGGCAATGAAAAGCCCGCAGGCAATACTTTGTGTATTGGCAAGGGCTTTGAAGCAGCATGGGCGTT
>CAKTPC010000208.1 GCA_934590505.1 uncultured Oscillospiraceae bacterium
TCCATCCCGCACACGACGCTCACGCGCACGCCGCCGCGGTGGCGCTGGCAGTCGAGTATCTTTATCACGCCCACCTCACCGGTGCGCGAGACGTGCGGTGCGCAGCATGCGCAGCGGTCGATATCGCCTATCTCGACTATGCGCACGTTCTCCGTCAGTTCAAGCTTGCTGCGGTATTCGAGATGCGCAAGCTCCTCCGCGTCCGGGAACCATATGCGCACCGGAATATTGGCGCGGACAGTTTCGTTCGCGCGCTGCTCAATGTCCATGAGCTGTTCCCAGTCGAGCTCACCGCTGAAGTCTATGGTCATGAACTCGGAGCCCATGTGGAAGCCGACGTTATCATAGCCGTACCTGCCGTGAATAAGTCCGGAGACGATGTGTTCGCCCGAATGATTCTGCATCCGGCGCAGACGCTGCTCTGCGTCAAGACGGCAGGGAACGGCCAGCCCAGGTTCAAGCGGCGCGTCGGTATAGTGCAGTATCTCGCCGCCGAGCTCCTGTACATCGGTGACGCGCACGGAGCTGATATATCCCGTGTCGGCAAGCTGGCCGCCGCCCTCGGGGAAGAAGGCCGTCCTGTCAAGGATCACCGCCCAGCCGCTCTTTTCCTTGCGGCACTCGAGTACCTTGGCCTCGAAGGTGAACATGTGGCTGTCGATATAGTAAAGCTTCTCTGTCGTCATCTGTATTGCTCCTGTTTTCTATAATATGAATAAAGAATACCATCCCATGGCAGAGCATTCAAGGCTTTTATGCAACAAAAAAACCTGCTGCCGACGTTCGATGCGTCGACAGCAGGAGGACATATCGTTTATTCAGCTTTCAAGTACCGCGCGCTTGACCGCTGCGACGGAGGACGGGGAGACCGACAACTCATCAATGTCGACGGACATGTAGAAATCCGTCAGCGCGGTGTTCGCCGCGGACTCTCCGCATATACCGACCCATATACCGGCGTCGTGAGCGTTCTTTGCGGTCAGCTCGATGAGACGCAGGATCGCAGGATCGGCGGAGTCGAACAAATCACTGACGCGCGCGTTCATGCGGTCGACTGCCATGGTGTACTGCGTGAGGTCGTTAGTGCCGAGGGAGAAGAAGTCGACCTCCTTTGCCAGCACATCGCTCATTACCGCGGCGGCGGGAGTCTCGACCATGATCCCGAACTGTATGCTGTCGCTGTATGCTATCCCCTCGGCGTCAAGCTCCGCCTTGAGCCCGGCAACGATCTCCTTTATCTGCCGCACCTGATCGAGGCGGCTTATCATCGGGAACATCACGTTCAGATTCCCATACACCGAGGCGCGCAGCAGCGCGCGCAGCTGGGCGCGGAAAATATGCGGCTCCTTCAGGCATATCCTTATGGCACGGTAGCCCATGGCGGGGTTATCCTCATTATCGATGCCGAAGTACGGTGCCTGTTTGTCGCTGCCGAGGTCGAGCGTCCTGATTACGACTGGGCGCGGAGCGAGCCTTGAGAGTACTTCCTTATAAATGTTGAACTGGGTCTCCTCATCGGGGAAGTCCTCGCTGTTGAGGTATATGAACTCGCTGCGGAACAGGCCGACGCCGTCCGCACCGCTGGATATGACCGCGTCGATATCGTCAAGAGAGCCGATGTTCGCCGCGACAAGTACCTCATGCCCGGACTTCGTCACGGCCTTGCGGTCTTTGTACTGCGCAAGCTCTGCCTGCTGCGCTTTGAAGCTTGCGGCGCGGGCGTTGAAATCCGCGACGGCAGCGGCGTCAGGATCGGGGAGCACCTCACCCGTGGAGCCGTCAATTGCAAGGGTGCACTTCTCGGGGAGCGCGTCAAAATTGCTGCCCATGCCGACGATGCAGGGGATCCCCAGCGTCTTTGCCAGAATGACGGAGTGCGAGGTGACGGAGCCGTACTTCGTCACAAAGCCGAGCACCTTCGTCTTATCAAGACGCACGGTCTGGCTCGGCAGCAGATCCTCTGCGGCGACGATCACGGAGTGCTCAAAATACTCCCCGCCCTCGCTGATGCCCTTGAGGACGCGGATGAGCCTGCCCGCAACGTCGCGCACATCGGCGGCGCGCGCCTGCATGTATTCGTCCCCCTCCATCGCGAGGAACATCCCGGCGAGCATGTCAGCCGTCTGCTGCACTGCAAACTCCGCGCAGTGACCGGCGCGGATGCCGTCCTCTATGCCGTCGCAGAAATCAGTGTCGTCCAGCATCATGCGGTGGATATCGAACACCTGCGCGGTGGCTTCGTCCGTCTCCATTGCCATGTCATAGAGCACGTCGAGCTCGCCCAGCGCGGTCTCTGCGGCGCTCCGGTATCTTTCGCGCTCCCCGCCAGGCTCATAGCAGGCGGTGCTGTCAACGGACAGATCGGGCGCACTGAGACGGAAGAGCTCAGCGACTGCCGCGCCCGCCGAAGCGGCTATTCCCTTAAGCATAACATTTGCCTCCTTTGGTTCAATATGTTGCTGTCAGTTTACCATCAATTGACAAGAGCACACACGCCTGACAGCATGTCTTTTCGGCGCTTTTTGCCTTTTTCGCCTTGACGGGCGTCAGCCCGCCTTC
>CAKTPC010000209.1 GCA_934590505.1 uncultured Oscillospiraceae bacterium
CGCCGCCCCTCGGGGACCTGCGCAAGCCCCTTGTACACGAGCTTGTGTGCCGGGACGTGGCTGATGTTCTCGCCGTTAAACTCAATGCTGCCGGTGCGGGAGCGCAGAAGTCCGGAGACGGTCTGGAGCGTCGTGGACTTGCCCGCACCGTTTGCGCCGATAAGGGTGACGACCTCGCCCTCGTTGACCTCAAAGGAGATACCCTTTATCGCGTGGATAGCGCCGTAGTATACATTTATATTATCTACCTTAAGAATAGTGCCCATGCGTTCAGGCCTCCTTCTTCTTGCCGAGGTATGCTTCGATAACGACGGGGTTCGCCTGAATGTCCGCGGGCGTACCCTTTGCGATGACCTTACCGAAGTTCAGCACGCAGATACCCTCGCAGATACCCATGACAAGGTTCATGTCATGCTCGATGAGCATGATGGCGATTTGGAACATGTCGCGGATCTTGATGATGTTCTCCATCAGCTCCGCGGTTTCGGAGGGGTTCATGCCGGCAGCTGGCTCGTCGAGCAGAAGCAGGCTCGGGTTCGTGCCGAGGGCGCGGACTATCTCGAGACGGCGCTGCGCGCCGTAGGGCAGGGAACCGGCCTTGGCGTCCGCGAGATCCTCCATGTCGAAGATGCTCAGCAGCTCCATTGCGCGCTCATGTGCGATGCGCTCCTGATTCCAGTAGGACGGCAGGCGCATGATGCCGGAGAACATGCCGTAGTTTATCTGGTTGTGCATACCGAGCTTGACATTATCTTCAACGCTGAGATTGTCAAACAGGCGGATGTTCTGGAAGGTACGCGCCACGCCGAGCTTGTTGACCTGCGCGGTGTTCATGCTGTGGGTGTCTATGCCGTCGACCATGATGGTGCCGCGCGTCGGCTGATAGACCTTGGTGAGAAGGTTAAAGATCGTAGTCTTGCCGGCACCGTTCGGGCCGATGAGCCCGGCAATCTCGGTGCGGCCGATGGTGAGGTTGAAGTCGTCGACCGCAGTCAGGCCGCCGAAGTCTATGCCGAGATGGCTGACTTCGAGGACGGGGGTCTTGTCAAGGTCACGCTGCGGGATGAAAGCATTTGTCGGCAGCGGGACGAGCGGACTTTTATACTTCGTATCGACATTGGCCTCGGGATATGCCGGGGCGAACATCGCAAACGGGTTTCTAAATTTCAGAGTGAGATCAGGCATGTTCCTTTTCTCCTTTCTTGCCGAAGGGGACGAGCTTTGAAAGCAGCGCCTTCATCTGGGGGCTGTTCGTCGCCAGCATGACGACTATCAGAACTATCGCGTAGATGAGCATACGGTAATCGGCAAAGCCGCGCAGCGCTTCGGGCAGCACCGTCAGCACCGCCGCCGCGATGATCGAACCCCACATATTGCCGAGCCCGCCGAGAACAACGAACACGAGGATGAGGATCGAAGTATTGAAGTCAAACTTCGAGGAGACGAGGTTCGAGAAGTTCAGACCGTAGAGCGCGCCCGCGCCGCCAGCAAGTGCAGCGCTCGTCACAAAGGCCATGAGCTTATATTTCGTCACGTTGATGCCGACGGATTCGGCGGCAATGCGGTTGTCGCGCAGCGCCATGATCGCGCGTCCGGAGCGGCTGCGCACGAGATTGAGCACAACGACGAGAGTGATCATTATGAGGATGAAGCCCGCGGTGAAGCTCGCGATGGTGTCCGTGCCGGTCGCACCCTGCGCGCCCTTGATGAGCACCTTGCCCGTCTCGGTAAGGCCGAGGTCGGTAACGGTCTTTGCGCCGGTAGCATTGAAGATGATGTGCAGCCCGTTTTCATCGTGGCCGATGATAAGGCAGTTTATAAGCTCCTTGATGATCTCGCCGAAGGCCAGCGTCACGATGGCCAGATAGTCACCGTGCAGGCGCAGCACCGGGATGCCGACGAGCGTTCCCGCGATGCCCGCGAAGATCGCGCCCATCACGATCGCGAGAGCAAGGCGCACACCGTCGGAGGGGACGGCGCTCTGCAGGCTCATCGCGGTGACGATGCCGGTGAACGCACCGACGCTCATGAAGCCCGCGTGTCCCAGACTCAGCTCGCCGAGGATGCCGACGGTGAGGTTCAGGGAGATTGCCATAACGATGTAGCAGCAGATGGGGACGAGCTGACCCTTCATTGAACGGGTGAGCAGCCCCTCATTCATCAGGACATTCATGACGATGAAAGCAATGACAACGCCGATATACGTCGCGAAGTCCGCGATTTTTGTCTTATTGAGAGTCTTTTTCATTTTGGCACCTCAGACTTTCTCCGGCACATACTTGCCGAGCAGACCGGCCGGACGCACCAGCAGCGTCACGATAAGCACCGCAAAGACGATGGAGTTTGCAAGCTGCGTGGAGATATACGCCTTTGCCAGGGACTCGATTATGCCGAGCAGCAGACCGCCGAGGAACGCGCCGGGGATCGAGCCGATGCCGCCGAACACCGCTGCGGTGAAGGCCTTGATGCCGGGCATGGAGCCGGTCGTCGGCATGAGGGAGGTGTAGGACGAGCAGAGCAGCACGCCCGCGATCGCCGCGAGAGCCGAGCCGAT
>CAKTPC010000210.1 GCA_934590505.1 uncultured Oscillospiraceae bacterium
GGCTGGAGCCCGTATATATGCTTGAGCACCTCACGCGGCGTTTTGTTCCAGTCTATCGGGCAGATACTCTTATCCAGCATCGTTACATAGCTTGCCTTGCTGTGATCCTGCGGCGTGCGCGGCGCAGCGCCTGCATCGATATCGCGCAGGGTCTTGACCAGCAGCTCTGCGCCCATGTCCTTGAGCCTGTCGAACAGTTCTCCGGAGGTCTCATATTCGCCGATCTCCGTCTCATCGGTATAGATAATGTCCCCGGTGTCCATTTCGCTTGCGAGATACATTGTCGTAACGCCGGTCACCTTATCGCCGTTGAGCACCGCCCACTGTATGGGAGCCGCGCCCCTGTACTTCGGCAGGAGCGAGCCGTGGACGTTTATTGCGCCGTATTTCGGCACGGCAAGAATATCGTCCGGCAAGATGCGTCCATAGGCGACGACTACAAGGATATCCGGTTCCAGAGCCTTTATCTGCGCCAGTGCCGTACCGTCGCGCATCTTCGCCGGTTGGAACACCGGCAGATTATTCTCTAGCGCAAGCTCCTTGACAGGCGACGCACACAGCTCCATGCCGCGCCCCTTAGGCTTGTCCGGTTGGGTGAACACGCCCACAACGTCGAACTTTTCATCTATCAGTTTTTTCAGTGAGGCCGACGCGAAATCCGGTGTCCCCATAAAAACAATGCGCATATTCTCAATATTCTCCGTTGCTCATTTCTTCCTCTGTCAGCATCCGTTCACATTTCTCGGTGAACAGAATGCCCTCCAGATGGTCTATCTCATGGCAGAAGCAGCGAGCGGTAAGCCCCGTGCCCTCGACCTCGAACCATTCGCCGAAGCGATTCTGGGCCCTGACCTTGACGTTCATCGGACGCTTCACGAGCCCGTACTCGCCCGGTACGCTCAGGCAGCCCTCGGGGCCATCCTGCTCGCCGGAGGTCTCGATTATCTCCGGGTTAATAAGCTCGATGACGTACTCGTCCTCGCCCTCTGGGACGTTGGTTTCGAGTACAAGCACCGCCCTGCGCAGTATGCCCACCTGCGGTGCAGCAAGGCCGACGCCGTTTGACTCGGCAAGCGTGTCTGTCATATCGTCTAGCAGCTGATGCAGCCGCGCGTTAAAGTCTGTCACCGGGCGGCACTTTTTGTTCAGCGTCGGATCGCCCTGTGTAAGTATATGTCTGAGTGCCATTCTGTCCTCCAGTTAAATATATAGATACCGGCTTATTCTGCGGGATCGTTATCCGCGTAAACTGAAACATCCGAAAATCTCTTGTCCGTGCAGCACTCGATCACAAGACCGGAAACGATGCCGCGCAGCCCCGAGAGCTTCTTTCCGTAAATTATGACTCTGTAGCGGTACCTGTTGTTCACCTTGACTACCGCCAGCGGAGCCGGGCCGAGCACCACGGCGCTGCCGTCGCGCCCGATGATATTGTCAAGCCTGTCCCGCACATAGCGGCAAGCCTGAAAAACGTGCGCCTCGTTCAGTCCCGAGGCTGTCACCGTCAGCATCTCGGAAAACGGCGGCGTGTTCTGGAGCCTGCGCAGCTGGATCTCTGATTCATAAAAGTCCTCATAGTCCTGCCGCGAGGCTTGGAGTATCGTTTCGTTCTCCGGTGTAAAGGTCTGGATGATCGCCCGACCTGGCTTGCTGCCGCGTCCACTGCGGCCGACGACCTGTGTCAGCAGCGAAAATGTACGCTCACCGGCGCGGAAGCTCCCGGCGTACAGACTCTGGTCGGCACTTATCACGCCTACAAGGGTGACATTCTCAAAGTTCAGCCCTTTGGTCACCATCTGCGTCCCTACCATAATAGGGATTTTCTCATTTCTGAACCGCTCGAAGAGCGCCTCATGTGAGCCCGCGGCGGTCACGGTATCGGTATCGAGCCGTATGACCTCCGTGTCCGGGAAAAGCTCCTTAAGCTCTGTTTCTATCATCTGC
Organism: uncultured Oscillospiraceae bacterium; assembly: GCA_934590505.1. Classification (GTDB taxonomy): domain Bacteria; phylum Bacillota; class Clostridia; order Oscillospirales; family Oscillospiraceae; genus Limivicinus. The sequence goes on from CAKTPC010000210.1 coordinate 1,945, forward strand.
GTGCCCGCGCCGACGTGCTTGAGTTCTCCCCCGCACTCCGGGCAGCAGTCGTCCAGCCATTGCGAATATCCGCAGTAGTGGCACATGAGCCGCCGGTTCGCGCTGTGATAGGTCAGCGAAACGCTGCACCGCGGGCACTTATAGGTATACCCGCATTCTCCGCAGCTTATAAGCTTGTTCGCCCCGCGGCGGTTTATGAACAGTATGCTCTGTTCGCCGCGGTTGATGTTCTCGCCCAGCTCCTCGCGCAGCTTTTCGCTTATATCCGTGCCGTTGCCGCGCCGAAGCTCACGCTTCATGTCGACTATCTCCACCTGCGGCAGCTGCATGTCGTTATATCTGCCGCGCAGCGTGAAAAGCGAATAATTACCCTGCCGCGCCTTATACATGCTCACGATGTCCGGCGTCGCCGAACCGAGCAGCAGCAGGCAGCCCGCCTGCGCGCAGCGATATATGGCAACATCCCGCGCGTTGTAGCGTGGGCTGTTCTCCGATTTATATGTCTCCTCCTGTTCCTCGTCTATGATGATAAGCCCAAGCTTATCTGCCGGCGCGAACACCGCGCTGCGCGTACCGATCACGAGCCTTGCCTTACCGGAGCGGAC
>CAKTPC010000211.1 GCA_934590505.1 uncultured Oscillospiraceae bacterium
GCTGGAATAGGTAGACAGGCACGTTTGAGGGGCGTGTGTCAGCCGACGTGGGAGTTCAAGTCTCCTCTCTCGCACCAAAGTCGTCGCAAGTTTGTATCGCTTGCGACGATTTTTTTATGCTTTGCATCAAAAGCCATCTCCCGCTCAGCGAGCCGCTTCTCAAAAACGCCGCCGAGTCAGTCCCCCGATTGCCCCAGACATATGAGAAAGGTAGTACATAGGCTTGAAAAACAAAGTATTTTCGCTTGAAGAGGTTCTCGAACAGTTTCACGACGGGCAGTCGATCATGTTCGCAAATCTCCACGGCATGCTTACCGCGGAGGAGATAATTTCCGGTTTGGTCGAAAAGAACGTGAAGGACCTTACCACGATCACCACTTGCTGCGGTCAGTCGGACGCCAGTCTCGGCAGGCTCATTGCCAATCATCAGGTCAAGAAGTGTATCACGACCCACATCGGCATGAATCCCGATGGAATAGCTCAAATGTCATCCGGTGAGCTTGAGGTGGAGTTTGTTCCTCAGGGTACCTTTGCCGAAAGAATACGCGCCGGCGGCTATGGCCTCGGCGGCATTCTGACGCCCACAGGCGTCGGAACGATCGTCGCCGAGGGGAAGCAGATCATCACCGTGAACGGGAAGGATTATCTGCTGGAGCTGCCTATCCGCGCTGATATTGCCCTTCTGCACGCAAGCAAGGCAGACAAAGCGGGCAACCTGCATTTCAGACGGCTTAACCGTCACGCGCAGGACTATATGGCTATGGCAGCTGATCTTGTCATCGTCGAGGCTGATGAGCTTGTCGAGCTCGGCGAGCTCGACCCGGATGATATCCACGTTCCCGCCCCCATCGTAGATATGATCTATGTTAGGCAGGGTGAAAAAAGGCCGCTGCCTGACACATGGAAGCGCGAGCTTGCGCGGCTCCGGTCAGAAGGAGGTTTGTGAGCATGGCATATACAGGACGAGACCTCATAGCGTCCCGCTGCGCAAAGTTTTTTAAGGACGGAGATTTTGTAAATCTGGGTATCGGTATTCCCCTGATGTGCGTTGACCATATTCCCGACGGCGTGGATATCTGGCTTGAAAACGAGTTGGGCGTAGTAGGATGCGGCCCTACTCCGGATGCCAAGCATTGGGATATTGACCTGTTCGACGCCGGCGGCAAGCCCGCATCCGTCATCCCAGGCGGCTGCGTCGTGTCTCACGACACCTCCTTCGGCTTTATACGCGGCGGGCACATTGACGCGGCTGTTCTCGGCGCGCTGCAGGTCGATCAGGAAGGCAGTCTTGCCAACTGGATGATTCCCGGCAAGCTCTTCGTCGGTATGGGCGGTGCAATGGATATTTGCTCCGGTGTGAAGCGCGTCATCGTGGCTACGGATCACTGCGATAAGCACGGTGCTTCAAAGATCGTAAAGCGCTGCGATCTGCCGCTGACCGGCGCTCACTGCGTCAACGATATCATTACCGAACGCTGCTACTTTGAAGTGACCTCCGACGGTCTTGTTCTCCGGGAGCTCGCTCCCGGGTACACCGTAGAAGATATTCGTGCCTGCACGGAGGCGGACTTCATTGTCCCTGCGCACATCGGTGTGATGGAGTGATTTAACCGTCAAAGCCGAAAGCAGAGCGTTTGTTTCCGGCTTTTTCAGAGAGGAGACCTATATGAAAGCATTGATATTGCAGGGCAGCCCGCACAAAACCGGCAACACTGCTCAACTGTCCGCTCCGTTTATGGATGAGCTCAGGAAGCAGGGCTTCACCGTAGAAGAGGAGTGGATCTATGATAAAAAGCTTGCACCATGCATCGCGCATCGGCGAGATAGGCTGCGTTCACAACGATGATTTTGCGCCCCATGTCGAGAAGATAATCGCCTCCGACCTAATAGCTCTGTCAACACCCATCTACGCTTGGGGTGCACCCGGACCTGTGAAAACCTTCCTCGACAGGCTCATCTATGCACCGGTAAAAATGTACGGAAGCCAAAAAGCCCCTTCGCTTTACCGTGGCCGAGCTATCGCCCTGCTCGTCACCGGCGGCTACCCGCCGAAGGAGATAGTCGTGCCGCTTGAGATATGCATCACGCACCTTGCCGAGCGCCACGAGCTGCGCTATCTCGGCTGGACGGGCGGCACTGACCCCGGTAAGGGCAAGCAGTTCATGAACGAGAAGAAAGAGCAGCGTGTCCGAACTTTTGCAAACGAAATAGCCGATGCTTTGCGCTGATGTGAATGTTTTAAGATAACAAAACCACCGGTTGAACCGGTGGTTTGACCAGACCCTATAAGGGTCTAACTCCTGTGGTAGCTCCCTAAAGGGAGCACCGAATAGTCTGGCAATCACAGTTTTGTCACTGGCAGCCCCCCTTAGGTGTGTCCAGTTAAGAAAACATTCTAAGGCAAGAGAGAAACGGTATAGCTTCGGCTATGCCGTTTCTTTCATTTTTGCCTGCTATCAAATACTTTGGACATTTCCAAAATCCCGATACCTTTGTAGTAG
>CAKTPC010000212.1 GCA_934590505.1 uncultured Oscillospiraceae bacterium
TCCGCCTCATATCTCCCGCGCGCTCACGTGCTCCGGGTACTCCCCCGCCAGCAGCGCAAAGCCCGCGTATACCGTGTCGAAGCTCTCCCTGCACGCTCCCTCGCAGCCGCGATCCGGGCGGCAGCGTATCTCCTCCGCCCCCGGCTTTCTCAGGATCTCCGCATTCATCTCCGGTCGCTGCAATATGTGCCTTTCCAGCGCCATCATCAGTATGCTCTCCGCCGCACATATAAGGTCGCGCCCCTTCTCACCGGCCCCGGCATGCCCCTCGGCGCGCAGCCGGTACTCCTTTCTGTAATAGCATACCCTTGTCATCGTCCGCCTCCGGGAAGCGCCGCGCTGTTGGCCGCGCTGCGTACCCTTTCCATTCTGCCGCTCTCCTTGCCCTTCAGGGGCTTTGCGGCCTTCTTCGCGGTCTTTCCGCCGGCGGCGCGCCCAGTGATGCTCTCCATAAGCGCCCCGGCCTTGTCCGGTTCGTACTTCTGCGTCAGCGCCAGCGCGTACTGCTGGTACATCGCAAGCTCTCTCTGCATCGTCCCGTTGTATGCAAGCCTCTGCATCAGTTCGTCCTTGCCCTCGAACTCCATCATACTCATGCATGCCAGCGCCTGATCCGCCTGTCCCTCGGCAAAGAAGCCCATCTGATAAAACTGCAGCGCCAGCTCGTTCTGGCTCAGTCTCGTGTATGAGCTTTTCTTCTGCGGTATCACCTTTATGTCGAACACCGGCAGACGCATCCCAAGATCGGTGCCGCCGATCATCCCCTGGTACTGAGGCTTTATCCCGGAGTTCGAGTAGGACACGAACTGCTCTATCCCAAGCTGTCCCGTTATCCTGAACTGTCTCGGCAGGTCGTAAAACTGCCGTATCAGCTCTATGCACATTGATATGATCTGCCCGTATGCGCGGTAGCTTGCGCGCGTGGCGTCGCGGCTACCCTTGCCGCTTGCCTCCTGCAGAGCCGCGATGGCCGACGCCGCCGTGACGCCCGCGTTAATCAGCCCGACGGAGGTCTCGGTGTTCCCGCTCGTCTCGCGCAGCTCGTTTATGATGCTCGTGCGCATTTCGAGGTAGTTTCCGCTCAGCGGCCTGTAGTCCACAGTCCTTATGCTGTCCTCGCCGAGATTGCCGCTCACGTGTATCACAGGGTTTGCAAGGTTCAGAAACTCCTCTTCGTTTATCGCCCCGTCCATTCTCTGGAAATATCGCGGCGTAGCACCCAGCATCGTGTTTTTTACGAAGGCCGTCTGCATCATGTCTATCTGTGTCTGGCTGTTCTGGCACAGGTCAATGAAACCGTAGCCGCAGGGGCTGCCCTCCACTGGGAACAGGCTGTCGAACACGAAGGGATAAAGCCCGTGCTCATATAGTCCCGGCATCGTCTGCGCCATCTCCACGGAGCCCGCCATGCTCTGCACAGTGTTCTCCGTCGAGTAAAGCAGCGTGTCGCCGACATATTTGCAGTAGTGCAGCACCTTTTTCCCGCCGCAGTATTTCTTGTAGTAGACATCTATTACCGTGCTCTTCCCGTCCGTCGGCACGCTGTCGTCGTAGACGAATTTTGTCGCCATGAACGCATTTCCTCGCAGCCTCCCCTGAAGCTGCGGGTACTGTCTCTCAAGCTCGTCGTTGTCCTCAAGGCTCGTGTGGAAGAAATATTTGCTGTCCTGAATGTCGCGCACTCCCGGCTCCCAGAACACGTTCAGCAGGTCAACGCGCTCTATCGCGATGTCTCCCAGCCCGCCGAGCTTGTCCGCGTCCCAGTATATCTTGTATACGCCCGTCCCGGTCTTGAGCTTCTGCCACATGCAGTCCGAGTAGGTTTTCTCAAACTCGTTCTGCTCCAGTATCACCGGTATGATCTTTGACAGTATCCCGGCCTCGGCCTTGTCGCCCTCCTCGCGCGGCAGGATGCTCGGCTCGGGAAAGGCCTCTATCGCGTCCGCGTGCTTTGAAACTATCACGTTGTGCAGCCAGCCGGACACGGCCTGGAACCCGCCTATGCCCTCTGTTTTCTTTCTCTCCTCGGCCTGATTGCGCAGCTTCCACCAGTTCTCCGCCGCGATGGTCCTTCGCTCAATGCTCGCCTTGCCCGCCTTGTATTTCTGCAAGACGCGCGTCAGCTCCGTCAGCGTCTGCGCGTTCACCGACGCCGTCATTTTATTCTCGTCCATTGCTCTCTCCTGTTTTTTAATATCTCCCCAGCGGGTCATTCATCATGACCCGCTTTTCCACCGGCCTCAGCGGCGCCACCGGGCGCGACATGCACATGTACCTCCACTCATCGCAGACGTGATCCTCCATCTCCGTGTCGAGATCCTCCGGTGCCGTCCTGCTGAACATCATCCCCGGCACCGTTCTTATAAAGGCCGCGCAGTTTGAGAATACATACATCCTGCTATAGCCCTCCTCGTCGAACTGCAGCCTGTAGTGGCACTGCATCCACCCCGGTATTCTCTCGTTGTCGCCCTTCGTGAAGTACAG
>CAKTPC010000213.1 GCA_934590505.1 uncultured Oscillospiraceae bacterium
TCGGTCGCGACGGTGCAGTAGGCATGGCCTATGTGCAGCTTATCGGACGGGTAGTAGATGGGTGTGGTGATATAGAATTTTTTCTTTTCCATGCTCTCTTCTCCTGTATTGTATGTGCGGCCGGTCAGCCTGCACGGTATAACTGTTCAAGCGCGTCAATGTAATCATCCTCGTTGAGCTTTTCCGCAGGCCAGGCGATGTCCTCTGTGTGCAGATAGTACACGCCGCCGGGCTCAGCCGTCTCATAGAGGAAGTTGCCGTCTGCGTCGCTCACGGTGCGGTAGCCGTAGACGGTGTAGCCGATGAGGGTATCGGTATAGGTCTCGTCGTAGACGGGGGTCGAGGTGTGCCGGAGCGTGACCTGAGTACCGTCAACGTCGGTGCCCCATATCTCGATGGTCAGTGACTTCTCGTCATTGTCGCAGTAGGCGACTATTTTCACCGGGTAGTCCCGGTTGTTGGAAAATTTGTAGTCAGGCTTGCCCCAGCTGACGGTCGCGTCAAGGCCGTAGTCAAGGTAGTCCACCTTGAAATAGTGGTTCGTGCGTGAGACAGTCTTGAGGTTTGCGAACATCACGGCGCAGTAGAGCGTCGAGGAGACCTGGCAGATACCGCCGCCTATGGCCTCGACTACCTGTCCGTCGTTATACGCACCGGCGCTCTTGTAACCGGCCTCCTCGGTGCGCTCGCCGAGGGCGTCGTTATACGAGAAAACCTCGCCCGGCATCAGCACCATGCCGTTGAGAGTGTCGGCGGCAAGATTGATGTTGTTGATGCGGTTCGACGTGCTCCATGTATAAAGCGTCGTCTGCGAGCCGAGCTTGTCGCGGAAGAGCACAGCGCGCAGCTCCTCGGCAGTATACTCCGGGTAGCTTATTTCAAGCGGGATCTTTACCTCTTTGGCAATTCCCGCGCTCTCCCAAAGCTCGCGTGCGGTATCGGTATTGAAGCTGCAGCCGACGACCTCATCGACCACGTCAAAGGTATCGGTATAATACGCGTTCACCGGCTCAACAGCAAGCTCCTTGTACATTGCCTGAAAGTCCGGCTCCTTGAGCGGAGTTTTGAGCGCGGAGAAGCTCAGTTCCTCCTGACCCGCGAGCAGCGCTGCCGAGACGGCGTTATAAAGCCCCTCGCGGTCAAGCTCAATTTCACCCGCACCCTTCACGAGTGTCAGCGTTTTCTTTTCCTTATCGAGCTTATAGCCCTTGTCGGCAGTGAGCAGCTTAAGCTGCTCGAGAGCGCCGTCGATGCGGTTATTGAGATAATCGGCGTTTACGGTTTTTTCAAGAGCATCAACATCCACGGGCAGCGCGCAGCAGAGAAGATACCGGAAAAGGTTTCCAAACAGCCCCTGAGTGCGGCCGTAGCTGTAGGCAGCGTCGGCGGCCTGTTCGCGGCTGAGCTTCATGCCCGCGGTGACATAGTCGACCTTGAAGCTGACATTTGCAGGCAGCGTTACGACGAGGGTCTTGTCAACAATATCATCCCAGCCCTGCGCATCGAGCGCGGCAAGGGTCTGATCCTTTGTCATACCGCCGACGTCGATTCCGTTTATGCGCACGTTCGGGTAGTTCGTGTCGCTGCCGGTCACGATATAGCCGCCGATGGCCGCGGCGGATACAATGAGCACGAGAACTGCGGCGATCACTATCGCGGCGATCTTTATATGCTTTGCATGCGCGGCCTTCTGCTTTTTTTCCTCAGCGCTGAGAGGCGGCTTTTCCTTGACCTTGCGCCGCGCTTCGGCGGCCTGCTTCTTCTCCTCAATGCGCGCCTGTTTTTTCTCCTCGGCTGCGCGGAGCTTTTCGGCCTTTTCCTCGGCTTCGAGCCGCTCACGCCGCTGCGCGCGCGTCTCGGTGCGGGGAGACTTTTCGGAGCCGCTAGGCGTGAAATTATTATTCCTGTCTGTCAAATCACTGACCTCACTGGTTTGCTTGTCAAAAAATCCTGCGTTATCCGCTGCTTACTGGTTCATCTTCTGCTCATAAAGCTCGGCGAAAAGCTCCTCCTCGCCCTTAGGCAGACTGATCTTGTATGCCACGCGGTCTGCATCCTGCATCCATGGGGTGCTGTCTATGCGGCCGCTGGCCTGAGTTTCAAGCATGATGCCGATAAGCGTATTTGAAATGAGGAAGCCCGGCACGGTAAAGTGCCAGCGGTCCTCCGTCAGCTCGACCCAGCCCTTTTCCTTGAAGGCCTGGAGCACCTTGAGGATCGGCTTCCAGTCGCACTGGCAGCGCAGACGGTAGTCATGCTCGGATATCCCGCGCGAGGTGCGCATGCCGAGCATGACATATTCGACCGCGCGCTCGAGCGGGTCTATCTGCTCATACTCGTCGACTATGCTGATCTTCTTATGCACGCCGTAGATATACTGCTTGAGGTCCTTGACGAAGCTGTAGCGTACATTGCCGATGCAGCTGTGCGCGCCGGGGCCGAAGCTCATATAATCGTCCATGTTCCAGTATTTCAGATTGTG
>CAKTPC010000214.1 GCA_934590505.1 uncultured Oscillospiraceae bacterium
GCAAGCACCAAGGGCGAGACCTACTGCTCCACCTTCTGCCCGCGCGGCTGCTGCTAAGCTGCGGCAAGCCTGCGCTCCGCGGGTCGGAAAGCTCCGACCCGCGGCATGGCCGCATACATATTACGTTTACTTTCTTTTACTGAAAAGCGTCCTCAAGATGATTTATCTTAGGAAAGAGCGTCCTCTCACCCGAAGGCGCGTATATCTCAATCACGTCAAAGCGCGGCTGAAGCTCCGTTTGGTGCGAGGTGAGCCAGTAGCCGGCGGTCATGATCACACGCCGCTGCTTTGCCGGGGTCACAAATTCGCGCGCTTCGGCAAAATCCGCGTCCCGGCGCAGCTTCACCTCAACAAAGGCAATAATGCCGCCGCGCCGCGCGATGATATCTATCTCCCCCGAGCGGCAGCGGAAGTTGCGCTCAACGATAGTATACCCTTTGCCGCGCAGATATTTCGCCGCGCGCTCCTCGCCCCACGCACCAAGCTCCCGTCTTTCCATCAGTGCATTTTCCTCAGGAAGCTTGGGCGGTGCTCAGGCGACGGGCCGTATTCTCTGAGCGCTTCATAATGCAGCTTTGTGCCGTAGCCCTTGTGCTGCTCAAAATGATACTGCGGGTACTTTCCCGCAAGAGTGAGCATATATCTGTCACGGCTGACCTTCGCGAGGATCGACGCGGCGGCGATATCTGCGCAGAGCGAGTCGCCCTTTACAACGCAGCGGCTCGGCATGGCTATGCCGGTGCTGCGGTTGCCGTCGATAAGCGCAAGCTCCGGCGCGGGGTCGAGCTTTGCGATCGCGCGGTTCATCGCGAGAAATGTAGCGTTCAAAATATTGAATTCTTCTATTTCTTCGACCGAGGCTGAGGCAATGCAATAGGTCAGCGCCCGCTCCGTGATAACGTCAAAGAGCGCCTCGCGCTTCTTCTCGGTCAGCTTCTTAGAATCATTAAGTCCCTCAATGACAGCGTCCCGCGGAAGGATAACAGCAGCGGCATACACCGGCCCTGCCAACGGCCCGCGGCCCGCCTCGTCAACGCCGCAGATAAGGCTATACCCCTCGGCGTAAATTTCGTTTTCCAGTTCCCAAAGCTCAGTCATTCGGAGCCTCCAAGGTCAGACGGCCAAGCTTGCCCTCATGGTATTCCTTGAGCAGAGTGTTTGCCATTCTCTCAATGTCATACTCGCCGCGCGAAACAAGAAAGCCGCGCTTCTTCGCCGCCTGCTCCAGCAGCTCATAGCCGTTGAACTCAGGGTCGGGCTCTATCTTATAGCGCTCACGCAGAGCATCCGGATACATATCGCGCAGGCGGAGCATGAAGTTTGCGCCAAGCGTCTCCTTATCGAGAACGTCCGCCTTGATGGCGTTCGTGATGGCCAGCATCTCGCCGACCTCCTGACTGTCAAACTTCGGCCAGAGTATGCCCGGAGTATCGAGCAGGTCAAGCCCGGTGTCAATACTTATCCACTGGCGGCCGCGCGTAACGCCCGGCTTGTCACCGGCTATCGCGGCCTTGCGCTTTGCTACCTTATTGATAAACGTCGACTTGCCGACGTTCGGTATGCCGAGGATCATTACTCTCAGCGGACGGCCAACCTGTCCCTTCGCCTCGTACTCCTTAAGCTTATCGCGGAGCAACTCCCGTATAGCCGGGACGAAGCCGTTCACTCCCCTGCCGCTCTTCGCGTCCGTTTCAAGGATAGCGAGCCCCTGCTTCTGGAAGCTCCGCTTCCAGCGCGCGGTCAGTTCCGGGTCTGCAAGGTCGCTGCGGTTGAGGATGACAAGGCGCGGCTTGCCTGCGGCGAGCCGGTCTATGTCCGGGTTCCGGCTGGAGCACGGGATGCGCGCGTCAAGTATCTCGCACACGGCGTCAACAAGCTTGACATTGTCCTCGATCATCCGCTGCGCCTTCGTCATGTGGCCGGGGAACCACTGGATATTCATTTTTTCATAGCCGTTTTCCATCATTTTATAACTCTGAACTCTGAGAGCGGGTATATGACCATATACGCTTTGCCGAGGATCAACCGTGTGTCGACCATGCCTATCTCGGTTTTTCTGCTGTCGGTGGACATATTGCGGTTATCGCCCATTACGAACACGCAGCCCGCCGGGACAGTCTTGGGACCGATGAAGTCCTCCTTGGTCTTGGTGAGCTCCGCGATATAATCCTCCTGGATAGGCTGACCGTCAATGTAGACTATGCCCCTGTCGAAATCGATATTGATCTCCTGCCCCTCGACTGCGATCACGCGCTTCACCAGAGCCTTATTGGGGTTATACTCGTCCTTTTTGAATACGACCACATCACCGACCTGCGGCTTATAGAACAGCCCGGAGACAAGCATCTTGTCGCTGTTATTGAGCGTCGGGTTCAT
>CAKTPC010000215.1 GCA_934590505.1 uncultured Oscillospiraceae bacterium
GCGGTGAAGATACCGCCGAGGATACCGCCGATAACGATGACGATCATCAGCAGGCTGGGGATGCCGTCCCACAGGGTCTTGAGGACGAACTTTGCATTGTACTTCTCGGTGCTGACATAGCCGCGCTTCTTTGCCATAACGCCCGCGACGATCATGCAGCCGAGGCCCCAGAGGATGCCGGGGATGTAGCCTGCCATGAACAGCGCTGCGATGGAAACGGAGCCGGCAACTGTGGAGTAGACGATCATGATGTTGCTGGGCGGGATCATCATGCCGGTCGGACCGGAGGCAATGTTGCAGACCGCTATGTATTCATCGGAGTAACCGTCTTCCTTCTCCATGGGTCCAAGGATGCCGCCCATTGCGACAGCCGCGGCAACGCCGGAGCCAGACATTGCGCCGAAGAGCATGTTGGCGACGATGTTGGTCTGAGCCAGTGCGCCGGGCAGACGGTGCGCAACGAGCTTTGCGCAGCCGACGAGACGGCGGGCGATACCGCCGGTGTTCATTATGTTGCCGGCGAGCACGAAGAAAGGTATTGCCAGCAGCGAGAAAGAGTTGACGCTCTGGAACATCTTCTGTGCGGAGACGGTGAGGAAGCCCTGATTCGGCATGATGATGTACAGGGCCGCGGCGCTGCCGAGACCGATGCTCAGGCCGATCGGGAAACCGAACGCGAGGGTAACAAAGATAAGGGCGATCATTACGATGCCCGCAATGGCTGTAACTGTCATTTCTGTCTACCTCCTGTCATGCGGTACCGGAGAGCTCATCGCCGTGGGTACGGGTGCCATGGTTATAGTTGTTGATGGCACGTGCGCAGTTATAGATCGCGTAGTACAGGGTGATGACGCCGGTGAAAGGAACGGAGGCGTACAGGATAGCCTTGGAAATATGCAGGGACGGGTCGACCTGGACAGCCTGCTTTGCGGTGTAGAGCCAGCCGCCCCACACGCAGATAAGAAGAATGAATACGAACAGGAAAATGTTGGTGATGACCTCGACGATCATGTACATTTTCGGGGAGAATCTGTCTTTCAATATATCAATGGCGAGGTGCTCACGGCTGCCGTAGACGTAAGCGCTGCCAAACATAATCATCCAAACGAACAGGTACTGGGAGAGAGCTTCGGAAATTGCGCTGGGGGCGTTGAATACGTATCTTGCGATGACCTGGTAGCAGACCAGAACTGTCATAATGCCAAGAGTCGCCGTGCCGAGCACTTCGAGTATCTTGTCGACTATGAATTTTATTTTGTCGAATACCTTCACGGAGTGGCCTCCTTCTGACTTTTTAAAAACGGCCCACAGGCGTGCTGCGGGCCGTTATAACGCGGGAACTAAATATTAATAGTAGTGTTTAATTAGCGCTCGGAAACGATCGCGTCGTAGACAGCCTTGGTCATGTCGGTGCGGTTAGCAACGTCATTGATCAGATCCTGGCAGAGAGCCTGGAAAGCGGGGACATCAGCGTCGGAGAAGATAACGCCCTTCTCAGCTGCCTTTGCCTCGTAGTCGGAGCGGAGCTCTGCGCAGAGGTTGAACATGTAAGCGATGGACTCGGATGCGCACTTCTTGAGGGCTTCCTGATCCTCAGCGGACATGGAGTCGAAGACCTTTGCATTGATGCACAGCTCATCGGGGATCATGAGGTGGCCGGTTCTGTTGTAGTAAGGAGCAACTTCGTACTGAACGAGGTCAACGTAGGTGATGATGTTGTTCTCAGCACCGTCGAGGGTACCGGTCTGGATTGCGGAGTAAACGTCGCCCTGTGCCATTGCAACACCGACGCCGCCCATAGCGTTCATCATAGCGATGCAGGTGTCAGAACCCATAACGCGGATCTTCATACCAGCAAGCTCTTCGGGAGTGGTGACAGCCTTGTCACGGGTGTAGAGGTTACGAGCGCCGAGGGAGTAAGCGGAGAGAACGACGAAGCCGTGGTCACGAGTGGTGGCGAACAGGTCGTCCAGCTTGCCGGACTCGAAAACCTTCTGCTGATGCTCGATGCTGTCGTAAACGTAAGGAGTGCCGAGGATAGCGAAGTCAGGAACGTAGGTCTCGATGATGGAGTTTGCAACGAGGGTCATGTCGAGAGCGTCCATGGTGCACTGCTCGAGGGTCTGCTGCTGGTCACCGAGCTGAGCATCGGGATAAACTTCGATGGAGTAACGGCCTTCGGTGGCGTCATACAGATCGTCGCTGAGCTTCTGAAGGGTCTTTGCTTCAGGATTCTCGATGGTCTGGTTGAATGCGCACTTCAGAACGGTCTGGCCGACCTTTGCGCCGTCGGTTGCTGC
>CAKTPC010000216.1 GCA_934590505.1 uncultured Oscillospiraceae bacterium
CGTACATTGCCGATGCAGCTGTGCGCGCCGGGGCCGAAGCTCATATAATCGTCCATGTTCCAGTATTTCAGATTGTGCCGGGACTCATAGCCGGGGGCTGCGAAGTTGGATATCTCATACTGCTTATAGCCGTATCGCTCAAGCATCTCGGCAGCGTAGGAATACATGTCCGCCTGCGCGTCGTCATCCGGAAGGATGGAGGAGCCGTAATACTCTTTGTACATCCGCGTGCCCGGTTCGAGCTTCAGCCCGTAGCATGAGATATGCTCCGGGTGCATTTCGACGATCTTTGAAAGCGTCTCCGCCCAGTCGCTCTTCGTCTGGCTCGGCAGACCGTACATCAGGTCGACGCTTATGTTGTCAAACCCTGCCTTGCGTGCGTCGGCAAAGGCCTTCTGCGCCTGCAGAAAGTTGTGCCGGCGGCCGATGAGCTTGAGAAGGTTCGGGTCGGAGGCCTGAATGCCTATGGACAGGCGGTTCACGCCCTCGGCGCGCAGGAGCTTGAGCGCGGTGAGGCTGATGCTGTCGGGGTTACACTCGACGGTGACCTCGGAGTCGAGACGGACATTGCCGTTGAGCTTGAGTGTGTCGAATATCTCGACGATCCTGTCCGCACCGTAGTAGCTGGGAGTACCGCCGCCGAAGTAAACGGAATCGACCTCATAGTTCTTTATTGAATGTGAGGACTCATCGATGTGATCGAGCAGTGCCTCCTGATAGTCCGGCATGATATAGTCGCAGCCCTGGAGCGAATAGAAATCGCAGTAGCTGCACTTGCTGGCGCAGAACGGTATATGGATGTATATTCCCAGCAGTTTTTTCATAGAAGATATTTCTCCGGATAAAGTTTAGAACAGCTCGCTGACCTGAGAAGCAAAGGCTGCGGGATCCTCAATCTCCGCGCCTGAGACCATTTCGGCAAGGCGCGCGAGGATGAGAGACATGGTCTTGGCCTTCTCCTTATCGCCCGCTTCCCACGCGGACTTGAGCGCCTGGAAGGCGTGATGCTCGCCGTTGAGCTCGAGCACACGCGTTGCGCGCACCTTGCGCATCTCTTCGCTCGGGCCGTGACGGAAATACTTTTCCATCTCCAGCGTAACGCCACCCTCGGTGGTCAGGCAGCAGGGCTGATTGGTGAGCTTTCTCGAAAGCTTAACGCTCGCGACAGCGTCGCCGACGGACTCCTTGACGAAGTCGAGCAGCTCTTTGTTTTCAACATCGCGCTCCTCGGCGGCCTTCTTCTCGTCCTCGGTCTCAAAGCCGAGGTCGTCGGTGACGATGTTGCAGAAGAGCTTGCCGTCCTGATCGTGCAGGCATTCGAGCACCATTTCGTCGAGCGGGCTCGTGAGATAAATAAGCTCATAGCCGCGCGCCTTGACTTCCTCGCACTGGGGCAGGCTCATGGCATGCTTAAGAGAATCGGAGCTTGCGTAGTATATGGCCTTCTGGCTTTCAGGCATTTTCTCAACATACTCCTTGAGCGTCACCTGATGCTCCTCGGAGGTGTAGAATATCAGCAGGTCGCGCAGCAGGTCCTTATAGCGGCCGTACTCGTCGCACACGCCGCACTTGAGGTGCACGCCGAAGTTGCGGAAGAACTCTTCGTACTTGGGCCTGTCGTCGCGCATGAGCTTTTCAAGCTCACCCTTGATGCGCTTTTCAAGGTTCTGGCCGATAACGCGCAGCTGCCTGTCATGCTGCAGGAGCTCACGGGAAATGTTCAGCGAGAGATCGGGGGAGTCGACAACGCCCTTGACGAACTCAAAGTAATCATGGACGAGCTTGTCGCACTTCTCCATTATCATGACGCCGTTGGAGTATAGAGTTATCCCACCCTTATTGTCGCCGGTAAAAGCATTTTCATTCTCTTCACCGGGGATAAACAGCATCGCCTTGTAGCTCACCGCGCCCTCGGCGTTGATGCGCACGAGCGCGCAGGGATCCTTGCGGTCGCGGCTCTTCTCCTTGTACCATGCGATGCAGTCATCATCCGTGACCTCGCTCTTGCCGCGCTGCCAGATGGGGATCATGCTGTTGACGGTCTCGTTCTCGGTGACCATGCGGTAATCGTACTTGGGATTGCCGTTATCGTCTTTTTCGCCGGTCTCGAAGCTCTCGCGGTGCTCGACGTCCATCTTGATGGGCCAGCGGACATAGTCGGAATACTTCTTTATAAGCGCCTTGAGCTTCCAGACCTCGAGGAAGGTGCCGTATATCTCCTCCTCGGTGTCGGGCTTTATGTGCATGATAACGTCGGTGCCGACGCCCTCCTT
>CAKTPC010000217.1 GCA_934590505.1 uncultured Oscillospiraceae bacterium
TTGAAGCAGCCGTTGTGGCAGCGGATGCAGGGCTTGATCTCGTCCTCGCGGCCTTCGAGGATCTTGTGGATCCACTCATGGTCAACGAGGTTCTGACGTGCGATAGCAACAGCGTCGAGTCTGCCGGCTGCGATCTCTTCAGCGGCCTTGACAGGATCCATACGGCCTGCGCAGACAACGGGCTTGGAGGTGAACTTCTTGATGTGCTCAACATAGCTGAGGTTGCAGTTATCCGGCATGTACTGAGGCGGATGTGCCCAGTACCAGGCGTCGTAAGTACCATTGTCGCAGTTGAACATATCGTAACCGGCGTCCTCAAGGTACTTGATGGCCTTCTCGGACTCTTCCATGTCACGGCCCCACTCCTCGAAGTCGGTCTCATAAGGCATTGCGCCCTTGCACCAACCCTTGGTCTTGGAGACGACAGAGTAACGCAGGGAGACAGGGAAGTCATCACCGGCGTACTTCTTGATGCACTGAACGATCTCGACCGGGAAGCGGAAGCGGTTCTCGAAAGATCCGCCGTACTCGTCGGTACGGTAGTTCCAGTTGGACATGGTGAACTGGTCAAGGAGGTAGCCTTCATGAACGGCGTGGATCTCAACACCGTCAACACCGGCGTCTCTCAGCTTCTTCGCAGTCTTACCGAAGGCTTCGACCATCTCGTGGATCTCTTCGACGGTCATGGGACGGGACTTGACATCCTCGGCCCAGCGGTTCGGGGTAGCGGAAGCGGAAGCGCAGGAGTACTGAACGTCAACGATGGGGGAAGCGAGCTTGTTGAGGAAGTCGTTCTTTGCGAGAACGGTCATCCAGCCGTTGATAGCCATGGAACGGCCGAAGCCTGCTGCCAGCTGAATGAACAGCTTGCCGCCGGTCTTGTGGTACTCTTCCATGTAGGGCTTGAGCTGCTTGAACATCTTGTCGTTCTGCCACAGCCACTTGCGGCCGGGGATACCGAGGGTATCGCGCACGCACTGCATGCCGGGGAGGACAAGGCCGACGCCGTCCTGTGCCCTGTTGAGCAGGAAGTAGGCGGCTTCCTTATCGAAGTGGTTGGGCTCCAGCCAGCCGAACAGGGAGGTGCCGCCCATCGAGCACTGAACGATGCGGTTCTTGATCTCTACGTTACCGATCTTCCAAGGGGTAAATAGAGCGCTGTATTTTTCGTTCATGAAATACATCCTTTCCTTTTCTTATCTTATTTATTTTACGGAGATGGGGCACCGTAAGGCATGTCCATCCACCGTGTTTTACAAACCCTTATGCCGCGGCTGAACCGATATACCGCAGCTCCACACTTGTCGTAATTATATCACATTTTTTCAAAATAATCAATTGCTTAAAGCCTTTGTGTGAAGTCCATTTAGTATACAATTTTCAACGGTATGTATAGCAGAGTGTCAAAAACCAGACACATTGCGGAAAAAGTCTGAGCGCAGATCAGAGCCTGCCGCGGCTCAATCTGCGCTCGACGATAAAGAACACGGGGAGACTGATAAGAAACGGGAAGAAGTAGGTCGCGATCCTGTAAAGGAGCATCGCACCCGAGGCGTCGATACTGCTGACGACGGCGGAATAGAAGAACACGAACGCAAATTCAAGCGGCCCGAGGCCGTTGACGTTCGGGAGCACACCGGTGATAAGCAGCATCATCGCAGAGAGGATGAGCGAGCGGAGAAGATCGGGAGTGTCAAGCCCCATGCAGCGCAGCGCCGCCGAGGGGATCATGTACAGCAGCGTGAGCTTGAGGAAGTTCAGCAGCATGACCTTTGCCGAGACGGCCTTCATGCCTTTGAGGTGCGCGGCCTCGGCGTACATCAGGTCGATCTGGCGGAGCCACTTTTCGCGGCGCTCCGGCCATTTGCCCTTTTCCGGGAAGAGCCCAAGCAGCTTCACGGTAAGGTCGTGCACAGGCTTCCATGTGCACAGCAGGATGAGCGCAGTGATTATCAGCAGGAAGATGGCAATGCCGGGGAGCACATATTTGACAGACTCCGGCAGCACCTCGCGCAGCCAGCCGAGACCGGGGATGAGCATGACGAGGGCATAGATGAGTATCGCGGATTTGTGATAGACGAATTTCAGGATGAGCAGCCCGACGCTGCGCCCGGCGTCAAGCCCGCAGCGGTCGAGGTAAACGCTCTGCATCGGGATCGTGATCGCGCCGCCGCTTGCGGTCAGGCCGAAAGCACCGAGGAAGGTCAGCTCAAAGGCCTGACGGTAGCTCAG
>CAKTPC010000218.1 GCA_934590505.1 uncultured Oscillospiraceae bacterium
CTCCGGAAGAACTTCGGCGAATCCAGCCAGACCTCTATCTTCACCTCGCCCGCGACGCCGTGCGTGTTCACGATGCGGCCCGCGTCGATAAATTCACGTTTTTCCATATCTCAAATGCGCCGCGCATCCCGCGACGCCCCTCCGCTGAGTTGTTAACTATAGTATTATAACATGCACCGCGGCCTTTGCCAACCGTCTATTTCCGCCCTGTCGGCTCCCATCCCTTGAGCGGCAGGCGCTGCATCGCGCCGAATATCTTGGACTTCATGTCCGGGTACTGCGCGCTCATGGTCTTGAGCAGCTGCTTTATCTCATAGCGCTTGCTGCCCTTGTCCTCCGGGCAGGGGTTCTCGACTATCGGCACATTGAGCTCTCGTGCGAGGTTCGTTATCTTCTGCTCCCCGGCGTAGATGAGCGGGCGTATCTGGGTCACGCCCGAGCGGTCGAGAAAGGTCACGGGCTGGAAGCAGCTTATGCGTCCTTCAAACAGCAGGCTCATCATATAGGTCTCTACCGCATCGTCAAAATGGTGGCCGAGCGCAAGCTTGTTGAGTTCTCTCTCCCGCAGGACGTTATTGAGCGCGCCGCGGCGCATCTTCGCACACAGCGAGCAGGGGTTATCCTCCTTGCGCACGTCGAAAACTATCTCCTTGATATCGGTCCTGACGCAGGTGTACGGTATGCTGAGCTCCCCGCACAGCTCGCGCACGGGCGTGAAGTCCATGCCCTCGAAGCCCAGCTCTATCGTCACAGCCTCTAGCTCAAACGGCTCCGGGTAATACTTTCTCAGGCAGTCCAGCGCGAGAAGCAGGACCATGCTGTCCTTTCCGCCGGACACGCCGACGGCTACGCGGTCGCCCGCCTGTATCATGCGGTAATCGTCCACCGCACGGCGGACGGTACCGGTAAAGTCACTCAATGCGTCTCTCATGTTTTTTCTCCTTCGGCAAAGCAAAAAAATTGAATTTAGATTTCAGCAGTATTCAGGCGAATTTCGAAGCATTTGCGAGCTTTGAAAATCAAAATCAAAATTATTGTTGACACGTCCGGTTCCTTGTGATATAAAGATATAGCGCGTTTGGGATATATTGTACTTTCGCGCGCATGAAATGTCAAAACATTTATCATTTATATGGAGGCAAGAACATGTCCACTACTATGCTGACCAAGGAGACCGTTGAGCGTAAATGGTACATCCTTGACGCAGCCGGCAAGCCCATGGGCAAGACCGCTGCACTGGCCGCCGATATTCTCCGCGGCAAGCTCAAGACCGATTATACTCCTCATGTTGACTGCGGTGACTATGTCATCATCATCAACGCCAAGGACGCTGTCCTCACCGGCAAGAAGCTGGAGCAGAAGTACTACCGTACCCACTCCGGTTATCCCGGCGGTCTGAAGGAGACTCAGTACAAGACCCTGATGGCAAAGAAGCCCGAGCTCGCGATGCGTCTGGCTGTCCGCGGCATGCTGCAGAAGAACACCATCGCACAGTGGCAGCTCAAGCGCCTGAGAATCTTCGCAGGCAGCGAGCACACCCACGCAGCCCAGAAGCCCGAAGTCTGGGATCGCTAAGAGGAGGTAAAAGAATATGGCAACTTATAAGTGCAAGAAGCCCTACATGTACGGTACCGGCCGCAGAAAGTCCTCTGTTGCCCGCGTTCACCTCATCCCCAACGGCACCGGCGCTATCACCATCAATGGCCGTGATATAGATGATTACTTCGGTCTCGAGACCCTGAAGCTCATCGTCCGTCAGCCCCTCGTCACCACCGGCACTGTCGGCAAGGTCGACATCGAAGCTACCGTCGCAGGCGGCGGCGTTTCCGGTCAGGCCGGCGCTATCCGTCACGGTATCTCCCGCGCGCTGCTCCTCGTCGATGACAGCTACCGCGCTCCTCTGAAGGCCGCAGGTCTCCTGACCCGTGACCCGAGAATGAAAGAGCGTAAGAAGTACGGTCTCAAAGCAGCTCGTCGCGCACCTCAGTTCAGCAAGCGATAATCTACAGCTTAAAAATGCTAAAAAAGCCCGGAAATACGCTATTTTCCGGGCTTTTTCTATGCCCAAAATTCTGTCTGGACTGTTCGGTTTTGATGGGATTTGAACGGAAATTTATGGGTTTATAGTGGTCAAATTACTGGTGGACAAGCCCATTTTGACCTCTTATGGGTTAAATTACTGGTGGACAATAGGAGCAAATGAAGTCCAATTTTGCCATCGAC
>CAKTPC010000219.1 GCA_934590505.1 uncultured Oscillospiraceae bacterium
GCGGTATATCACCCCGTCGTAGTCGATCGCCCACCACGCGCAGGAGAAGGGCTTTCCGTAGCCGAAGTCGTATGAGCGCATTATCCGCCAGCCCCGGCAGCTGCCCGTGCTCAGGTCGAACGGCTCTATTACGTGTACCCAGCGCCGCTGCGCGCGCAGCTCGTCCGCCGTCATGCTCTCGCCGTGCTCTGCCGCCGCTCTCACATCCGGTTCCGTCCTGAAATCCTCGAAGAACTGTCCCTCGAATATCTCCCAGTTCCCATAGAGCCACGCATCCCTGAGCTTCGGCGGCAGCGCCTCGAGCTGCTTTATGTACTGCGGGTCCGCCTCCATCAGCGCCGTGTTGTCCGTTATCAGCGACTGTATGAAGCTGTGCTCCTCCGGTTCCTCGCCGTCTTTAAAGCGCCTGTCTATGAACAGTCTCTTGACCCACGCGTGTCCCTCTCCCCCGGGGTTGCAGGTGTAGTAGACGCGCTTCGGGAAATCGTTCACCCCTCGCACGCAGGCGCGCAGCTTCTCCATCTTCTCCTCGCTCTGCTGTGTCGCCTCGTCCACGAACAGCACATCCACCTCCGTCCCCTGAAAGCGCAGCGCGTCCTTGTCGTTGTCGCAGTAGCGGAACAGTATCCTGCTGCCGTTGGGAAAGACGATGTGCTTCTTGCCGTCGTTGTAGCTTGCTATTCTCTCGTTCTCGTCCGCGTAGCAGCCGAGCATTTCGCACAGCGGTATGATGTGGTTTTCCTGCAGCTCCGGGTAGGTCTTTCTTATTATCATCACCTTTATCCCCGCGTACCGCAGGCACAGCAGCACCGCCTTTACCCTCACCGCCCAGCTCTTCCCGCCGCCCCGCGCCCCGCCGTAGCCTATGTACTTGTGCTTATCCGCCATAAAAAGACACTGTTTCTCGCTCGGCTCCGGTATCCTCAGCTCCGCCATTCTCCCTCATCTCTCCTCACATGCTCAGTTCCTCCGCCTTCCCGACGAATCTCACTATTAAAGGCCCCTCCGCCCGTGCCGTCTCGGCCTCGTCCTGTATTTCCCTGAGTTCCTTGAGTGCTCCCGTCATCGCCTTGAAGTCCTTGCTGTCAAGCTCCCTGTCCTCGTCGAGCGTCCGCTCGATCCTCCTCAGCAGCTTTGTTTTCACCTGCTTCATCTTCTCCTCGACGTTTTCTTCAAGGTACTCTTCCCTCTGCCCGGGCCAGTCCTCCTTGATGCCGCGTCTCTGTATCGTGCTGTAGGGCGCCGCAAACTCCCGTGAAAGCGCCCGGTAGCTCAGTCCGTCCTTGACAAAGCCCGTCCTGATCTTCTCCCAGTCCGTCATGCTTCCCCGTCCGCGTACTTGCTCTGATAAACGCTCCTGTATACCGGGCACCTCTCGTATGCGCCTACGCAGAACCTGCCCATGTGCCCGTCGCGGTTCGCCAGCGTCCTGAAGCTCATCGTTGCCTTTGTCTCCTCCATGCAGCCCTCGCAGGTTATGCTCCTTGCGCTGCGCTCGTCCGATATGTAGAACGGGCAGCGCACATCTGCGTCTGTCCAGCATTCCTTTCGGTATTTACTCATGCTCTGTTTCCTGCTCCTCCTCGTCGTTTTTCCCACCGTATATCATCCACGGCGGATATCCCGTGCGCTCCATGCACCGCACGATTGGGTCGTCCGCTATCAGCGTCACCGCTCCCCCTCCTTTATGATCATCCAATACTCCCGTCAGCCGCTCCCGCGGCTCCCACCTGTTGCAGTGCGCCTGCCGCGTCTCCCTCCCCTTGGCTCCCCTTGCTGCAATAGGAGCTGTCAGCCGTACGGCTGACTGAGAGGATAAATCCCCTCCCGCCTCCGTAATCTTATTTTTGTAAGATTCCCCCTTGACTTCTCCTCCGCTTTCTATTAGAATAAAGCCACGAGCAGTCCTTTCGGCGGCCAAGTATCTTTCTTTTATCTGATTTGCCTTGGATTATATCTTATTTTTTTAAGATTTTCCAGTGTCTGCTCCCTCTTTTTTGCGATTTGTCATTATGCACATATATGGGGTGATTCTTTTGTTCAATTATGAAAGGTTTGATTCCCTCCGCCGGTCGAAGGGCATCACGCAGAAATT
>CAKTPC010000220.1 GCA_934590505.1 uncultured Oscillospiraceae bacterium
TGGTGCGAGAGAGGAGACTTGAACTCCCACGTCGGCTGACACACGCCCCTCAAACGTGCCTGTCTACCTATTCCAGCACTCTCGCATATTTGGCCGATGCGTTGACTCCATTTAAAGTCGTCTGCAATACTCGGCGTGCCACATCTAAGGCATGGAGAATTATAGCAGATTATTTGGATTTGTCAAGCTTGAATTTTGATTTTTTGAAATTTTTCTTTTTGGAGCGGCTTAATAGCCGCTCCAAAAAGAAATCCGATCACTCTGTGCCGATGAGCGTATCGGCGGTACGGGAGGCTCCGCGTGCGGAGAGAAGCTCAATAAACAGAATGACGCCGAGCATGAGCACGACGATGAGCGCCCGTGCACCGTGATCCATAAGCAGCAGATACCGCATCTTCAGATAGGCATGGTAGCCGAGCAGGGACGCAAACTGCGTGAGCGGCGCGGCGGCGGAGTACTTGACAAAGGCGTATGCCATGACGACAGTCAGCACATCGGCGGCGAAAAAATAGCGGTCGTGCATGTGCGGCAGAAGAAACGGGATGCCGACGGCGAAAAGCACAGACACCGCGAGGATCACGTTGTTTGTGAGGCTGCGGCGCTTTATGGCGCAGACAACAAGTATCGTGCTCATGAATACAAACGCGGCGATGATGCCGATACGCGACGCAGCGGCGAGATCTGTTACGTTCGGATCGTACTGGAAGAAAGCATACACGGAAGGTGAGTTGTAGTTGAGCCCATCGCCGATGCTTCCGGTCTGGCTAGCATACAGCGTGAGCGTTTCGAGAAAGGGCTTGCCGAGCGCAACGGCGGGGAGCACGAGCAGAACATAAAAGACCGGGAAAAGAAGGAAGTGCCAAAGCTTATATTTGCCCTTCAGCCACAGGACGGCCATGACCGGGAGAAGGAACACCGCCTGAAGCTTGAAGCCGAAGGAGAGCGCAAAGCACAGTACCGAGAGAACCGGCCTGTCGTCAAGCGCGAGATATATCGCAAGCACGGCAAGAGCTACATAGATGCTGTCGCACTGTGCCCAGAGCGCACCGTTGAGGATCACCGTCGGCAGGAAAAGAACAGTGAAGAAGCAGGCGATGCGCGCCGGGGCACTTTCCCTGACCTTGCCGAGCAGCATCATTGCGCCGTAGGCAAGCAGAACATCAAAGAAGATGCTAAGCAGCTTTATCAGATAAAGGTCATTTATCGATGAATAGGAGAACAGACACAGAAAGTAAAGGTAGGGGATGTTGTAATTCCCAAGCGGATAATGCAGCGCCTTAAAGCCGCCGTTCTGCCTGTAGAAATCCACCCACTTACTTAGGAAGTCTTTGTAGTCAAGCGTCATGTAGTCAAGGCACAGACCGCGCACGGTGAAGGCAGCGGCAATCAGCAGCACAGAAACGAGCACAGCCGCACGGCTTTTCAGAACTCCCGCACGCAGCAAAAAAAGGAAGGCGAACAGCGCCTCGGCGATCAGTATCAAGATAACTCTAAAGTCCATACAAACCTCTTACATAACAAAAATACGATTTA
The DNA here is from genome assembly GCA_934590505.1 of uncultured Oscillospiraceae bacterium. Lineage (GTDB taxonomy): Bacteria > Bacillota > Clostridia > Oscillospirales > Oscillospiraceae > Limivicinus. Next base: position 1,534 of record CAKTPC010000220.1, read on the forward strand.
ATTTTTACCATAAGCCGCCTGTTAAATCAACGCGCATACTGTAAAACATTTGAAAACAAGCACACAGTTTACATAATTAAAATTACATAACATGAAGAAAGGCGCGTGACGGGTAAAAACAAAAAGTCAAGGCATATCACCTTGACAAAAAACACGATTTTACAAAATAATCCTTGACTTTGCAGCACCTGTGATGGTAAAATAGAGTGCTATGTGTATTGGGAGGGGCATCTATGCCCTTTTCCGCTTACAAAGCAAGTATACCATCGCCGCAGTGTTAAATCAACACCGGCTGCAAAGAGTCTGACAACACAGCCGGGCGTTTGCAATTACTTATAAGGAGAGTGCGCCAATGCCAAAAGATGTCCTCTACGGCAAGACTTTGAGAAAAAGCTTTGCCCGCACCCAGGAGATCAGGGAGATGCCCAATCTGCTGGAAATCCAGAAGAGTTCCTACAAGTGGTTTTTGGAAACGGGTCTGAGAGAGGTCTTTAAGGATGTTGATTCCGTAACTGACTACTCCGGCAATCTGGAGCTGAGCTTTATTGACTACTCCATGAA
>CAKTPC010000221.1 GCA_934590505.1 uncultured Oscillospiraceae bacterium
GGAGCGGTTACCATGACCAACTTTGACAAATTCCTCTCCGCCGCGGAATTTGAACCCTTCGCTTCCGTGGCGGTCGCCGCCGAGCGGATCTTACATATCGATCCCTCCGCCTGCGTGCTCAACTGCCGGCGGGCGATGGAATTTGCCGTGAAGTGGATGTACTCCGTGGACAAAGCACTGGTCATGCCGTATCAGGATACGCTCGTCAGCCTTATGAATGCCGAGGATTTCCGCGACATCGTCGGCGCGGATATCTGGCGCCGGATGGACTTTATCCGCCGCGCGGGCAACAACGCCGCCCACACCGGCAAAAAGATCACCGAGGAGCAGGCGGCGCTGTGTTTGGAAAACCTCTATGTGTTTCTGGACTTCGTGGCTTATTGTTACGGCGAAAACTATACCGAGAGCCATTTTGACCGCTCTCTGCTGACGCAGCCCGCCGAGACTCCCGCTGTCCCGGCGCCGGAAGTGCCGGAGTCCGACCTTGCATCGCTCATGGCGGAGAACGCCGCGCTCAAGGAGGAGCTCACCGCCCGCCGCGCTGCGCAGCAGCCGACCTATGTGCCGAAGCCGCTCGATCTTTCCGAATACAAGACCCGCAAGCTCTACATCGACACCATGCTCGCCGACGCCGGATGGACGGAGGGGCAGGACTGGCTCAACGAAGTGGAACTGCCCGGCATGCCGAACAAAAGCGACGTCGGCTACGCGGACTATGTGCTCTACGGCGACGACGGCCGCCCGCTGGCGGTGATCGAAGCGAAACGCACCTGCGTGGATGTGGCGAAAGGCCGTCAACAGGCCAAGCTCTACGCCGACCTGCTGGAAAAGAAATACCACCGCCGCCCAGTCATTTTTCTGACCAACGGCTTTGAAACGCGCATTACGGACAATCTATACCCCGAGCGCCGGTGCGCCGCCATTTACTCCAAGCGCGATCTGGAAAAGCTGTTCAATCTCCAGACCATGCGGACGAGCCTGAAAAACGCCATGGTGGACCGCGCCATTGCCGGACGGTACTATCAGGAGGGCGCGATCAAAGCGGTCTGCGATGCCTTTGCCCGAAACCGCCGCAAGGCTCTTCTGGTCATGGCGACCGGCTCCGGCAAGACGCGGACGGTCATTGCGCTGTGCGATGTGCTGCTCCGGCACGGGTGGGTAAAGAACATTCTGTTTCTCGCCGACCGCAGCAGTCTTGTCACGCAGGCCAAACGCAGCTTTGTAAATCTGCTGCCCGATCTTTCCGTCACAAATCTCTGTGAGGAGAAGGATAACTATACCGCGCACTGCGTCTTTTCTACCTACCAGACTATGTACAACGTCATCGACAGCGCGCAGGACGAGGAGGGAAAGCTCTTTACCTGCGGGCATTTCGATCTCGTGATCTGCGACGAGGCGCACCGCTCGGTCTACAATAAATACCGCGATATTTTCAATTATTTTGATGCTCCATTGGTTGGATTGACAGCGACACCAAAAGATGAAATTGACAAAAACACATATGAAGTTTTTGAACTGGAAAATGGTGTTCCGACATATGGATATGATCTGGCGCAGGCTGTAAAAGACGGATATCTTGTTGATTATGTCTCTGTTGAGTCAAAGCTTAAATTTATAGAACAGGGAATTGTATATGATGAACTGTCAGAAGAAGACAAGGAAGCATATGAGGAAACTTTTGAGGATGAACATGGAAATTTGCCAGAATCAATAAATTCCTCAGTGCTTAATACATGGATATTCAATGAAGATACCATAAAACAGGTTTTAAATATTTTAATGACAGATGGCATTAAGATTGATTATGGACAGAAACTTGGCAAGACTATTATTTTTGCAAAGAATCATGATCATGCTGAGAAGATACTGGAAGTTTTTAATAAAGAGTATCCACATCTTCCAGATTATGCGAAAGTAATTGATAACTATATGACCTATGCACAGAGTGCGATTGACGAGTTTTCTGATTCGAAGAAGATGCCTCAGATTGCAATTTCTGTTGATATGCTGGACACAGGTATTGATGTGCCGGAAGTTCTGAATCTGGTATTTTTTAAGAAAGTGA
>CAKTPC010000222.1 GCA_934590505.1 uncultured Oscillospiraceae bacterium
TGCCTGTGCCTGCGCCTTGTGTGCGAGAAGAACGATGTAGCCGAGCTTGAACGGCTCAGCCCGATCCTTGACAGCATTCGCGATGCGCGCAATGCCGACGAGGCCGCGGAGCGGGTATTCAGCTTCCACCATGAGCTTGCGATAATGTCAGGCAATGTGCTGCTGCCGCTGCTGTACTATTCCTTCAAGCCGCAGGGGGAATACCTCTGGTCGCTATACTGCAAGCGCAGCGGCGTGAAGAAGCTGTATGAAATAAAGCTTGCGCTGTTTTCGGCGCTTATGAATAAAGACCTTGATTCTGCAATTGAGCAGACGCATCGGATCATGGACGTCGCGAAGAACGATCTCGGCTTCTACGGGGCGTGACAACAGTAAAAGCGCGATGGGCATAGGGCACCCATACGCGCTTTTTCCTTCGCCTTATTTCCCGCATTGGCGGCCTGTGTTGTCTATGTAGTATTCGCCGCTCAGCAGTATTTTTGAGATCGGGACAATAGTATAGCCGTCAGCAAGCAGCGATTCGATAATGCCGGGGAGCGCCTCAGGAGTGTTCTCCGCAGCGTTATGGAAAAGAATGATGCTGCCGGGCTGGACCTTATTGAGCACACGCTTTTGTATCTCGGCGGCGGAAATGCCTTTCCAGTCGAGACTGTCCACGTCCCACTGTATTGCCGTCATGCCCATGCTGTTCACGGCGTTTATCACATGGTCGTCGTATTCTCCGTAGGGGCAGCGGAAGAGCGTGGGCGTGACGCCGGTCAGCTCGGCTATCTTCTCGTTGCAGGCGGTTATGTCGGCAATGATGTCGCTATGGCTCAGCTGTGAGAAGTGTGAGTGCGTGGAGGAATGGTTCATTATCTCGTTGCCGTTTTCAGCGAGCGCGCGGACGGATTCCGGGTATTTATCCACCCAGTCGCCGACGACAAAAAAGGTCGTGTTTATGCCGTACTTGTTGAGAATGTCTATGAGGGTCTGCGTGTCCTCATTGCCCCACGCGGCGTCAAAGGACATGGCGACGACCTTGTCGTCGCGCTGCACGCAGTATACCGGCAGCTGCCGGTTGGAGGCTGAGACCCCAACGATCGCCGGGCTATTCACCGTCCAGAATATGAGCACGACTATCAGCAGCGTACCCAAGGCGGACAGCACGCGTCTGTACCTGCGGAAAATACTTTTTTGCACCGTCACTTTTTCATCACTCCTTTTGGTACATCCTATGACGAGCCTGTGCAAAATATTAAAGCGCCGTTACGATCGTTCCGTGATCGTAACGGCGCTGCTGCTTTTGCGTTATATTACTCGTCCTCTGCAGATTGTATTGCGTTGAAGCGCTCAAGGAAGCTGTGCTCGACACCGTCGGTCTTGAAGCCGGGCATCGTATCGAGGGCGACGGCGTGGATGCTGTTGAAGATGCTCTTTTCAATGTTCGGGTTGCCCTGACGCAGACGGCGCAGCAGAAGCTTGATCTCCTTCCGCTTCGAGACGTTGACGTTTCCGGTATCCGCGGCGCTCCTTTCCGTAAGGCGGCAGGCACACTGGATGAACTCAAGGGAGTTATCGTGCGCCCAGGCGATGATGTCGTCCTCATGCACGCAGTAGAGCGGGCGGATCAGAGTCATGCCCTCGAAGTTTGCACTGTGCAGCTTCGGCAGCATGGCCTGAAGCTGAGAGCCGTAAAACATGCTGATGAGCGTGGTCTCTACCACGTCGTTGAAATGGTGCCCAAGAGCGATCTTATTGCAGCCGAGCTCCTGTGCGCGGCTATACAGATAGCCCCGGCGCATGCGGGCGCAGAGATAGCAGGGGGACTTGCCGGCGCTGTCCGCAACTTCAAAAATGTCGCTCTCGAAGATCGTGATGGGAATATTCAGAAGTGCTGCGTTGCTTTCGATTTTTTGGCGGTTAAGCTCGTTGTAGCCCGGATCCATCACGAGGAACACAAGCTCAAACGGAAAGTCGCTGTGCTTTTGCAGCTGCTGCATGAGCTTTGCCAGCAGCATGGAGTCCTTGCCGCCGGAGAT
>CAKTPC010000223.1 GCA_934590505.1 uncultured Oscillospiraceae bacterium
GTCTTATTGAGGTTCAGGAGCGACGAGCCGCCCATGACCGCAATGTTTATGGAATAGAGCGCGGTGTTCACGATGATGCCGGCAAGCAGGCTGTTCACTCCCATGCGCGTCTGAAGGATCGCCACGATGAAGCCGGAGCAGATACCGGCTGCCATTGCCGCGCCGAGCGAGAGCCATGGGTGCCCGGCGATCGCCACAGCCGCACCGACTGCCGCGCCGAGAGTGAAGCAGCCGTCGGTCGACAGGTCGCACACGTTCAGCATCGTATAGCTCAAAAACAATGCCAGCACCGTCAGTGAGCAGATAAGCCCCAGCTCAAGCGCGGTCTGTCCGAGAGACAGGATAGTTGAAATTTCCATACTCGTCCTCTTTTTATCTCAATTTATGGTACGCGCAGAACCGGCATACCGCCGGGTCTGCGCGTTTGGTATGATGCGGTGTGATATTACTTAATGTCGTCAAAGCTCTCGGCGGTGGTGAGGGTCACGATGCGGGAGCAGAGGGAGGTAAATGCAGCTTCGACGTCTGCGTAATCATAGCCGAGCTCGGCGCAGATATCGGTGTTTATGGTAGCGGTGCCGTTATCGAAAGTCATTACCGGGGTGGATGCTGGGTCGGCACCGTCGAGGAGTATCTGGGCGACCATGTTTGCGGTCTCAACGCCAAGGTTTGCGTAATCAACGCCGTAGCCGAGGAACGCGCCGTTGAGGGCAAAGGAGTCAGCGCCGGTGTACTGCGGGATGCCTGCCTTGGCGAAGGTCTCATAGATGGCAAGCTCAGCGGTCATGATGGTGTTGTCGGTCGGGGTGAATACTGCGTCGACCTTGTCGGCGACCAGAGCGTCGGCAGCGAGCATGACTTCGTCCGTCGTGGTGCCGGTGCGCTCGATGTACTTGACGCCCTTGCTATCGAGGTATTCCTTCGCCTTCGCGATGGGGGCTGCGGAGGAATCCTGTCCCTGGTCGTACAGCAAGCCGATGGTCTCAGCATCGGGGTCAAGGGCGAAGATAAGGTTCATTATCGCGTCGGTATCGAGGTAGTCGGAAGTGCCGGTGATGTTCGCGCCGGGGGCTTCAAGAGATTCAACGAGTCCCGCACCGACGGGGTCGGACACCGCGGAGAACACGACGGGAGTCTTGCTGTCCTCGGTTGCGGTCTGCATACGCATTGCGACGGGCGTTGCAACGCCGATCATAATGTCGACCTTATCGGCGAGGTAGTCGGAGATTATTTGCTCCATAACGCTTGCGTCGGCATTGCAGTTATCGTAGAGGACGTTGAACTCCACGCCCTTCTCTTCGCCTATCTCGGCAAGTCGGGTCCGGATGTTGTCGACGATCTGGTTGAGGGAAGCGTCGTCCACATAGTTGCACAGGCCGATGGTGTAGGTCGTCTTTGCCTGGGTGTCTGCCGCGGAATCTGACGCGGGTGCTGAAGCTTCGCTGCCGCAGGCGGCGAGGGCGAGGCACATTACAGCGGCGAGAACGCCGACAATAGCTTTACGGATGATGTTTGTCTTTTTCATGGTTGTTTCCTCCATTTGGCTTTTGAGCCTGAATTTGATTCTGGGCGGCGATGGAGGGGCCGCTGCCGACGGCCTTGTTTCGGAGCATGGATATAAAAAAACAACCCCCGTCCCACACATGGGACAAGAGCTGCACACTCCTGCGATACCACCCAAATTGACGTTCCTTGAAAACGCCCTCTCGCTTACGCGTACCATCATACGCGCCCTGAAAGATAACGGTACAGGTTTCCGTCGGCATCTACTCGGGCGAAAGCCCTTTCAAACCGCCCTCCGAAGTCCATTCGCCCCGCGCCATACGACCGTGATCACACCACCCACGGTTCTCTGCACAATGGTTATGCCGGGTTACTACTCTCCGTCACAGGTTTACAACAACTGTTCTGTTGATGGCGTCATTATAGCCGCGCGGTTTTGATATGTCAAGAGTCTTTTTTCACTTTTTGCAGGCTGACGAAATTTCAG
>CAKTPC010000224.1 GCA_934590505.1 uncultured Oscillospiraceae bacterium
CAGGCATAGCCGGTCAGTGCCTGAACATCGACCTTGCAGCCGGAGAGCGTCTCGACGCCCTTGGCGATGGCAAAGGTGTTCTCGCGGATGACCTTGGCGGTCTCGTTGTCATAGTATCTGAAGCAGCCGCCCGCGGTGGCGTAGTCCGGAATGATGTTGACACGGCTGCCGCCGCTGATGGTGCCGACGGAGAGGATAGCGGTCTTGAGAGGATCGGTATTGCGGGAAACGACCTGCTGGAGCAGGACGATCAGCTGGCTGAGCGCGAGGATCGCATCATTGCCGTTCTGCGGCTGGGAGCCGTGCGCGGTCTTGCCGTGGACATCGAAGCGATAGATATCGAAGCCGCTGGTGATGACGCCCTTCTTGATGGCGAACTGGCAGTTGTGGTCAGGCGTTGCGGGGTTCATGTGCAGGGCGATGATCGCATCGACATGCGGGTTCTCCATGCAGCCGTACTCGACCATGTGCAGCGCGCCGCCGGTGGTGTCGTTCGGGTTTGCGGCTTCCTCGGCGGGCTGGAAGATGAGCTTCACGCTGCCGGGAAACTTGTCTCTGTTCTCGCAGAGGATGCGCGCGGCGGTGAGCAGGATGGTGACGTGCATATCATGGCCGCAGGCGTGCATGACGCCCTCGTTCTCGGACGCGAACTCAACGCCGGTTTCCTCGGTCACAGGCAGAGCGTCCATGTCGGCGCGGATGGCGATGCACTTGCCTTCGCCCTTGCCGCCCTTTATCAGCGCGACGAGGCCGGTCATCCATGTGCGCTCGACAGAGTCGACGCCGTATTCCTTCAGCTTCTCCATAATGAAAGCGCTGGTTCTCTCTTCTTTATACGAAAGCTCCGGATGGCGGTGGAGATCCTCGCGGATGGCTTTCATTTCGGGATAGTATTTTTCGATTGTTTCTTTGAACATTTCAGGTTCCCCCCCAATCTCTTTCACTATTGTAGAGTATATTCCATTTGTTTGATATGTGCAAGCATTCTTTGAATTTATATGCACTTTTACGATAAAAATCGGCGTTCTGTCCCCTCTTTGCGGGGGCAGAACGCCGTGCGCTTGTTTAATATGACGCCTTATTTGCCGAGCATGATCTTGAGTATCTCAACATCGGTGCTCTTCATGCCCTCGCGGCCCATGCGGCCGACGCTTTCTATGGTCTCCTCGACGTTATCCTCGACAAGCCCCTCGCCGGGCTTAAAGACTCTCCCCTTCTCGCTCATGTCCATAGCGAGCAGAGCCATGCCGACCGCCGTCGCGATCTTGGAGGCGCAGGAGCTCTTCGCCCCGTCGCAAACCATGCCGCCGGTGGTGTTGATGGTGTTGGTGATGATGCCGCAGACGTCCTCATAGCTTCCGCCGAGCATGTAGGCGATGCCGCAGGCAGCGCCGGTTGCTGCGCTGGTCGCGCCGCAGTACGCGGAGAGGCTGCCTATGTAGCGCTTCTCATGCAGGGAGATGAGGTTCGAGAGCGCGAGTGCGCGCAGCATCTTGTCCTCGGGGATCTTGTACTCCCTTGCATAGACGAGCACCGGCATGGAGACGGTGATGCCCTGGTTGCCGCTGCCGGAATTGATGACGACAGGCATTGCGCAGCCGTTCATTCTAGCGTCGGAACCGGCGGCGGCATAGGCGCGGGCACGGTCGACAAGGGAGTTGGACTCCTCGGAGATGGTGCGGCCGACTTCGGCGCCCCACGGGTTCTTGAGTCCTTCTTCGGCGATGGCGCTGTTGCACTTGATCTGGTTCTCAAGCACGTCGCGCACGTCGTCAAGGTTGACCTCGTTTGCGAAATCATAGATATCGCGGACGTTCAGCAGGCTCTTGTCGGCAGATGCGGGAGCAGTGCCCTCCTTCTTTGCCTGTGCCGCGTCATAGATGACCTCGCCGTTTTTCTCGATGCGGGTGATGTTGCTGTGGTAGTCCTTTATCTCGACGAGCGCGGT
>CAKTPC010000225.1 GCA_934590505.1 uncultured Oscillospiraceae bacterium
CGCGCTGTGAAGATAAAAATGGGGAGGATGGAAAAGATGAAGGATAAGGGCAAGCTGTTTGTTATTTCCGGGCCGTCAGGGGCAGGCAAGAGCACCGTCGTTTTCAAGGCCATTGAGGATAGGGACGATATGTGCTTCTCCATTTCGGTGACGACCCGCAAGCCGAGACCCGGCGAGGCGGACGGTAAAGAATACTTCTTTGTTGACCTCAAGCGTTTTGATGAGATGGTCGCAAACGACGAGCTGCTTGAGCATGCGATGTACGTCGCCAATTCCTACGGCACTCCGCGCGCCTACGTGCAGGAAAAGCTGGACGAGGGCAAGAATGTGATACTCGATATCGAGGTGCAGGGAGCGCGCCAGATCAACGAGAAGATGCCGGAGGCGGTCAAAATATTCATTATCCCGCCGTCCATGGCAGAGCTTGAGCGCCGCCTGAGAGGCCGCGGAACCGACACCGACAGGGCCATCGAGGCAAGGCTTATCCGCGCCCGTCAGGAATATGCGGAAGCGGATTTCTATGACTATATCATCATTAACGATGATGCCGAAAAGGCTGCCAAGGAGCTTGCCGCGATAATCACTGCGGAGAGCTGCCGCTACGCCGGCCGCGAGCATTACCTCAAGGAAGAATAATCAGCAGTCAATCAATTTTTGAATATGGCGCGCCGCGGCCCTTACGCGGCAGATAGGAGTAATTATTATGATGCTTTATCCCCCTGTAGCAGAGCTGGTCGACAAGATCGGCAGCCGTTATCAGCTTGTGAACCTCGTTGCAAAGCGCGCAAGAGAGCTTTCTGCCGAGGCAGAGGAAGAGGAAATGCCCCTTGAGCGCAAGGCCGTTTCCAGCGCGATAGATGAGGTCTATACCGGCAAGCTCAGCATTGAGCCCAAAGAAGAATAAAACTACAGCCTGACAGGAAAGCGTACCGGTATGGCTCAGACAGTTGCAAAAATCGCGGTCGCAGCCGCGACATATTGGGTGGACAAGCCGTATGACTATCTGATCCCGCCGGAGCTTGCCGAAAAGGCTGTACCGGGCGTCAGGGTGTATGTTCCGTTTTCACATGGCAACCGGAGGAGCGAGGGGATAATCCTCGCTGTCTCGGATGGAAGCGAGTATGAAAAGCTCAAGGCGATCACGGCAGTGCTCGATGATGAGCCGCTGCTTAGCCGGGAGCAGATAAAGCTTGCCATGTTCATGAGAGAACGCTTTTTCTGCACGGTCTATGACGCGGTAAAGGCCATGCTCCCGGCGGGGCTGTGGATCGATGACGAGGGCCGCACAAAGGTACAGGACAAGACCGTCGAGATGGCGCGGCTGTGCGTTTCCCCCGAGGAGGCCGCGCGCTATGCTGCGTCCAAACGCAGGAGAGCTCCGCAGCAGGCGGAGCTGCTTGAACAGCTCTGCTCGTTTGAGTGCCTGCCGAGCCGCGATCTGCTCAGGCATACCGGCGCGTCAAGGCAGTCGCTTACCGCGCTGTGCAAGACAGGCTTTGTCGAGCTGTATAAGAAGGAGGCCTTCAGGCGTCCGGAGATACATCTCGGCGATATCGAGCCGCTGCCGGTCCTCAATGATGAGCAGCAGAAGGCGTTCGACGGAATAAACACTCTTGCCATGTCTGGTAAGAGCGGAGCCGCGCTGCTCTTCGGTGTGACCGGGAGCGGAAAAACGAGCGTTTATATCCATCTCATAACCGAGCAGCTCGCGCGCGGGCGCTCGGTGATACTGCTGGTGCCTGAGATCGCTCTGACACCGCAGATGATACAGACCTTTTCCTCGCACTTCGGCGATACCGTCGCCGTGCTGCACAGCAGCCTTTCGGTCGGGGAGCGCTATGACGAGTTCAAGCGTGTCCGCTCCGGTAAGGCAAGGCTCGTGATCGGTACGCGCAGCGCGGTGTTCGCGCCGGCAGATAAGCTTGGGCTTAT
>CAKTPC010000226.1 GCA_934590505.1 uncultured Oscillospiraceae bacterium
GCGCAGACGCTTTACGACTGCCACCGCGTTTTCTATGCTCCGTCGAACATGGTCCTCTGCGTGGAGGGCTGTGTCGACCCGGAGACTGTCGCGCGCATCGCGGAGGAGGAACTGCCGAAGGAGCGCGCGGAAATCCCCACGGCGGATTTCGGCAAAAAGGAATCTCCGCTTCCGCGTGAAAGGCTCTGCCGCGTGCAGGGCGAGGTCTCCGCACCGCAGTTTTTCATCGGTGCGAAGCTCGACTGCGCCGAGCGCGGCGAGGCTCCGCTCCGGCAGCACCTTGTCGCTGCGCTGTGCCTGAGAATGCTCTGCGGCTCGTCCTCCCCGTTCTACACGAGACTGTACGCCGAGGGGCTCCTTAGCGTGGACTTTGACTATGAGACAGATTTTTCCGCCGGGACGGGGACGGTCATCATCGGCGGCGAGAGCCGCGAACCGGAAAAGATACTCGAAGAATTCTCCCGCGAGGCAGAGCGCATCGCAGCCGAAGGCTTTGATGCCGGGAGCTTCGAGCGCGCCAAGCGCGCCTCTCTCGGCGCGAGACTGCGCGGACTTGAGGATTTCGACAATGTCTGCGTCTCGATGGCGATGGGGCTTCTCGACGGCTACTGCGCGCTCGACGCTTTCCGCCTGCTTGAATCGGTCACGGCGGAGGAGTGCCGCCGCTTCGCCGCGGAAAACCTCTGCCGCGAGAGACTGGCAATGTCGGTCATTGAACCGAAAACCAACACAATAGAAACAGAATAAGAAGGTAAAAAAGCTATGCAGCCCCTTGTGCAAACCATCCAGCGTGATTCCGCGATAACATTCCCGATGCTCGGGAACCTCACGATAAACCCGCCGTCATACTTTACGGTGTTCGGCATGGACATATACTTCTACGGCGTCATCATCGGCCTCGGCTTCATCCTCGGCATACTCTACTGCTCGCATAACAGCCGCCGCTTCGGCATAGATCAGGACAGCGTATACGACGTGATGATCTGGCTCATCCCGGCGGCCATAATCGGCGCGCGGCTGTACTATGTGCTGTTCAGGCTGGATTACTACGTTCAGCACCCGAACGAGATATTCGCCATCCACAACGGCGGACTTGCCATTTACGGCGGCGTCATCGCCGGGATACTGGTGATATGGCTCGTGTGCCGCAAAAAGAAGATACCGCTCGGCGCGATGCTCGACCTGCTGTGCTACGGCCTGCTGATAGGGCAGATACTCGGCCGCTGGGGAAACTTCATGAACCGTGAGGCCTTCGGAGCCCAGACTGATATCTTCTGCCGCATGGGACTCATCGCGCCTGACGGCAGCACGATATATGTCCACCCGACCTTTCTGTACGAGAGTCTGTGGAACCTGTGCACCATGATCTTCCTTATTATATTTGAGCGGAAGGGCAAGCGCAGATTCGACGGACAGTGCATCACGCTCTATTTCCTGCTGTACGGTATCGGCCGCACATGGATAGAGGGGCTGCGCACCGACAGCCTTTATATCGGCGCAACTAACATACGTGTTTCGCAGGTGCTTTCAATAGCACTTGTGATAATAGCTCTGGCGTACCTCATCATTCAGGGGCGCCGCGAGCACCCGCCGGAGGAGCTCTACGTCAACCGCGCTCTGCAGGAGACGGCAGCGGCAGACGGCGGCAAGGAACAGACAGAAGCAGACAACGAAACGGAGGAAAAATAACATGGCAGATTATAAGGACATCATCACCGGCACTCTCAATAACATCGTCGGCAAGGTCAAGGAAGTCGCGGACAGCGGCGCTATCAAGGACATATACGAGCACGGCGCGAACCGCGCAAAGTCCTACGGCCAGATGGCAAAGCTCTC
>CAKTPC010000227.1 GCA_934590505.1 uncultured Oscillospiraceae bacterium
GCGGCTCCGGCGGCGGCAAGCCCGATTCCGCAATGGGCGGCTGCAAGGAGATCCTCAAGCTTGACGACGCCATGGCGGCTGTCGACGATTTCGTCAATGCAAACGCCAAGGACTGATTAAATTTCAAAAAGGAGATATTGAAATGGACGATTGCCTGTTCTGCAAGATAATTGCCGGGGATATCCCCAGCGCAAAGGTCTATGAGGATGAGTATGTCTATGCTTTCCGCGACATCAATCCTCAGGCTCCGGTGCACATCCTCGTTGTTCCCAAGGCTCATATCGCCTGCGCTGACGAGATAACAGCGGAGAACAGCGTGTGGGTCGCACGCTGCTTTGAAGCCATCGCCAAGATCGCCAAGGCGGAAGGCCTCGGCAGCGGCTACCGCGTCATCAACAACTGCGGCGCGGACGGCGGCCAGACCGTCATGCACCTGCACTTCCACATCCTCGGCGGAGAGAAGTTCAGCGATAAGATGATTTGATTCTGAATACCGCGGAGACATTTTGCCTCCGCGGTATTTTGCTATGGAGGCGGCAATGAGGAAGCTTGCGACGGCGGCGACTGCCTTTTGCGCGGCAATATTTGCGGCAAATTACATATTGCCCCTTGGCCGGCTGACCACCCTTGCCGTTATCGCGGCGGTACTCGGTGCGGCTCTTGCCGCGTCGCGTATGCCTCGGCTGCGTCAAGCGGCGCTCGCCCTTGTGTTTCTGGCGCTCGGGCTGGTTTATTACTCCGCCTATAGTGAGCGCACCGCGGCGCAGGCGCAGTTCCGTTCCGGTGAAACTGCTGTGGTCGGCGGCCACGTGCTGACCTACCCTATAAATTACGGTTCCTATTGCCGCACTGAGATAAAGCTTGACTGTGAAGGGCTCCCCAAGCTCAAGGCGATAGTCTATGCCGATGAGGAACTTATGGATGCCGAACCCGGAGACTATATCAGCTTTACCGGAAAGATAAATGCTGCCGATACTCTTTTCGGCGAGAGCTATGACAATTACCACGCCAAGGGTATCTTCTTCAAAATAAGCGCAAAGAGCGCCGTAAGCATTGAAAACGCAGACTTTGACCTTCGCAGCATTCCTGTCAAGCTGAGCCGCTTACTGAGCGAAAGGGTGGAGAAAATTTTTCCGGCGGACACGGCAGTGTTTATGAAGTCACTGATGCTCGGCGATAAGTCAGACTTCTATAATGACGATGCGCTCTACTGCGCAATGTCGCGCGCCGGGTTTATGCACATCGTCGCGGTTTCCGGGATGCACGTTTCGTTTCTTGTAGGGCTGCTGCAATTCATCCTTGGCAGGGGAAGAAGGAGCGCCGTCATTTGTATTGCTTTGGTGTGGCTTTTCGTGCTCATAACAGGCGCAAGCCCATCGGCAGTGAGGGCGGGCTTCATGCAGTCGATGCTGCTGATGGCGCCGGTACTGCGCCGGGAGAACGACGCGGTAACCTCGCTGTCGGCTATTCTTGCGCTTATCCTGCTTTCAAATCCATATGCCGCGGCGAGCATCAGTCTCCAGTTGAGCTTCGGCGCGATGGCCGGGATAATATGCTTTTCCGGGAAACTCTTCGAGGCGGCGATGAATAAGCTTCCGGAGCGCATGAAGTGCCGGCCGGTGAGATATGTGCTCGCTTCGGTGACGATGTCTGCCGGGGTGACGGTGTTCACGCTGCCGGTCACGGCGCTGCACTTCGGATATGTATCGCTGCTGTCGTTCCTGACGAACGTTCTGGGACTGTGGGCGGTGTCGCTCTGCTTCGGCGGAGGCTGGCTGTCCTGCGCGCTGTCGGTCGTGCCGGTGC
>CAKTPC010000228.1 GCA_934590505.1 uncultured Oscillospiraceae bacterium
TCGTCCCATATGTGAGCCTTGCCATCTTCTTTGTGCTCCTCCCGCTCGTGTACGCCGCGGGACGCATGAGAAAAAGCATATAAGCAGCACCGCCTGAAAGCGCGAAGCTCTCAGGCGGTGCATTATTATATATAGGTAGGTGTTTTTTACTTTATGAAGTCCGCAAGCTCTATCTGCTCAAATCCGGGGACGTACTCAAGCGTTGTCTCGCTGAGAACAGTCTCCATACGCTCGGCATAATCGGTGTTCGCACAGTACTTTCTCGCGGTCATCGGGGTGTTCTGGGAGCTGTAGTCGATAACGCTGTCAGGATCATCCGGCAGGCGGAGAATGATGTGGTAGCCATAGTCGGACTGCACAGGCTCCGAAACCTCATAGGCGTTCAGTGCCTTCACAGCGTTCTCAAACTCCGGTACCATTTTGCCTTCAGTGAAGGTGTAGCCGTCGGGGAAGGTGGTCTTGCCGGTGTCCTCGCAGTACTCCTCCTTGAGCTCGGAGAAGCGCTTCATAAGCTCGCTCTGGTCGGTTATCGCGGCAAGCTCCTTGTATATCTCGTCGGCCTTGGCCTTCTTGTCAGCCTTGTCAGAATCGCTCAGTTCCTCGCCGGTAGACGGGTCCTTCGTCATGATGAGGATATGGTTTGCGGACATGTAGCCGTTTTCCTTGAGGTAACTGAGTGCATCCTCATCGGAGACAAGCTCGGAATCCTCGCCGTAGAGAGCATTAAAGTTTTCCTGATACTTGATGTTCGAGAGGGTCATAAGCTCATATGCGTCCATGGACAGGTTCATCTCGCCGAGCTTTGCGGCGAAATCTTCCTCAGTCCCGTCCTCGCCGCTGATGCTCGCCATATCGGACTTCTTCTGCTCGTCATATCTTGCCGCAATCGCAGCCCCGTCGAGCTTTATCCCGTTCTTCTCGGTAAAAGCGTCTATCGCGGCAAACTGCCTTATCGTGCTTTCGGTGCTCTGCATGGCGTACTGTGCAAAGGTCGTGCCCGAATCATCCACGCTGTCGCTCCAGCCCGCGCTCATGCCGTAGTACATTGCCATCTGGGTGAAGTAGTTCTCGATCTGCCGCGCGTTCATGTAGAGCCAGCCGTAATATTCGCCCCATGTGACCTCGCGGCCGTTCACCGCAGCGACGACCTCATCGTCGGCATGGAGAGCGCGCAGCGCGTCATAGTCAAGTGCCGGGGTCTCGACAGCCGCGGCAGTCTCCTGCGCGGGAGTCTCCGTTACCTCGGCAGATGCCGCATCGCCGGTGCTGTCAACGCTGCCGCAGCCGGCCGCGAACGAGAAGGCCAGGCACACTACGATTATCAGTGCTATCAATTTTTTCATGTTATTCTCCGTATAGTTAATTTTTCGGTGCTGACTTCAATAATAACTCAGCATCGTGTTTTGTCAAGTGCTTTGTTCGGCGGTGGCCGCCCAGTCGGCGGCGAAGCTGCGCGCCTCGTCGATAACGCGGTTCTTGTTCTTTATCTTCAGACTGAGACAGGGCTTCGACCCCGCCTCCACGCGCAGGCGGTTCTTGTACTCCTCCCTCGCGTAAAGCGCCGAGACCTTCTCCATGTCAAAGTCACTAAGGGTGAAGCGCAGCGTCCCCTGCTTCTGGGAGATATCGGTTATCCCGGCACGCCCGGCCTCGCCGCGCAGCAGCGCCACATGGATAAGCGCGTTGACGCCCGGCGGGGTCTCGCCGAAGCGGTCGATGAGCTCGTCTGTCAGGTCGTCCGCCTCCTCCTCGGTGCGGATGAGCGCGATGCGCCGGTA
>CAKTPC010000229.1 GCA_934590505.1 uncultured Oscillospiraceae bacterium
GTCGGCGCGGCAAAGATACCGATCATCAGGTGCTCGACGGACATGTATTCATCGCCCATCGACTTCGCGGCCTTCTCGGCAGCGGAGATGACACGGCTGGTCTCATTGGAGATGTAGACCTCGGGGTTCCCACTGACCTTCGGCAACGCGGTAATTTCGCTGTCCAGCTCTGAGAGCAGGCCGTTGCAGTCAACGCCCATCTTGCCGAGCAGGGAGGGGATGAGCCCGCCGTCCTGATCGACGAGGGCATAGAGCAGATGCTCCGGGGTTATATAGCTGTTATTGTTTTCCTGGGCCATGGACTGTGCTGTCTGGATGGCTTCAATGGTTTTCTGAGTGTAGTTCTGAGCGTTCATAAATGAGGCTCCTTTCCCGCATCAAATGTGAATTGATGTGTTTATGAGATAGGAATAATAGGAGGCTTCGACGTCGTGCGCGTCAAGCTTCCCGCTGAGGTATGCTTTCATCAGTCTGTCGAAGAGCTTGATATACTCCGACAGTGCCGCAGCCAGCTCATCGGTCGTGCAGTCCTTATCGGGCGCTGCGATCGAGCGGACAAACTTACCGTCGTAGAGCGCGTAATCTATGCTTGCGCCGGTGAGCGGCTTGAGGTGCGCATCCTCTATTTGCTTCCAGAGGCGGAAGAAGGACGTCATCGCGGAGATGAGCGCCGCCGACTGCGTGCGGAATATCACCGACAACTGGCCGATGGACTCGCCATGCCCGCGGTACAGCTCCACCTCATACTTCACCGTCGGGCGGTACTTGTACTCCAGCGAGCTTTTCAGCGACATGGAGTAGCTGTTCGGCGAGAAGAACGGCACGAGCTCGCGCGACGGAGCCATCAGCGTCTCGATCGCGGAGAGCACGTCGTTTATCCTGCGCTCAGGAGTAGTGTAGTTCACGTATTCTGCAAGTATCTGGTTTATCAGCGCCGAACGGTTCGTGCCCATTCTGTGCGCCATCATATCGACCTCGCGGACGACCTCGTCGTTGAGCATCAGACTGTATAGAGTTTTCTTCATAAGTCACCGTCCCTTTTCTCCTTTGTAATCATATCATACACCTGCTCACAAAACTTGTCAAGCTAAATATATAAATATTCACACAAAATATATAATTTATTTTTCGAACAGTAAAGACAACTACGGCTTGATTTTTCCCGGATTATCGGTTATAATTACACAGCACACGGACAGGTATCGAAGTGGTCATAACGGCCCTGACTCGAAATCAGGTAGTCCAGCAATGGGCTCGTGGGTTCGAATCCCACCCTGTCCGCCAATTTCTTGTTGGAAGTGTTCAATCAGAAGTGCTCTGATTGAACACTTTCACTATATTTCACGACTTTTCCGAGCCTTTTCCAGCCACCGCATGTGTGCCAAATTCTTATCACCTGCAATTACAATGCCGAAAATCCCTTGTGCCGCAAGGCTTTCCGAGTTTTTGGAGAGAAAACAGGAGAAAAAAACTACGCCGTTTCCGTCTGAAATCCAAGCCCTGAAAGCATGGCATCTGCCTAGAAAAGCTTTGTACTATAATCCAGATGGGCATAGATGTTTGCCGTCGTGCCGATGTCGCTGTGTCCCAGCCAATCCTGAATCTGCTTCATCGGAACACCGTTTGCCAGCATGAGTGAGGTGCAACTATGCCCTTACGGTATAATTACGACAAACCGGAAAAGCCCCGTATATCAAGGGTTTTCGGTTATCTGGCAAGGTTT
>CAKTPC010000230.1 GCA_934590505.1 uncultured Oscillospiraceae bacterium
AGGAGGTACACCATGGATATAGATGATCTGATTTTCGGTGACTATAACCCCGGCCCCAGCCAGAAGTAATAAGGCTGGGCAATAATGAAATTAGGACAGCGCCGTACGGCGCTGTCTGAAAACAAAGAAGCAAAAGAAAAAATAGAGAGAGAGGAAACAGAGACATGAAGGTACTGATGCTGAATGGAAGCTGCAAGGCAAACGGCAACACCTATCACGCGCTTGAGGAAGCAGGCAGACAGCTCAAAGCGGAGGGCATTGATTATGAGATCTTCCAGATCGGCCCCGCCCCGGTGCGTGACTGCATCGGCTGCAACAGGTGTACGGATAATGGCTGCGTCTTTACAGACGACGGCGTGAACGAGTTCATCGCCAAGGCGAAGGAAGCCGACGGCTTTATCTTCGGCACGCCCGTGTACTACGCCCACCCAAGCGGACGCATACTTTCCTTCCTTGACCGTGTGTTCTACAGCAGCGCGGAAGCCCTCGCTTTCAAGCCCGGCGCGGCAGTCGCGATCGCGCGGCGCGGCGGCACGACCGCCACCTTCGACGCGGTGAACAAATACTTCGGCATATCCAATATGCCGGTCGTATCGTCGAGCTATTGGAACATCGCCCACGGCGCCGCTCCCGGCGAGGTCACGCAGGACGCCGAGGGCATGCAGACGATGCGCAACCTTGCGCGTAATATGGCGTGGATGCTCAAGTGCTTTGAAGCCGGAAAGGCTTCCGGAGTTTCCCTCCCCGCCATCGAAAGCGGAAACCGGACCAATTTCATAAGATAAGTCGAAGCCCACGAGCAAAAAGGAGCACCGCAGACTGTGTCCGCGGTGCTCCTTTTACTGTCACGCCGAGGTGAGCTTCAGCCCGACTATGCCGATAAGCAGCAGCGACGCGAAGAATATCCTCCCCGCCGTCGCAGGCTCCTTGAAAACAATGATCCCGACTATCACCGCGCCGAGCGCACCTATGCCCGTCCATATGCCGTAGGCCGTGCCGATCGGCAGCACCTTCGCCGCCTTTGCCAGAAAGAACATGCTCGCCGCAAGGCCCGCGACGGTTATCGCTGTCGGCAGCGGCTTTGTGAAGCCCTCCGAGAATTTCAAAAATGTCGACCACAGCACCTCCATCGCCCCTGCGATGCCAAGATATAACCATTCCATTTTGCCTTCCTCCTAAAAATAAAAACGCGCCTGCATTCGTATCTTCAATGTCCTATCGATACGAAGCAAACGCTCATCCCCCACCCGGCGGCGGGAGCATTGACAGAATAACACGCCTTGCGGCTTTTGTCAATCGAGAGTCGCAAGGCGTGTGCCCAGTTAATCGTTATTGTTTACAGAGAAAACGTCGGCGATCTCGCTTATCGTGATATAGGCCGCCGGATCGATGCCGTGGACGATGTCCCGCATGCGGATGATCTGGTACCTGTTCACAACGAAATAGATCATCGCCTTGTCGCGGTTCGAGAAGCCGCCCTTCGCGTCGAGCCGGGTCATGCCGCTTTCAAAGGCCTCGCCCAACGCCGCGCATATCTCCTTCGGCTTTTCGGTTATGATGACCGCGCACTTGGCCCTGTCAATGCCCTCCACGATGAAGTCTATCGTTTTCAGCGCCGCCGCGTAGGTGACGATGGAGTAGAGCGGCAGTATCCAGCTTTGCAGCACTATCCCGCAGACGATGTA
>CAKTPC010000231.1 GCA_934590505.1 uncultured Oscillospiraceae bacterium
GAGTGCATTGACGGCATGATCTCCGACGTGCCGAACCATGTGAAGCTTGCCATGGGGCACAATGATTACGGCCTGTCCTCATATCTTATCCGCTTTCTTTACGGTACCTTCGGCGAACATCGGGGGCAGACGCTCCTGAGTCTGTGTCTTGCGGCAAATAACGTCGTCGGGCTGTTCACGGTCTGGCTGCTCGTGCGCTGTCTGCTTCCGGAGCTTGAGGGCAGCTTCGCATTTCTCGCCGTCGTGCTCGCGGCGCTGTGCGGCCCATGGATCATCCCCGGGTATCAGACGGGAATGTACCTTGGCGTATATAACGGCAATGTCTACCACAACATGACCGTACTCTTCAGCCGTACATTTATCCCGCTCGTTTTTCTTTTCTTCTTTGACTGCTGGGATAAGCGGCATGGCAGGATAGCGTTTCTCCCTTGGCTGGGCACGGCGCTGAGCTTTCTTATCGCGACGCTCTTCAAGCCGAACTTCGCATTCGCGTTCATCCCGATGCTCGCGGTAATGCTGCTTGCCGACTTTATAAAATACCGCGCGCGGTATTTCAAAAATGATGTTATCCTCGGGCTCTCCGTAGTCCCCGCGGGGCTTGCCTGCATCTGGCAGTACCTTGTCCTCTTTTCCGGCGACTTTGCGGGCACCTCATCCGGCGTTGCATTCCGGGTGCTGCTCGGCACGGCAGGGCTCTCGGCGCTCATAATGTACCTGCGCAGCCTGCTGCTGCCGGTATATTCCCTTGCGCTGCAAGCGCCGAAAGAGACTGAAGCGAAGCATATCCGGCTCATTGTCATATGTGACGCCGCTGCGATCCTTGAGGCCTGCGTCCTGACCGAGACGGGCTTTCGCGCAAACGACGGTAACTTTGATTGGGGCAGCCTCGCGCTCTATCCGATCCTGTTCTCCGTCTCCATCGCGCTGCTGATGCGTCTGCTGCAGAGCACAGACTGGAAAAACCGCGGCAGCGCATGGAAAGCGGTGCTCGGCATCGTCCTGCTGCTGGGTCACCTCGCGGTCGGCATATACTGTCTCTACCGCGCGCGCTGCGGCGGGTACTACTGGTTCTACTTTTGAACAACAGGGCGCGCCATCAAGATAGGCGCGCCCTAAAGCGTTTGATTCGTCCCGAAGGGACACCACATCCGCATCCAACGGATGCGATTTCATCCAACCGCAGGTTGGATTTCATATGTCGCGGACATATTTCATCCGACTGTAAGTCGGATTTCACCGTGGGCTGCCCAACAGCAGCCCGCGGTTTCTATTTCAGCGCCTTCAATATCATTTCTTTATGCAGAAGCTGCATGGCGCGCGGCTGTTCCTCTTCTTTTACAAGGACGGTTATTCTCCCGTCGCCGGCGCTGCCGGATAGCACCTCTATCCCCTCCGCCGCGAGCAGCAGCACTGCACGTGACAGCGCCGCAGCGTCTGCCGCCTTACCGGCAAGGCTTATTTCGCCGCTGGTACGGCTGCGCGTTATCCCAGCAAAGTCTGCTCGGCTGCCGTCGCGCAGCGCGCGTACCTGTGAGCCGGGCGCGTCTGTAAACGACGAGAGCAGATGTATCACGACTGAGTTTGCCATCGCAAGCTCCACGGATTTTGCGTGGAGCACCTGTGACCCGGCCTC
>CAKTPC010000232.1 GCA_934590505.1 uncultured Oscillospiraceae bacterium
CTGCCGGTCGAGAACCTGAGCATGATGCGCGAGATAAACCTCGCCTATTACGGGGACTTCAACCAGTTCGACGTCCTCCACGGCATCATGAAGATATATAACGAGACGATCAGGATATACAACTGAGCATAAAACATCGCCGCCCCGAACCGGAGCGGCGATGTTTTTATAACAGTATATTTTTACTTCCCGTACTTTTCGTTGTACGCCTTTATTGCGACAGCAAGGATGTCTATCGCACGGGAGATATCCTCGGCGTTTATGGTGTAGGCCATGCGCACCTCGTTGAGGCCCTTGCCGGGCGTTGCGTAGAACGGTTCGCCGCATGCCATGAGCACAGTCTCCTTGTTGTCGTCAAACTCATTGAGCAGGAACAGCTGGAACTTATCCGCGTCGTCTATCGGCAGGGACACCATCGCGTAGAACGCGCCTCTCGGCGTCTCGCAGACGACGCCGGGTATCTCGTGCAGCTTGGAGACGAGCGTATCACGGCGGTGGCGATACTCCTCGCGCACTGCGTCGAAGTAGCTCGGGTCGAGCGTGTAGAGTTCCGCCGCAGCGACCTGCTCGACCGTTGCCGAGCACAGGCGGCACTGGCACCATTTGAGCGCCTGCGCCATGAACTCCTTGTTCTTCGAGATGACCATGCCGACGCGCGCGCCGCATGCGGAAAAGCGCTTGGATATCGAGTCGATAACGATGACGTTCTCCTCATAGCCCTTGTACTGCAGGGCGCTCGTGAGGTGTTCGCCGCCGTAGGTGAACTCTCTGTACACCTCGTCGCAGACGATGAATAGGTCATGCTCCTTCGCGATGTCGAGCATCAGCTGCAGCTGCTCGGGCGTGAGGACATTGCCGGTCGGGTTGCCGGGGTTCGTTATCATAATGGCGCGGGTGTGCTCGTTGATGCGCGACTCTATCCTCTCGCGGTCGGCGTAGAAATAGCCGTCCTCGGGGGCGGTCGGCACGGGGCGGATGGTCGCGCCCGCGAGGGTGACGGAGGTGTGGTAGTTCGGATAGAAAGGCTCCGGAATGATGATCTCGTCGCCGTCGTCGAGCAGGCAGGCCATCGTCAGCTGCAGAGCCTCGCTGCCGCCGGTGGTGGGCAGGATCTGGCTGTGCTCAAGCTCCACGCCTATACGGGAGTAATAGTGCTGCACCGCGTCAAGGAACTTTGGCACGCCGACGGACGGCGCGTAGGCGAGTACGGGTTCGGTGAAATCTCGGAGCGCTTTGAAAAATACGTCAGGCGTTTTAACGTCGGGCTGGCCGATGTTCAGATGATAAATTTTAATACCGCGTTCTTCGGCCTTTGCAGCATAACCTGCAAATTTGCGCATGGGGGAAAGGCCGCAGCGCTCCATTTTTGATGAAAGCTTCAAGAAAAACGCTCCTTTCTTTATTCTTGTATGATTAGGTACGATAGCACATTTTTTTGCACTTATCAATAAAGAACGCAAAATTTAGCTTATTTTTAGCATCCTGCTTGTAAGCCGCGGCGGATTTTGATAAAATGTCACAAGAATAATTTTCATACATCTGCTTATCCATTACGAAAACCGTGAACAGGAGGACGGACATTTG